>JAZLGA010000101.1:0-35728 GCA_045616045.1 Bacteroidales bacterium | reverse complement strand
ACCGCCGACAACGGGAAGGAGTTCGCGGCTCACAAGGAAATAGCCGAGGCCCTTGGGATAGACGTGTTCTTCGCGCATCCGTATCATTCGTGGGAACGCGGCGCAAACGAAAACATGAACGGACTCATCAGGCAATACATCCCCAAGAAATCATCATTCGAAAACCTTAACGACAAAGATATTCTATTGATACAGAACAAATTAAACAACCGACCGAGAAAAAGATTGAATTTTTTGACCCCAATTGAATATTTTATCACTAAATTTGCACCCGATATTAAACTAAACATTAACAAAGTTGCATTTGTGACTTGAATCCTGCTAATGAAAAAGTCCACAAAGATATAAATAAGACAGGAACCGGAAATGCCGGTCCCCGTCAACAACAAAAAATATGACTAAACAAATACAAAATAAAGTCTTACTTATAAAGGAATCTACGTATGCTGCGTTTGGGAGTCTTTTCGAACTCTTTTTCGACAAGGACGATCTCACTCAATTTCGAATAAGCGGGCAACATGCTGTTCAATTTCTTAATGTTTTCTTCCATAATATTTTCCATTGTCCTGTCTTGCAGGTCATATTTTACGTCAGGGAAGACAAGAGCTACCAGTTTGCCATCGCGACTTACGACAACTGATTCCACAACGGCTGGCATATTGTTTACTTTGTCTTCAATCTCTTCAGGATAAATGTTTTGTCCATTTGAACCGAGTATCATGGCTTTAGAGCGGCCGCGTATAAAGACGTGTCCATTTTCGTTCATGGTGCCCAAATCGCCTGTATGTAGCCACCCTTCGTCATCGATAGCCGCTTTAGTAGCCTCTTCGTTCTTGTAAAAGCCCATCATAAGGTGCTCACCGCGGAACAGTATCTCTCCAACCTTTTTTTTAGGGTCGTCAGAGTCTATTTTCAATTCGTTACGAGGAACGCATTTCCCGCAGCAGCCTTGCACTTCGTTCGCCCAATCGTCATAGCATATTAGGGGGCCGCATTCTGTCATGCCATAGCCAACAACAAGCGGGAACTTGATGCGGCGAAATATTTCCTCAACCTTGGCATTAAGGGCTGCACCTCCGGTAATAAGCCATATAAGTTTCCCGCCAAAAGCCTCCATAAGTTGCTTGTACAATTTCTTCTCTACAATCTTGCACAACAAAGGAGTGTTCCACAAGAACTTGACAAATGGTTTGTCAAGAGCCGGGAATATCTTAGCCTTGAAAATCTTCTCAAGTACAAGCGGCACTGTGAGAATCATATAAGGATGTATCTCGGAATAGGCTTTGAGAAGTACCGTAGGCGAAGGTGTCTTTGTAAGGAAATAGACGTGGCAACCGCCAGCTAATTGATAAAGGAATTCAATACTCATCCCAAACATGTGAGCCAAAGGCAACATGCACACCTCTGTCCAACCGGCGCAGGTAGGAATGGTCTCCTGACAGAAGTGTATATTGGCAGAAATGGCCCTATATGAAAGCATAACACCCTTAGGGTCGCTTGTCGTGCCAGACGTATAGTTTATAATCATCAATTTCTCCATGTTGTCGGTAGGGAAATGGATGTTTTCCTTGCCATAGCTTTCAGGATACCTAGCTTTGAAATTGGCATCTAGATTGTCGTAAGCCATACGTTCAGCATCACTTTGGGCATAGAGAAGTTCAAAATCGTTGGTGCCTACAGCAATCTTTATATTAGGCATGTTTTCCATATTGATCTTTTTCCATACAACTGGCCCTGCAAAAATGGCCTTGGCATCGGAGTGATTTACAAGTTTCTCAATGTCACCACCCACAAAGGCATCCATTATAGAAACAACAACGCCTTGATTGGCGGCTATACTAATGAAAGAAATTGCCCAATTTGAGCAGTTCTTTGAACATATAGCAACCTTATCGTCTTTTTTAATGCCTGCCGTCTCCAACAATGTCTGTATGCGGGCCACCTGCACTGCCATTTCTCCATAAGTGTAACTCTTTTCAGCATCATAATCGGTTAAAGCTGGGTTGTCCCAGTTAATTGGCACTCGCTCATTGAAATAATCAAAAAAGTGACGTATGGGTGCGTATTTCTCGTTTTTTTGTGTCATATTTTTGTTTTAATAAAAAAAATCGCTTGTTTTCTTTTTTGCAAAAGAACAATGTTGTTTATATTATTTTAAATAAATGTTATAAATACGGCTGTTTTTGGGATAAAATTGCGATATGAGTGACAAAAAACGGTATTTTGGGATGAATTTCGGCAAAAAAGAAATTCGTCAATCGCTAAAAGTGACAAAATCATGTTAATGATTCTCTAAAATGAAGTCCATATTCAAAATTTCAAAACCGTGTAGAATAAAAAAATATAGGCTAAAAATCAAATGAAAATGGAATTCTGATCACCATATTTGTCGCAACAATTGCCACATATAGCTTCAAACAAAAAATCAACTTGTTAGTAATTTAGTTATGATGTCAGAAAGGCTATCGGGAGTTGCTGTCATTACCTTTCCGCTGTGAACTACGCTAATTCGGCCCGTTTCCTCTGACACAACGATTATTACTGGGTCGTTGTCTTCGCTTAAACCTATTGCAGCTCGATGCCGAAGTCCATACTGGCCAGGGAGGTCGGTTCGGTTAGTAACGGGCAGAATGCAACGGGCTGCTATTATGCTGTTGTTGCTTATTATCATAGCCCCATCGTGTAGGGGGCTGTTTTTGAAGAATATGTTTTCAATCAACGGGCTGCTAATATTAGCATTGACGGTGACTCCTGTTGCCGCTATATCAACCAATGGGTTTTGCCGAGTAATGACAATAAGAGCGCCCTGTTTTATTGCCGACATATTGGTGCAAGCCTCAACGATAGCATCGGTATCGAGTTCTATCTTTTCCTTGCCTGGCCTAAGAAACTTGAAGAAACGGCTAATGCGGCTCATATTGGCTTGAGTGCCTACAGTAAATAGAAAACGCCTGATTTCAGGCTGAAAGATGATTACCAATGCTATGAAACCACCACTCACAAATGCACCCAAAATTGTTGACAACAACTCCATTTCCAAGATGTCAACAATCTGCCATATCAGGCAAAGTGCCACGATGCCAAGAAAGATGCGCATCGCCGTAGTTCCCTTGAGAAGATAGTATGTTCCATAAAGCAATAATGCGACAAGAATTATATCTATCACATCAAAAAAACCGACATGTATGAACAATTCCATATCTTATTTTTTTGCAAAAATAGTGTTTTTTTGGCACATCCCAACCAATTTGCGAACCTCAACAGCATTTTTCACATTATGGCATCTTATGATGTCTGCGCCATTGAGAATTGCCATCGTGTTCAACACCGTCGTGCCGTTCTCTGAAGTGATGGGAGTGCTGTCGATAACCTTGTTAATCAACGATTTGCGTGATACACCAATCAACACGGGTAAATTTTCTGTTCTATATTGTCCAATATTGTTGAGAAGTGTATAATTGGCCTCAAGACTTTTGCTGAAACCTATGCCTGGGTCAAGAATCACTTGTGTAACGCCATGTGAGTAAATCTTATCAAGCTGTTTTCTGAAAAAATCAGCCACAATGGTACAGATGTCTGTCTCAAGTCGATATGAATGCATGGTTTCGGGTGTTCCGCACAAGTGCGACATTATGTATGGCACGTTGTTTTCGGCCACATACGGCAACATGGCTTGGTCAAAAAGGCCGCCAGAAATGTCGTTGACAATATCGGCTCCCAAATCAATGCAGCGGCGAGCCGTCTCAAGACGGTAGGTGTCAACCGAAACTATAGCCTTTGGGAATTGTTTCCTTATCTCGCTCACGACGGGGGCAACACGGGATGTTTCCTCTTCAACACTAACCGATTGCCCGTTGGGGCGAGTAGAAAAACCTCCCACATCAATAATGTCTGCTCCATCTGACAGCATCTGGCCACAATGTGCTATAGCCTTGTCACAAGCCGCATATAAGCCTCCATCGGAAAATGAATCGGGTGTGACATTGAGGATGCCCATGATAGCGGTATGCCCAAAAATATGCTTTTCTTTGCGTATTTCAAGTTCTAACATACAAAAAAGTATTACCTTTGTAAATTGATTTTGCAAAGTTAGGAAATATGAGTGAGAAACACGACACCGATCTCCAGTATAAAAAAATAATATCCCAATGCCGCGAGCTATACATAGCCAAGATGAAAGATTACGGTCCTGCTTGGCGAATAATGCGAGCCCCATCAGTAACCGACCAAATCTTCATTAAGGTGAAGCGAATACGCGGCTTGCAGACCACCGAGGCCCACCTTGTTGACGAAGGCATCGAACCCGAATTCATTGGCATCGTCAACTATGCGGCAATGGGAGTGATACAACTTCGACGCGGCGTTTCCGACTACATTGACATCAGCAGAGAGCAAGCACTTGCCGACTACGACGATGTTACCGGCGAGGCTTTCACCTTGATGAATGCCAAAAACCATGATTATGGTGAGGCTTGGCGCAATATGAGAGTCAACTCTATCACAGACCTTATAATGATGAAAGTGCTTAGATGCAAGTCAATTGAAGACAACAACGGCAAGACACTTGTGTCAGAAGGTCTCGACGCCAACTATTTTGACATGATAAACTATGCCGTTTTTGCACTAATTCTTTTAGCCGAGGAGAAAGAAAAATGAACAAGTTGTCAAAAATAATGTCATGGGTCGGCATCGTTGCTGCCATTGCCACAGCCATTGCAATAGTTTACATACCATCGTTTTCGGCATTCTTTCTTACGGCACTGATTGTCAACATTCTCATTCCAATTGTGTTTTTCAAAGGTCATGGCAAGCCTGCCCTTATCCTCTGCAGGCTCCTCGTTGGCGGCCTGTTCATCTTCAGCAGTTTCACCAAAGGCATTGACCCTGTCGGCACAAAATACAAGATAATTGACTATCTCGCCGCTTACAACATTGAATGGCTTAACGAATTTGCCCTTATTCTGGCAATGGGTATGATATTGGCCGAATTCATTGTTGGAATATGTCTGTTCACAAACGTTTTCTCGCGCATAGCCGTTTTGGGCGCTACGTTGCTCATGCTTTTTTTCACTACCACAACGTTATTCGACGCTCTCTACAATCTAGTTCCAGACTGTGGTTGCTTTGGCGCTGCCGTAAAAATGACCAATTGGCAAACTTTTTACAAAAACCTTGTCATTGACGCCGTATTGCTGCCGTTAATCATAAACAACAAACAATTGGGCAACAAGCTGGCCTGGCGCACCGAATTTTGGATAGCGATATTATATGCCGCACTGTTCCTGGGTTTCGAGATTTACAATTATCGTCACTTGCCTATGATAGACTTCATGAACTGGAAGATAGGCCGGCAGATGAAACAAGAATCAGTGCCACAACGCATATACCTCACCTACAAGAACAAAACCACCGGAGAGGCAAAAGAATATCTCTCGCCTGACTATCCCTGGAACGACTCCGTATGGCTCAGCCAATGGGAGTTCGTTGACCAACGTACCGAGGGAGGAAAACCTTACATAGGCTTTACAGCATACGATGCCGACGGCAATGATATAACCGACATGTTGCTCGCGACCGAAAAGATGCTTATGTTCACCACATCAGACATTGGCGACATAAGCGAGACAGATTGGGACAAGATGGAAGACATTGCCCAAATGGCCACGCAAAAAGGGTTCAATGTGGTCTGGCTTACCGAAGCCCAACCTTCCAAGATTGACACAATAAGAAAGAATTACCCCTTTGTTGATGAAGTTTACTACGGCGATGACCTTGAGATAAAAACCATAGTAAGGTTCAATCCCGGCCTTATTTACCTAGACGACGGCCTTGTAATAGACAAATGGAGTGCGATAGACTTCCCAATTGGCGAAAAACTGAACGCCTTACTTGAAAATTAAGATAAAATGTTTTCCTACATAACAAGAAAAATACTTTATGGAATAGCGGTGCTGTGGGGTGTCGCGACATTGGTGTTTTTTCTGTTCAACATTCTTCCTGGCGACCCTGCTCAAATGATGTTAGGGCAACGCGCCGACAAAGAGGCCGTTGAAGCCATACGCGAAGAGTTGGGCCTGAACCAAGGCATAGGCAGACAATACGCCAACTATCTGAACGACCTTATCCCAATATCATTCTACGAAAACGAAGACAAGACACTAGAAAAGCGCTCTCCATACATAAAGATGGGCGTAATAGGCAACACTGCGATAGTACTTAAAAAACCTTATCTGAGGATGTCGTACCAAAGTCGTCGTGATGTGACAGATATTCTTGCCGAAGCCTTCCCGAAAACTTTCCTGCTTGCCGTGGTCTCAATATCAATTGCGCTCGTATTAGGGCTGCTTATCGGCATTCTTACCGCAGTTCACAACTCCAAATTCCTCAACAAGTTCACACTATTTATCACAACGATAGGGATGTCGCTGCCATCGTTTTTTGCGGCAATACTCATGGCTTGGGTCTTTGGTTTCATTCTTGACAATGTGACAGGGTTGAGCATGACCGGAAGTATGTATTCTGTTGACGACTATGGCAATGGCGAATATCTTTCACTCAAAAACCTGATTTTGCCCGCACTTACGTTAGGCATGCGCCCATTGGCTGTCATTGTGGAACTGACCCGCACATCGCTACTTGAAGCCATGTCGATGGATTATATAAGGACAGCCAAAGCCAAAGGTCTCAGCAAGTCAAGGATTATTTGTGTGCATGCACTACGCAATGCCCTAAATCCAGTTGTAACTGCTGTGTCGGGATGGTTTGCCTCACTGATGGCAGGTGCCGTGTTCGTTGAATATGTCTTCGATTGGAAAGGAATAGGCGTAGTAATAGTAGATGCTCTTGAGAAATACGATTTTCCCGTCATAATGGGAGCTGTTCTTCTTATCGCATTGATGTTGGTGATAATAAACGTTATAGTTGACATAATCTACGGTATCATTGACCCTAGGGTAAGAATAGGTTAGGAGAGACTTCCCGGAACAACAGTCTTACAGAAGCATAAGAAAACCAAACACCAATGCAAGAAAAAAGGTCTTTACGGCTTGTTTTCCAAGGAATGGGTCAAGCTGTGCCGACGAAGATTTTTTTAAGCCAGCCAAATCGGCAGCAAACAGCGGGAAAAGAGCCAAAAAGGCATAGTGCCACAATGATTTTCCGCTTAAGGCTGTATAGACGGTAAGGCATACGAATGCACACACTATCAACGCCACATGATAGACATAAGCGTTTTTAGGCCCTATCTTCACAACAAGGCTTCTCTTACCATTCATTTGGTCATTCTCGACATCGCGCATATTATTGATGTTTAGTACCGCATTCGACATGCAGCCCATTGCTACGGCAGGAAACATAACCATCCATTTTGCTTGGTGAGCCGTCAGATAGTAGGTGCCAAAAACAGCGGCAATGCCAAAAAATATGAAACAATAAAAGTCGCCAAGACCGCGGTAGCCATAGGGTCTCTTACCCAAAGTATAGAGCATTGACGCTGCCACCGCCCCTATTCCCAATAGCGCAAAGAAAGCCATTTCATATAACGAGAGTTTTGCCACAAAAAAAACAAGAGACGCTCCTGATAACAACGACAGCATTGCCATCACAATAATGGCATTTTTCATTTGCGAGGCATTGAGTTGCCTTTTCTGCAAAGGTCTTTTAGGACCAATTCGGTCGGCATTGTCAACGCCCTTTTCATAGTCACCATAGTCGTTGGACAGGTTCGAGAGCGACTGAAGCAGCATTGCAGTAACAGCACACAAAAGCCAAACCCACATATTGCCGCCACCTTCAGACATAGCCAAAAAACCACCCACCAGCACACCTGCCAAAGAAAGGACCAGAGTTCTTGGACGCAAAGCCATCAACCATATTTTTAATATGCTTGACATATAAAAAACAAAAAAAACTTAAGGATTATCTGCTACGTCCTGCTCCGCGACGACTTTGTTTGTTTTTTCCGCCACCTTTCTTTTTTGAAGAGAAACTTCGTTCTTCCGACTTTTTCTTTTTTTTCTTTTTCGGGCGGTCGTCATCATCAAAGAAAGTCTCCAGCCTACCAAAACGGCCATCAGCCCAACTTTCTTCGTCTATCCATTCGTGTCCGTCACGTGAACGCTCTACTTTATATTGCGCTTTGTTATCATGGTCTCTATTCTTTCTGTCTTTGTCTTTACGCCTATGTTGTCTGTCATCGTGCGAACCGGCATTGTGATGGTCAGAACTAATCTCTTCGCTTTCTTTACGGTTGTCTGCTACCTCAACGACAATGCCTTGTGGGTTTCGGCGCGGGTCGGCAAAACATTCTAAAATGAGAGGAATGTGTTTTTCCTCAACGTCAACGTAAGAATGGTGCTCAAAAAGGTCTATCCGTCCGATGCGAATGTCTTTGGTACGTGTCACGTCATTTATCTTGACAATGATTTTCTGGGGCAATATATGGTCGGCCTTGCCAAGACCAAAATATATGCGTTTCAGGCCTTTGTCGCGATTTGGGTCCTTACGGCGTTCCTCACTGCCACTGCGACTGCGTTTTTCTTCTTTCTCGTCAACATTGAGGTCGATAGCGTTTTTATAGTAATCGAGAAAACGATTGAAGTTGAGTGCCACCATGCGTGTGATAAGTTCCTCACGGGTCATCCATTCCAGTTTGCGGAATATAACGGGCAGATAATCGTCAATATCCTCACGGTTAATGTCGACATGCTCAATACGGTCGATATGTTTGAAGAGTTGTTTTTCGCAAACTTCCTTGCCGGTAGGTATGTTAGCGCGTTCTATTGGACGGCCAAGAATCTTTTCAATTTTCTTCACCTTGCCCTTTTCGCGCAAATTGATAAGGCTTATGCACACGCCTCGCTTATCGGCTCGGCCTGTACGCCCGCTGCGATGGACGTAAGTCTCGACATCGTCGGGAAGGTTATAGTTGATTATATGTGTCAAGTCGCTGACATCGATGCCACGTGCAGCCACATCGGTAGCGACAAGCAACTGAACCAGTTTCTTACGGAAGTTGTTCATCACATTGTCTCGTAGAGGCTGAGAGAGGTCGCCATGCAGTGATGCAGCATTGTACCCGTCCTGCAACAAGCTGTCTGCCACTTCTTGTGTTTCTAATTTGGTGCGACAGAAGATAATACCATAAATGGAAGGCGTATAGTCAATAAGGCGTTTCAATACCGCATAACGGTCTTTTGCCGCCATCATATAATAGCGGTGGTCAACATTTGCAGTACCCGAATTGCGCTGTCCTACAGAGACGCGTTGCGGTTCTGTCATATACTTGTTTAGAATTGACTCGACTTCCTTAGGCATAGTTGCCGAGAAGAGGTAAGTATGTTTCTCTTTTGGCATGTATTCGAGAATGGCGTCAACCTCCTCTTGGAATCCCATATTAAGCATCTCGTCGGCTTCGTCAAGGACCATTGTCTTCACATTGCTGAAGTCAACACGATTGCGTCTTATCATGTCTTGCAGACGTCCCGGCGTGGCAACAATAATTTGTGGTTTGCGCGCCAATTCCTTAAATTGTCCCTCAATGCTCGCGCCACCATAAACGGGCACTATCAGCATATCAGGCATATATTTGGCATAACTGCGCAAATCTTTTGTTATCTGCATGCACAATTCTCTTGTCGGGCAAAGAATAAGGGCTTGTACGACTCGTCGCGAAGAGTCAATTCTCTCAAGAAGCGGCAGGCCAAAGGCCGCTGTTTTGCCCGTTCCTGTTTGGGCGAGACCCACAAAATCGGTGTCGTTTTCTAAAAGGACAGGTATGGATTGCTCCTGTATGGGCATTGGAGAAGAAAAGCCAAGGTCGTTGATGGCTTTAAGAATGTTTTGGCTAAGGCCTAAATCGGTAAATAACATTATTAGTTTGTTAGAAATAAGCCGCAAAGATACAAATAATCTGTAAAACAGCAAGTTTTACTTTAAAAAAGCTATTTTTAGTTTTGGAACACAAGTTCAAATGCTCTTTCAATCCTTGGTGCTGCTGGCGAGAAATGTGTGCCATCGACCATCTCGAACATTATATTAGCCTCATTTCTACCGGCCAGTACAGACGCTATGGCAGTGGTTTCTTCTTCCACCATTGCCATTCTTTTCTCTTTTGAGTTTTTCTCCCTGTCTCCAAGTAGCATACATACATTGCGTACATTTGAGGAAAGAATGCTGTTGCTGACCCAGTCGGCAAAACCATCATACCAAAACGAGCCTGAAATGCACATTATATTTGCTAATGCATTTGTGTTGAAACCCGCCCAAAGAGCAAAAAGGCCAGACAGCGACACACCAAGTACAGTACGTTCCGCATTGTCCATGCCCAGACTTCTCTCCGTTTCGGGGATAACCTCGCCGACAAACCTGTCAAGAAATGCCGCTGCTCCGCCGCTAAAGGGTTTTGCTTTCTTGAACACGCCTGGTGCAGGCCAAGGAGTGAGGTCTTTGTTCCAGTCCACGCCATTGACTTGTATGATGGAAACGGAGTGTTTCTCCGACAAGGCCTCCAAATCGAGAGCCTCGTTCCTGATGCCACGCGGCAGAATCATATAGCAAATCCTGTTGGAGTTTTGTCTTATGCAAGCACCATGAGTTCCCATATTCCGGTCATTGTTTAAACAAAAAAACCCGCTTTTCAGCGGGTTCAGTGGAGCATAACGGAGTCGAACCGATGACCTCTTGCATGCCATGCAAGCGCTCTAGCCAACTGAGCTAATGCCCCTGCCTTTGCGCTGCAAAAATAACTCTTTTTTTGTTACAGCCAACATTCTGTAGCGTTTTTTTTAAAACTTTTGTCACAAACGCTTAAAAACCAGACATATAATTGCAAGAAAACATAAGCCATTTCTAAAAAAAACATAACTTTGCATTTTACAAACCGGTTAAGATATGGATAAAAAAGCAAGATATTCGTTGCTGTATGAGCAAATCAAAACGATGTTGGATGTTGAGACCGACCTTATTGCAAACATGGCAAATGCCGCAGCTCTTATTCACGAGACTTTCCATTTCTGGTGGACAGGGTTCTACCGTGTCGATGGCGAGCAGCTGGTACTAGGACCGTTTCAAGGTCCGTTGGCATGTACAAGGATAGGCTTCGGCAAAGGAGTTTGCGGAATGGCATGGCAGGAAAAAAAGACCATCATCGTCGACGACGTCCACAAGTTCAAGGGCCACATAGCATGCAGCAGTGCCTCGAAAAGCGAGATTGTGGTGCCAATAATCAAAAACGGCAAGGTGACAGGAGTGCTCGACATCGATAGCCAGTATCTGGCTACCTTTGACGAGGTGGATAAGGAAGGACTGGAGAAAATTGTTGAACTGTTTTACCCGCACGCTGAACCCGTCGAAGTGTGATTTGTTTGATTGTCTTTTTTTTTGAAACGAGACGCAAGACTGCGGGACATGCGTTTGCGACCAACGACAAACAGTTTCTGGCACTGCAAAAAAAAACTATTACAAATCCAACAAAATTGGTTTTTGTTGTATGGCATTGACCCATCAAATTTTATTATATTCAGCCAAAACAGCATGTTTTTGCCTTGATTTGGCTAAATAAGTACTGTCTTATTCGGCCAAAAGCAATGTGATTTATAGTTAATCATATCGTGTGTGCATGTGAACTTTGGCGGATTAAAAATCCGCTGCTCAAAGGCTTACGGATTGCAAATCCGATAGAACGGGTTTTATTGCTTAATGAAATAATATGGTTCAAGGTGGGTTCTATAAATTAATTTCCAGTGATTTTGAGTCGGTTTTCGAGCAGATTGCTGCGCAGAAAGAGGGTACATAGCTGGCTATGCAACCGATTGATAAACAGTAAGATGCCGAAAAGCGGCCAAATGCGAGGAAAAGAAATTTTAAATTTGTCATATCATTTGTATTTTATTTCGTTGAATTTATAGAACCCACCTCAAAATAATCCCAATATTTATTCCTTACCTCAACAATTAACCGCCCTTCGTCTTTAAAGAATTGACCAACAATCATATACTCATAATCGTCATAGGCCTTCTGTAAATATATGATATTGTTGTCGCCTTCTTTGACTCTGTAATCAGATCCTATGTTTTTTTTCATCGCCATCAAAATCTAAATGAAGTTTTACAGTTGTTTCCGTAAAGGAAGCGGAGTGCTTTCCTGTGGCTTCCATATATGATTCTTCGCCATCATAGTCAATCCATAGCATAGGTCGGTTTCATAGATGGTCTTGCCAATTTTCCAATAAGCCAAAACCATGGCTGTATTGACAGATTTGTAAACTTGTTGACGAGCTTCGATGACAAACCCTCTTACCGATTGGTAAACTTGGTTTTGGCTGTCTTCATGTTTTGTAACCTGGTTTTCTTTTGGCTCCATCTTTCAGATTATTGTCATAGTGTCGGTTTGACCTAAAAAATGCGCTTTTGCTATTTGTGACAAAAATGGGTAAAGTCCGACATCTGTCAAGCTTTTCCGCTTTTTTTAGGAGACTGTTGACTCACTACGCCAACAAATGAAAGGAATCCCTTCCGAGGAATAGAGCGAAGAATTAGCATTCTCTGTCTGAACCGATTTCTCCCGATTCAGCAAGGACAAAGATAGTTGAATTTTGAAAAATGCAAGGTGAAAACTGGAAGAAAACTGCGATACTTCTGCCTGAACGATGAGTGAATAACAGATCCTTCTTGTAAACATAAACAATATTTTCGTAGCTTTGCGGGCGTTATAAGCATCTGTTTTATGGCTAAGGACTTGAAACCTCATATTGGCATTTTCGGCAAGCGCAACAGCGGCAAGAGCTCGCTCATCAACTTGATGACGGGTACAGGCACCGCCATCGTCTCGCCAACAGCAGGCACCACCACCGACCCCGTCAAGAAAAGCATTGAAATCTTCGGCATAGGTCCGTGCGTGCTCATCGACACCGCTGGCATCGACGACATTGGCGACTTGGGACAACAGCGTGTCGAAAAATCGCTGAGAGTCCTCGACGAGATAGACTGCGCCATCGTTGTCATTATCGACAACCGATTCGACAAAGAAGAGAAAGCCCTTGTCAAGATGATAAAGGAAAGAGACTTGCCTTATTTTATCGTTCACAACAAGTCCGACATCACACCTCTCAACGAGACCTTGTCAAAAGAGTTGTCACAATCGTATGGAGCCACAGTGATGGACTTCAGTACACAGAACGCTTCAAATGCCGATGCTATAACAGAACTGCTGAAAAAATACATCCCCGACAGTGCCTATACCAAAATATCTCTCCTCGGCGACATAGTTAAAAAAGGCGACACCATTGTCCTTGTCTGCCCTATCGACAGCGAAGCCCCCGAAGGAAGACTGATTTTGCCACAAGTGATGACCATACGTGATGCCCTCGACAACGACACCATCTGTGTGGTGGTGAAAGAGACCATGCTGCAACACTACTTTGACACCATGCCGAAGCCAAACCTCGTCGTCACCGACAGTCAGGCATTTGCCATGGTAAGTAAGATTGTGCCCGACGACGTGAGACTGACTAGCTTCAGTATCATCCTTGCCCGTCTGCGCGGTGACTTTGAAAACTACCTGAAAGGTACGCCTCGCCTGTCAGAACTCAAAGACGGTGACAAGATACTGATGCTTGAGTCCTGCACACACCAGACCTCGTGTGACGACATTGGCCATGTCAAATTGCCAAATCTGATACGACGATTCACGGAAAAAAACATCTCTTTTGATTATGTGTCGGGTCTTGCTCCAATTTACGACATCGCCAAATATGCCATGGCCATACAGTGCGGAGGTTGCGTCGCTACACGCAGACAACTGCTCAATAGGACAGGACTTGCCACAAAAGCAGGAATACCCATCAGCAACTATGGCATGGCAATAGCCTATATGACAGGAATCTTCGAAAGAGCAACAGAACCCTTCACAAACAAAACCGACAAGCCATGCTGAGATACGACCCATTCTATTTCCAATGTCCCAATTGCCACAACTGGCTTGAAGGCCGATACCTCAGATCCGACCTTGTAAACGAAGCCATACTCTATTCGGATGGAAAGATACTATATGACAACTATATCACAACAAGGCAAAAGATGATATTATGTCCGGCATGCGCCCATTCCTTCTGGATTGACGACCCCGAAAACACAAGCGTTGTCACAAGCAAGGAACGCCCCGACCCATACGTGTATTCATGGAACACATGGAGATTCTACGGAATCAACTTCTCGGACAACAAAGGCAAGATAGCTCTCATAAACCATTACATTGACTTTTTGGGCAAGACCAATTTCGAACCATCGAAAGAAATTTATCTGCGTCGTATGCTGTGGTGGGCATACAACGACTTGCACCGCAACCATCAACACACAAAAATCAAATACCTGCTTAACGGATTCATGAGTTACGGGGTTTGGCACTACAATCGCTTGACAATCTTTGGAGGCGAAAAACTTTTCATACAAAACAGAAAAGGATTTGAAAACAACCTTAACAAGTTGGTCATACTACTGGAGAAACATCCGGAAAACCAACTTGACCTTGAGATGCCGGAACTTTATCGCGAGTTGAGACAGTTCGACAAAACCATCGAAATAATTGAACAGTCGGGCAACCATACGCATTTCACAAACGAGATGATGCGCTTGGCAAGACACAAAGACCCGCGTGTGTTTATGGTGTCAGGATAAGTACAGATTCATATATCAATATTTTATGTAAACATATAACTTGAATAAAATGTTAAAGAAATACCTCTTCATAACACTCTGCTATTTTCTTGTGGCTTGCAACAGCAATGCATCAAACAACTTGACTGAAGCTACATCTACAACAAACGACACTATCATTGCGACCGACAGCACCATAACTGACACCATTGCCGAGAAACTGGTTTACGGCACGCTAATCAATCGTGACAGTTGCTTCACGATAGTTTCAAAGCCTTCGCTTAAACTTTTTGTTTATGAGATACAGAACGGCGATTCAATACTCATAGCCGACTATCCTGTGTGCGTGGCTCTTAAATATGGCCAAAAACAAAAAAAAGGCGATATGAAGACACCCGAATGCGCTGCCGACAATCCCTTCACAATAACAGAGATAGTCCCAGCTTCAACATGGACACACGACTTTGGCGACGGACGAGGCTCCATCCTTGCCTACGGCGACTGGTTCCTAAGGCTTAAGACACCTGGCTTCAGCGGTATCGGCATACACGGTAGCACCAACAACGAAAGTTCCGTCCCTGGACGCGGCAGCGAAGGCTGTATCCGCCTGCGCAACGACGACCTCAACGAATTCAAAGAGAAATACGCCTTCGTGGGAATGAGGGTGGTTATTATTGCAGATGTAGTGGAATGATTATTTGAATCTATTGGTGCCCGATAAACTTTTTTTTGAGGACAAAAAAGAAGGGCTGATTCCTGTTTGAGAAGTTAGTCCTTTGGGTTGTTTTTTCTGTGTTACAAATTCAAAAATAACATGAGCAAAAGTACACATTTTAGCGGACGGCCATATACTGTCCCAAAAAGTGTGTCTGGGCGCAGAGGCTAAAAAAAGGATTGGCCAGTCAGTCCAATACCTTATAAGACAGTGTCTTTAAGGTGGCCAAACTCTAAATAACAGACTTCGGACACACTGTTTGGAACACTGCATGATTTTTATTTTCTCCAATCATATTCCACCTCAAGAATATCCAATGCAACATATTTCCAGTTTTCTTTTTCAAAACTCGGGGTGAATTTTGCCATTTGCACTTTTAGTTTGCGGTCCTTCTCCGTGTCGTACCAGCCGTTGAATTGACACGTGCGTGCATTGACATTTGTAAATTCACTCCAGTCCAATTGGTAGAAAACCGTTCCGACACGTGTCATTTTGTAATTACGACTGACGCATTCGTCTAATGGCAAGCAATGATTATCAAGAATGAAACAATAATCTCCATGATTGTCATAGTGCATAAATCCACCGACTGCAAAATGTTGTATATAACCCTTTGTTCGTTCCAATCTGATGACATCTCCTGTAAAAATGTGATCGCCGTTAGCATCCACAAACTTCGTCTTCACACCTGCAAATAGTACCCTGTGAGCATATTCGCGTCCCTGACATTCATCTTTGAAAACCGCTTCAACCACATCTTGATTATGGTCGTCCTTCCACTTTTCATCCGTATCCCAAACATAAAAATCATCACCGAAGAAAAAGAAATCACCGAAATAAGTGTAGGCAAATTGGTTTTCTCCGATGACATACCGCACTTTGATGTTAGGAAGATATTTTTCATAATCACCTAATTCGATCTCACCAAGATATTCTTGGCATAGTTTTTTCAGAACTTCATCATTAACGACCATGTCTTTTTTATAGTATGTAGCCATATTGTTACTGTTTAACGCCGCAAAAATACAGCAAGCCTATGCCAAAACAAAGCATAAGTTCAAAATAATTTATGTTTCATCGAAACAACAACGCATGCTTCATGAGCATAATTGGCGAAGTTGCCAAAAATCTGCTCAATGTGAATCACTTCGCTACAATCGTCGAAAGAGAAGTTGTTGCAGAGAATCAACGGGTTATAAATCCTTTTTTTTTGGGGTGTTTTCGGTTTTTGTCGGACAACAATAAAAATAAACTATTTTGTTTTTTCCCTCAAAAAATTTTCGTACCTTTGTACTTTATTTTTTGTAAACTAACAGAGACATGAAAAAGGAGATAAAATTCAGTCTGGTTTATCGCGACATGTGGCAGTCGTCGGGTAAATATGTGCCACGAAAGGATCAACTTGAACAGATAGCCCCTCTCATCATCGAGACTGGCTGTTTCGACCGTGTAGAGACGAATGGCGGTGCCGCCGAACAGGTCAACCTGATGTACGGCGAGAACCCTAACCCGTCAGTAAGAGCTTTTTGCGCCGCCCTTCACAAGGGAGGCATAGAGTGTCACATGCTCGACCGTGCCTTGAACGGCCTCCGCATGAACCCCGTCCCGTCTGACGTGCGCAAACTTATGTATAAAGTGAAAAAAGCGCAAGGTGTTGACATCGCCCGTATCTTCGGCGGACTGAACGACCTGCGCAACATTATTCCTTCTGTTGAATGGGCCAACCAAGCCGGAATGGTTTCGCAAGCCGCCATGAGCATCACCTACTCACAGGTGCACACCGCTGAGTATTATATGAAGATGGCCGACGAACTCATTGCTGCAGGTGCAAAAGAGATAGCTCTGAAAGACATGGCCGGCGTAGGCCGTCCCGTGTCGTTGGGCAAGATAGTGAACCATATCAAGACACAACACCCCGAAATAAAAGTGCAGTATCACGGTCACAGCGGCCCAGGACTGGCCATGGCCTCGATGCTTGAAGTGGCAAAAGCTGGCTGCGACTACCTTGACGTGGCTATGGAACCGCTGTCCTGGGGTACCGTGCACCCTGATGTCATCTCAGTGCAGGCCATGCTGAAAGATGCAGGTTTCATTGTAAAAGACATTAATATGAAGGCTTACATGGAAGCACGTAGCATGACACAAAGTTTCATCGACGACTTCCTTGGTTATTGGATTGATCCTCGTAACCGCTATCTCAACTCATTGCTTGTGGGTTGTGGACTTCCTGGCGGCATGATGGGTTCGCTCATGGCCGACCTCAAAGGTGCTCATGCACTCATCAACATGAACTATAAGGCACAAGGCAAACCGGAATTGAGCGAAGATGAACTGCTTGTCACTTTGTTCGACGAAGTGCAGCGTATTTGGCCTATGATAGGCAATCCTCCTTTGGTGACACCTTTCAGCCAATACACTAAAAACATCGCCTTGAAGAACCTCATCGGTCGTAGTATGGGTAAGCCTGATTTCAGCGATCTTGACGAGGCTATGTGGGGTATGATTCTCGGAAAGTCTGGCACTTTGCCTGGTACCTTGGCCCCCGAAATAGTGCAACTTGCAAAAGAGAAAGGTCTCGAATTCTTCACCGGCAATCCGCAGGACAATTACCCGAATGCTCTGCCTCATTACATCGAAGAGATGAAGAAAGAAGGCTGGGAACGTGGACAAGACGACGAGGAGTTGTTCGAGTTTGCCATGCACGAGAAACAATATCGTGAATACAAATCGGGTGAGGCAAAACGCCGCTTCAACCAAGAACTTGAGGCCAAGATGAAGGAGAAGTTCGAGAATGCCGGCGGCAAAGTCAACATACCCGACCTACGTGCACTGCGTCATCCCAATGCCGAACCTGTTGTAGCTCCTATTAGTGGCGTCGTGATGTGGGAGGTTGATTTTGACGACAAATCTATTGCTCCCGCACCGGGCATGGTGTACAAGGATGGCGACCTGCTCTGCGCCATCAACAGTGACCACGGACTTGAACCCGTCTATGCGCTGTGGTCTGGCAAGATAGTGGAAGCAACCGCCGAACAAGGCAAACGCGTTAGTAAAGGCGAAACAATAGCGTTTATTGAAAAATAAAATTCAACCTTGTGGTTTTAATGAAAAACTGAGCGGCTGATTAGTCGCTCAGTTTTATTTTTGCGTGTTGCTTCATTCTGTCGGCAAGGCCTTAAAGCCGTTGCCCATGATTTCTGAACTCTCGACCACGTTGACAAAAGCCTGCGGGTCTATAGTGCGAAGGCCTGACTTTAGCTTGACAAGGTCTGAACGGCTAAGGGTTACATAAATCATTTTACGCTCGTGGCCGTTATAAAGACCTGTGCCAGCAAAGCATGTACCTCCTCGTCTTAGGTCGTTGATGATAAAGTCACGTACTCCATCAACATTGTCAGTCACGATGAAGGCTGTACGATATGTCTTGATGCCGTCAACAATGGTATCGATGACCTTGCTTTCCACCACGATAAGTAGTATTGAATAGATAGGCAGTCTCAGTTGGTGGAAGGCTATCAAGGATGTCAAGGTTATGCACGAGTCGACAATGAGGACTAAAGTGCCAAGCGAGATCTTGGTGTATTTGTGAAGAATCATAGATATGATGTCGCTACCGCCCGAAGTGGCCCCCGACTTGAAGATGAGGCCTATCGAGATACCATAAATGGCACCAGCCACAAGTGTGTTGAGGAAATAGTCGGGTACAAAATACATTTGGCTGCCTGTAATCCTAACATTTGTACTCAAGAAATTGGGGTCGCTGTTGTTGAATTCGGCGAATGTGCCGTTGTGGATTACCGGGTTGTATCCCCAAAATGTCTCCAAAAACCATGTGAAAGCAAAAATAAGTACAGTTGAAAGTATTGTCTTAAATCCAAATTTTGGGCCTAGAATCCATGTGCCTATTAAAAGAAGTGGAATGTCCATACAGATGGCATAGTAACTGATTTTCCAAGGCCAAACCGTATTAAGTACGTTTGCGAGACCGTATGTGCCGCCAGGAGCGAGCAGGTAAGGGTTGACAAACATAACATCACCAATTGCGAAACACACACAACCTACAACAAGATATAAATATTGTAGCACTGTTGCAGACGGTTTTTTTTCTTTTTCCATTGCTAATTATTTAATAATTAATTACTTGAATATGAAAATATCCTTTTTTAGCCTGCAAAGGTAAGAAAAACAATTACAGATTGAGGCTTTGGGTGAGTATTTGTTTTGTGAAATAAGGCAGGAGCGCCCTATGCGGTTTGTAAATGTCAGAATTCTTGGTTCTTGAGGGATTTGAAGCCTCGTCCCATGATTTCTGAACTCTCAACTATGTTGACGAAGGCGTTGGGGTCAATCAGATGGAGGTTGGCCTTAAGTTTCACCAATTCGTCGCGTGATAGGGTGACATATATCATCTTGCGTTCGGTGCCGCCATAGAGTCCATGGCCAGTGAAACAGGTGCCGCCACGCTTAAGGTCGCTTATAATAAAGGATGTCACTTCTTGTATCTTGTCGGTAACGATGAATACGGTGCGGTATGTTTTAAGTCCATCAATAACAATGTCGATGATTTTGCTTTGTATGAATATTATAAGCATTGAATAGATGGGTAGGCGCAGTTGGTGGAAAGCAATGAATGAAGCAAGTGTTATTGTAAGGTCAACAATAAGTATGGCAGAGCCAAAAGACAAGTGCGTGTATTTGTGTATTATCATAGACACAATGTCGCTTCCGTCGGCTGTGGCGCTTGACTTGAATATGAGTCCAGTAGATATGCCATATATGGCACCTGCCAGAAGAGTGGTGAGAAAGTAGTCGGGAGAGAACCAAAGGTTGCTGCCCGCAATCTTGACATTGACGCTCATGAAATTGGCGTCGGAGGTGCTGCCTTCGCTGAAAATGCCGTTATGTATGACGGGCTTGTATCCCCATGTGTTTTCCAATATCCATGTGAAGGCGAATATAAGCAGCATGGCAACTATTGTTTTTATTCCAAACCTGCGTCCTAATATAAAAAATCCGATGATAAGAATGGGGACGTCAATGCATATTGCGTAGTAACTGATGCGCCAAGGGTTTAATATGTTCAGCACATTGGCAAGACCGTATGTGCCTCCCGGCGCCAACATGTACGGGTTCACAAACATCACGTCGCCAACAGCATACAGAGCACAACCTATAATCAGATAAAGATATGGCTTGATTGTCTTGTGCCAGATATTCTCTTTGTCTATGCTGTTGATTTTCATTTTAGCATTATAATCCGCAAAAGTAATCTTTTTATTTAAAATAAAAGTATAGGTAATTTATTTTTTAATCAAAGGTTATTTGTTTATTTGACTTGTGGATGCCGAGCGGTGCCGAAGCATGGACTGTTTGACAATTTGGATTTCTCGAATCTTAAAATCTTGAAATTTTTAAATCCAGAGGATGCGCCAAGAGCCGCCCAACGCAACGTCAGGTTTAGAATGAAATCGGATTTGGGATGGAAACGCTGAAAACAGAGATTAGGATGGTGAGTTTTGTCTTATCAGTAATGTGTTGAATATTAATAAACTACAAATATTCGTCTCAACTTTCAGCATGATTTAATGTGAAATTATTTGTTTAAATCGCTTCAGAGATAGCAAAAAATTGAGATTGAAACAGAATCTTACTCTAAATTTACTTTTTACATTCTCCCGCCTTGGCTGAACATGATTTTTTTTGAACCGCTGATTTTGCAGATTACGCTAATTTCCAACAAACTACAGATTTTACAGATTGCACATAAAATTTCAAATGCGCCTTGTGCATGAATTGCACAGATGCCGCCACCCTACAAAAAAAAGAAGAGGCACGCAACGCACAAAAGATATAGCAACTAACCATTTTGCCTGTGCTAATAAACGTCTTTACATTCAGCCCGGTGCAACAAGTAGTAGAACTCACTCTCTACACCGAGAAGCAAGAACATACACATCCTGAATGTGTGTGCAAAGACGAATGTCCTGAACTTTTTGGGGGGGCGCAAACGAGAATATGAACGAACTCATCAGATAGTATATCCCAAAAAAACATTATTCGAAGACTTTTGTAACGAAGATATTCAATTGATATAGAATGAGTTAAACAATAAACCGATAAAAAGATTGAATTTCTTGACATCAATTGGATATTTTTTCTGTAACTTTAGCGGGTCAAATGGAAATATTAATCAAAAAGTTGCATTTACTTCTTGAATTCAGCTTTTTAGTTAATTGTGTACTGACGGCAATGTAATTTTGGAACATGTAGAGATTTTGAAAAACAAATAACGAATAACGAATGACTATAACACTATCTATTTCAAATTTCGATCAGATTGTTGCAACTATCTCGCAACGGATATGGAGTCCTGCACTAGTTATTTTGTGTCTTGGAGCAGTTTTCTATTTCTCATTTAGGACAAGATTTGTTCAGGTTAGGCGTTTCGGAGAAATGTGTCGTCTGCTATTCACAATCGACAAAAAACAGAAAACAGGCATTTCGTCATTCGAGGCTTTCGCTATGGCCTTGTCGGGACGTGTGGGAACTGGAAATATTGTAGGTGTGGCTACTGCCATCGGTTATGGTGGTCCAGGTGCAATAGTGTGGATGTGGATTATTGCTTTTTTCGGTGCTGGAACTGCTTTCTCGGAGGCTACGCTTGCACAAATATACAAGGAAGAACATAATGGACAATTCCGTGGCGGCCCGTCATATTACATTAAAAATGGTTTGAAATGCAATTGGCTTGCTATAATTTTCTCCATCTGCTCCGTCATTGCTTGTGGTCTGCTTCTTCCTCAAGTTCAAAGTAATAGTATTGCAATAGCTTTTGCCAACTCTCTACACATAGATCCCGTCTTTGTCGGCGTTTTAACTGCTCTAATTCTTGGTGCTGTTATTATTGGTGGCGTTAAACGTATTGCCAATGTGGCTGCAATAGTCGCACCAATCATGGCTATATTGTACATCATCTTGTCAATGGTTGTGCTAATCTGCAATGCGACGGTAATTCCAAGCGTATTCAGAGATATGCTTAGTAGCGCATTTGGATTGCACGAGGTTTTCGGTGGAATTCTTGGCAGCACAATCGCTTTGGGTGTCAAGCGTGGTATTTATTCCAACGAGGCAGGACAAGGAACATCCCCGATTGTGGCTGCTGCTGCAAAAGTGTCACATCCGGTAAAACAAGGGCTCGTGCAAGCATTTTCTGTTTATGTTGATACTTTGCTGGTATGTACTGCCACTGCTGTGATGATACTTGCGACCAAGGCGTACAATGTTGTGACTGGTACAGGTGAGATGTTGTTTCAATCCCAATACAATCTGGGTATTCCGGATGTCTCATACACATCAACGGCAGTAGGTACACTTATTGGTTTTGATATGGGTAATATTGTCATAGCTGTGGCTTTGGCTTTCTTTGCCTTTACCACAATAATGGCTTATTATTATTATGCAGAGACCAGTCTCGTGTTCCTTTATGGCAATGGCAGGAAAGAGAATATTGCAATCTGGGTATTGCGGATGTTTATTATTTTGTCAGTCTTCATTGGCTCCGTAAAGACATCAGTTACAGCATGGAATATCGGCGATATTGGTGTGGGCGTTATGTCTTGGATAAATATCATTGTAATTCTAATACTCTCGCCAAAAGTTTTCCGCACTCTTCGCGACTATGAAAAGCAGAAGAAAGAAGGCAAGGAACCTGTATTTGATCCAAAGAAACTTAACATTGAAGGCGCAGATTTTTGGGAGATAAACAATGAGGAGCAGAGTGATGGCGAAACAGAAAGCTGCTAATATTCTTTGATTGAAAAAAACATGATGAGGTAAACCAATAAAAAAGACCTTTCAAATGTTGAAAGGTCTTTTTTTATTGTGTACTTTCCCGACATACTTAAGGTGTGGAGTGGGATAGGTGTTATTTTTTTGGCTTCAGTTCGTCGAAAATCATGTTGCGCAGGTTGCCAATCGCGACACGTTGTTGGCTCATGGTGTCGCGGTCACGTACCGTTACGGTGTTGTCTTCTAGTGTCTGGTTGTCAACTGTTACGCACATCGGGGTTCCTATGGCATCTTGGCGGCGATAACGCTTGCCTATAGAGTCTTTTTCTTCATATTGGCACATGAAATCGCATTTCAATGAGTCGATTATCTCGCGGGCCTTTTCTGGCAGGCCGTCTTTCTTCACCAATGGCAGAACGGCCACCTTGTAAGGAGCCAGAATTGCAGGCAGCCTCAGCACTACGCGTTCAGAACCATCTTCCAGTTTTTCCTCGGTGTAAGCATGGCTCAGCATGGCGAGGAACATGCGGTCGAGGCCGATGGAAGTTTCGATGACGTAAGGCGTATAGCTTTCGTTGGTGTCAGGATCGAAATACTGCAACTTCTTGCCTGAATGTTTGGCGTGGGCCGAAAGGTCGAAATCAGTGCGGCTGTGAATGCCTTCCAGTTCCTTGAAACCAAATGGGAAGTCAAACTCGATGTCGGTTGCTGCGTTGGCATAGTGAGCCAGCTTCTCGTGGTCGTGGAAACGGTATTTTTCAGCCGGCAAACCTAACGAAAGGTGCCAGTTGAGGCGTTCCTGCTTCCATTGTTTGAACCAGTCAAGTTCGGTGCCCGGGCGGACGAAGAACTGCATTTCCATCTGTTCGAACTCGCGCATACGGAAGATGAACTGACGGGCCACGATTTCATTGCGGAAAGCCTTGCCGGTCTGTGCAATGCCAAACGGAATCTTCATGCGCCCTGTCTTCTGCACATTCAGATAGTTGACGAAAATGCCTTGTGCCGTTTCAGGTCGCAGGTAAATGGTGTCGGCACCGTCGGCTACCGAACCCATTTGGGTGGAGAACATAAGGTTGAACTGACGCACATCGGTCCAGTTGCGGGTACCCGAAATAGGGCAAACGATTTCAAGGTTAAGAATCAGTTGCTTGATGGCCTCAAGGTCGTTGGCCTCCATAGCACCATATAAGCGGTGACTGATTTCCTCAATCTTGGCCTTGTATTCCAAAACGCGCGGATTGGTGCTGACGAACTGTTCCTCGTTGAAGGCATCGCCGAAACGCTTCCTTGCCTTTTCGACTTCCTTGTTGATTTTTTCCTCAATCTTGGCCATGTGGTCTTCAACCAAGACATCGGCGCGGTAACGCTTTTTCGAATCGCGGTTGTCGATGAGCGGGTCGTTGAAAGCATCCAGATGGCCCGAAGCCTTCCAAGTGGTCGGGTGCATGAAAATGGCGGCATCGATGCCCACGATGTTTTCGTGCATCTGGACCATGGCTTTCCACCAGTATTCACGGATGTTTTTCTTCAGTTCGACACCATTCTGGCCATAATCGTAAACAGCCGAAAGGCCGTCGTAAATTTCACTCGACTGGAAAATGAAACCATATTCCTTAGCGTGTGAAGTTATCTTTTTGAAAAATTCTTCTGTGTTCATTGTGAATTAATTATTAGTTTAATTTTTGCAAAAGTACAGATTATTATTGTTTATTTGATTCGATTTAAGAAATCTATCACTTCTTGTTTTTCCTTAAACTGGCATTGAATCATTGATTCATTATTGTAGCGGACAATGATTTCTATGTATTCCAGCACATTATCGTCAGGCAAGGCAGAATATCCGCTAATAAACGAAATCGCCGAACTAATGTCAGCAACTTCCATGCGTTTACCATGTAATGGAAGAATGGAAATGGTCTTAATCTTTCGATTATAGGAAGATTCTAATGAACAAATGAATTCCTTGATTTCATTAGAGCATGAATTAAGCAATTCTTCTCTAACATTTTGTAACAATGGCTGGTTAGCTCGTTTCTTGAGCTGTGCGTTCTTCTTTTTAAACTCGCTTTCGGTCGTATCTTCGTCAAAATCAATATCAAAACCATGTTTCTTGAAGGCTGCAACCAATTTGTCAAAAGGAATATACAACACAGAAAAACCATCTTTTTTCAATTGTTCAAGAGCATTATCCGTGAAATGTCCACAAAGAATGGCTCCCTTAAAAGGTTTTATTAGGTCGTACTGTTTACATATTGGATTCAATGCACCTGATATTTCCTGGACTTTATTTTTTGAATGCTTGGTATAACGCCAGGCAAGTTCAATGAATGCAATAGGCGTTCCGATAGTTTTATCTGTTCCGTCTTTTTCCAAAACGAAATCAAGGTCATGTTTACTGCCATTGACATCAGTCCATGTGAGTTTTTTCGAAGGTCTTGCTGCCCGTTCTCCGTATGTGTCAAAATAGAGATTGTTCTTTTTTGAAAATTCCATGATGGGCTTTTTCATCAAGTCTTCAAAAAAAGTTCCAATAAACTCTCCTAACGTATGTGATTCTGATTTTGCCATGTTTTTTATTATTAATCCAAAGTCTACCTTCTTTCAACGGAACACGGTGTTTTCTGTTCTTCCATTTCACATTCCTGTCTCGGAGCTTTTCAAAAGAATAGTCTCCAAAACCTGATGCTTGTGCCAATTTCCCAAGCCATTCATCTACAGGAATATATGTTCCGTATGGTGCGGAATCGCCAATGACAAAACACATTTTGGCATTTCGATTTGTCACCCTATAGAGCGAATTAAGCACTTGTGCCATATCGTAGAAATAGGCAGCAATCATCAAATGATAGTTTTTCTTTCCGCCATGATTTTCACGTTCTGACTGTAACAATGCGAATTTTTCCTCCATTTCATCACGGATTGGAGACAAAAGCGGAGATTGAATGTATTCAGAAGCAGTGTTTTTTAAAGTCGAGACATGCTGTGTACAGGCACGGATGAGTTTCACGCTCACTTTGTCCTGTAAATCTTTCCAATTGCTGATGTCGTTCCAGAAAAGCATCTCCAGCCTCATGGCATCTGCATAATCATAATTATTCGCGTATGGCGGTGAAGTAATGACAAGATCACCCCAGCCATCTGGTATGCCACGAATTTCACGAGCATCTTCATCTATCACTTCCGAACATGAGTTTTTCCCGAATACGTTTTCCACCCGTCGAATATCGCCGAAAATCTCTGTCACCTTACGACCGTATGCTTCAAACGGATCTAACACATTTGATTTTGATTTCTTGGGCTGAATGTATTGCCATTGGGCGGTGCCAACAGGAGAAGTTGAGCGCAAAATAGACGTTATGATAAACCATACAAAGTTTTTTGTTACTTTGTCATGAACTTCGGAACATGCAATTTTCAGAGCCTCCAGCTTATGAAGTGTTGGCATCGGAAAGCACTTTAGAATCAATTCAGGAAAATCCTCTTTTGTTATCTCCATTTTCCGAGCATTATCCAGCACTTCAAGACAACATTTCTTTAGGTCTTCAATTTCCTTATTTTTCCATTGCAGTTTTGCTTGTGCAATATTGAAAACGTATGGATTTGATTCTACGCCAAATGAATCTACTCCATGCATCATACTCTCAATCAGAACCGTACCTGATCCGGCAAATGGATCGATGATATGATGTCTTCCAACAGCTTTTTCCTGTTCAATCAAATTCCCCACCCACGCTCCGGAAAAACCAGCAGTGTATCTATACCAACGGTGAACAGGCAACTTCATGTTGTCTTGGAAAGTTGAGGTATTAACGTTTTCTTCCGATTGAAACAATTCGTGGAATAATACAAGTCCTTCCATGAAAACAAGTTAATCAGATTATCAGCATGGCATCGCCATAGGTGAAGAAACGGTATTTTTCGGCCACTGCTTCCTTGTATGCTTTCATGAGAAAATCATAACCTGCGAAGGCTGCTATTTCCATCATCATTGGTGATTTGGGCAGATGGAAGTTTGTTATGACGCAGTTTGCCACCGAGAAAGTGTAGGGAGGAAAGATGAATTTGTTTGTCCATCCTTTGTAAGGTTTCACGTTGCCAGATATTGTCACTGCTGTCTCGAGGGCTTTCAGTGATGTCGTTCCTACGGCGAATATGTTGCTGTGTCTTGATATGGCTCCATTTATGATGTCGCACGATTCTTCGCCAATCTCCATTTCTTCCGAGTCTGTTTTGTGTTTGGTGAGGTCTTCCACTTCTATGTCGCGGAAGTTGCCCATCCCAAGGTGTAGTGTAAGCTCGGCAAAAGTGGCGCCTATTATCTCAAGACGTTTCATTAGGGTCTTGCTGAAGTGCATTCCTGCCGTAGGCGCTGCCACTGCACCTTCAACTTTTGCGTATATTGTTTGGAAGTCTTCGGCATCGCAGGGCTCTACTGCACGGTTTATCTCTTTTGGAAGTGGGGTGTTTCCCAAATTGGTGATGGTTTTTTTAAACTCATCGTAACTCCCGTCGAAAAGAAATCGCAATGTGCGACCACGCGAAGTGGTGTTGTCGATGACCTCGGCAACAAGTTCGTCGCCAGTGCCAAAATACAATTTGTTACCTATGCGTATTTTGCGAGCAGGGTCAACAAGAACGTCCCAAAGGCGGCTTTCGTGGTTTAGCTCGCGAAGCAGAAGCACTTCAATTTTGGCTCCGGTTTTTTCTTTCTCGCCATAAAGACGGGCAGGAAAAACCTTAGTGTTGTTGATGACAAATACGTCATTGTCTTTTACATAGTCAACAATGTCCTTGAAAATGCGGTGCTCTATGGTTTGTGTTTTACGATTCAGCACCATAAGACGGGCTTCGTCACGGTTCTTTGCCGGGTGACTGGCTATCAGGTCAGAAGGCAAGTTAAACTTGAATTGTGATAGTTTCATTCTTGTATAGAGATTATATGTTTGGTTTCCGCTTTATAAATTTGCAAATATACTGCAAAACGAAAACTTTGTCAAGTTTTTTTATTTAATTATATGATATTCAATTAAATATATTGAAATTATTAAATGAAATGTTTTTGTTTTTCTTGTTTTAATTATTTTCGTAATTTTGCAACGCAAACCAACGCCGGGGATGTCTGTACTGAACCGACGGAGGGGAGCAGACATATTAAAGGCGTTTATTGACGCTCTGTTCTGACGAATCGAAACTTCGCAACTTTCAGATTTAAGGTTCAGGACTTAGCAACGATAGATGCCTACGGGATGTTAGCATTCATGCGTTCATGAATATGCTCACTGAAAAGTGAGTGTTTTTGTGTGTTGTATGCGCTTATATCGGCGTGGGCTTCGCGTTGTCAGTTCTAATCTTAAAGGCAATGCGAAGGCCTCGATTCGTGGAATTGACAAGGGTCGAATCCACGCTTTTTTTATGTCCTTGGAAACGCGAATTGTTAAACAGGACATATATGAATATCAAACGATTAGCAGGAAAGTTCAATGCGAGATATTGGGCATTGGGCTTTGTGAAAAACGGAATGGATGGTGTCATGAACGACAAAATCCTTGACGTTGAATGGCTGAAAATGCCAAAAGACGGCTGGTTTGCCGATCCTTTCATTTTGGAGGTTACTGAAACCGAGATACATGTTCTTGTTGAAGAGATGCCAAAAAACCTTCCCAAAGGTGTCATCACTTTGCTGAAGATTGACCGTCACAGCATGGAACTTAAATCCAAAAAGGTTGTTCTTGAAATTCCGACGCATTTAAGCTTTCCTTGCATATTGCGAGAAAACGGTAAAATTTACATCTATCCTGAGAGTGCCTACAGCGGTCGGCTGGATATGTATGAATATCATCCTGAAACGGAAACTGTTTCCTTTTGCAAAACAATATGCGACGATGTGATTTGGGATTCGTGTATTACCGACAAATTTGGAGAAAAGATGCTGTTTACAGCCGCACATAATGATTTGATTCTTGACATTTACAAATGGAACGATTCAAAAGATAGGTTCGTCCCATGGAAACAGATTCCTTCGGAAAACAAAAATTCGCGAATGGGTGGACAACTATTTGAATATGATGGAAACGTCTATTATCCAGCGCAGGATTGTAATAGCGGCTATGGTGCTGCAATTCAAATTAAGAAAATCGATTATTCCGATGGAGAGTTTTCCTTCGAAACAGTAACGAGAATCACTTCACCTCATCCAAAAATGAAACTTGGATTGCACACCTTAAATGAATATAAAGGTGTCGTGGTAATTGATGTTCATGGCTACAGACATCCGATTGCTGGTAAAGTTGTCGATTGGATGGTTGGATTGAAGAAAAAGATTAAGTATAAAAATGATTAAACCTATAATTTTATGGAAAACAACAAAGTGAATTATGTATTAAAGTGGACCGACCAAATTGATGATAAGTTCATTGATGATTTCTTGTATGTGGAAAATATGGTTTTTGGAGGGTTTACAAAAGAAATAGTAAAACGAAAAGTGATGGACAATCCTTATGGTCAATCCTTGGTGACTGTTGCATATTTAAATGATGAGCCTATAGGTGCAGATGCAATGATGAGAAATGATGTCAATGGTCTTATCGCTTTTGAAACGATTGATACTTGTGTATCGGAAAAATGCAGAGGTAAAGGAGTTTTTAGTACGATAACGAAAAAAGAAATTGATGAAATAAAATCCAAACACGATGATGCCATCATTTATGGCTTTCCAAACGGAAACTCATTTCCTGGATATGTTAAAATGGGTTGGAATGTTTTAAGACTTTACCCATCAGTGTTTTTGTTTCCGACAAAATTTGACAAAGAGAATCCAACAATAATCGATTTTGATTATGCAAAATGGTTAAGTCAATCAGACAGAAAATTCTATCATTTCAAAGTTTCCAAGCGTTATTATTTAATTTTACAAGGACGGAAGCATTTCCAAATGGTTGGCAGAATTGAACCAAGGGCTGCATTACTATTTGAAAGGGAAAAATATCCTGGTCTAATTAGGTATCGCAGTACAAAGAAAAGATTTTTCAATGACAATGGATATCATGGAAGCATAATAACATTTGGTACAAATTCGATCCAAATTCCATACTGGAAGTATGATACGCTATTAAATTAGTAATCGCAAAAACTACTCATTATGAGTTCTATAGCTATTAACCTCTACTTTTTTTGATGCTATGAACTCCTCGCCCGTGTCAATAATGTGCTGTTTCAAGTCTTCGAGTTGCCAGGCATCTTCCACCTTGAAATCGCCGATGCGGGTGCGGCGCAATGATTTCAGGCAAGCGCCATTGCCCAGTTCCTTGCCAAAATCGTGGGCGAGGCTGCGGATGTAAGTGCCTTTGCTACAGGTCACTTCAAAATCCAATTCGGGGAAACGTTCCGTGTTGAGTTTGAAATCCTCGATGTGAATGTTGCGGGCTTTCAGTTCGATTTCCTCGTCGCTTCGGGCGTAATCGAAAGCGCGTTTGCCCTTGATTTTGATGGCGGAATATTTCGGTGGATACTGCTTGATGTCGCCAATGAATTTCTTTCTTGCCTCATCAATTTGTTCTGGCGTAATGTTTTCCGTCGAAAAAAAAGCATCGGGGTCGCTTTCAAGGTCGAAAGTCGGCGTGGTCTGGCCTAAAAGAATCGTACCCGTATAGGTCTTAATCTTTGCCTGATATTCCTCTATCTGCTTGGTTTTTCGGCCTGTGCAAAGAATGAGCAGACCCGTCGCCAAAGGGTCGAGCGTGCCGGCGTGACCGACTTTCAGTTTTCTTATCCCGCAGAAGCGTTTTATTAGTGCGCGTACAAAGTTGACGACATCGAACGAAGTCCAATCCAAAGGTTTGTCAACGAGTATTATCTCTCCTTCTTCAAAGTCGGACTTCAGAGTGCTTGTTGCCTTTTCGTCCAATGTCATTTTATTATATAAGGTAAAACGATGGCCAATATGCCTATCACAGCGCAATACATGGCAAACCACACCAATTTGCCTTTTTTCACGATGTTAATCATCCATTTGCAGGCGAAACATCCTGTCACGAAGGCAGCCACGAAACCTACTATAAGCGATAGTAATGGAGTAGTTGGTGTTGTTGTGACGACATCGGGTGATGCTATGTCTTTTATGTCCAAAAGTGCTTGCCCTAAAATGGGTGGTATCACCATAAGGAAAGAGAACTGGGCTAGTTTATCCTTTTTGTTGCCTAGCAGAAGTCCGGTGGCTATTGTGCTTCCGGACCTTGAAAGGCCTGGTAGTGCCGCGAGGGCTTGTGCTATACCTATGATAAAGGCGTGTGTCGGGGAAATGTTTTCGCGTTGGTGCGGCTTTGCAAAATATGAAAATGCAAGCAGTATTGAGGTTATAACCAGGCAGATGCCTACAACAAGAAGTCCATTGCCGCACACCTTAGCCACATGGTCATAGTTGAATAGTGACTGGATGAAGTCGTTGAAACAAAGGCCTACAATACCTACCGGTATCATTGAGATGAGGATGTTGACAATATATTTAGTACCGTCATTCCATTTCCATTTGAAAAGGTCGCGTATCAGCCATATTGTTTCGTTCCAAAGAATGAAAACGGTGCTGAGTACAGTTGCAACGTGAACCATTATTTCAAAGTCCAAGGCACCTTCGCCGTCGATGCCGAAAAGATATTGCCCTATGGTGAGGTGCCCGCTGCTACTGACTGGAAGGTATTCTGTCAATCCTTGAACGATTCCGAGAATTAATGCTTGAAGCCAACTCATAGTGTGTGTTTGTATAAGGATTCTTACTTGGATTTTTTCATTATTGCCACTAACTCTACCACAAAACCAATCAGGCATAGTATTGGGGCAAGGGTGATGCGCCTGAAGTTGAACATGTCTTCGTTGAATACATTTGGGTCGTCGGAGCTGCCGCCAGTCATGAGCATGAATCCTATTGCTAAAAATGCTATGCCGACAAGTACCAATATATAGTTAATCTTGCCGAAAGGCATTTCATCTGTCTTGTTTTGTTTGGCATCTTCTTCGCTGAAGTTCTTTTTTGTGATTTCTTTTTTTGCCATGATCAGTCTCTTTTTATGTGTTATGTTCAAAAACGCTTAATTATAAATCTTGTCAATGTCGGCATTGAGATATTTGTTGAGTGCGAAATAGGTTGATGCGGCCGAGAGCAGTATTCCCAGCACGATCAGTGATATATATATGCCTATTGTAACAGTTTGGCTTTGGATAAGGGCTAATTCGGGTATTTGTTTCGTCATGGCGTACATGAGGCCGGCAAGTATTGCAACAGCAACGATGGCGGCGATGAATCCTTGCAGTACGCTACGTCCCACAAAAGGCCGTCGTATGAACGAGCGTGTAGCTCCTACAAGTTGCATGCTTCTGATGAGCATACGGTGTGAATAGACCGAAAGTCGTATTGTGTTTCGTATGAGAATGATGGCAATCACAAGCAGAATGGCACTCAAACCCAGTAGTACCAGCGCTATGCGTCGTACATTGCGGTTGATGAGGTCGATAAGCGATTTTTGGTAGTAAATTTCCTTGACGTCTTGGTTTTGTGCAAGTTGCTCTTCAATAATTGAAAGGCTGTCGTTGTTGGCGTAAGCGGCATTGAACCTTACGTCGATGGAAGGTAGCAATGGGTTTTCTTCATTGCCTAACCACTGAAGGAAGTCTTCGCCCAAGTCTTCGCTCAAACGATTTATCGCTTCGTCTTTGGTGACATATTCTGTGCTTTTTACGGAAGGCATTGCATCGAGTTCTTTCTGAAGACGCAGAATGTTGGCTTCCTTGGTGCCGCCATTCATGACTATCTCAAAACCAATGTTTTCCATTATGTGCTCCGACAGTTTGCCGGCATGCATCATAAGCAAGGCAAACAAGCCAAGTAGGAAAAGCACAAGCATAATGCTCATCAGCGAAACAATATACGAGCCTGTCAGGCTTTTGCCGGTAGAATTCCCTTCTGACATAATTATTTATTTTGCGCAAAGGTAATCTTTTTAGTTGAACTGAAAAAATATGCAGCGAAAAAAGTTTTAGTTTTAAACCAAAAAATAGTATTTTTGTAATTTCAACTTTAACATAAGTACAGTGAACGTTTTGAAATCTAATATACAGACAAGCTCTGCAGAGTTTAAGTCCAATCATGAGGCATATTTGCGTTTGATGGAGGATTATCGCCGTGGCTTGGCCGAGTGCATGTCTGGTGGAGGAGAGGCTGCTATAGCCAAACATAAAAGACGCAACAAACTACTTGCCCGTGAGCGTATTGACCTCCTTGTTGACCCAAACACTCCGTTTTTGGAACTGTCGCCAATGGCAGCTTACGGCACTTATGACGATGCGTTTCCTTCCGCCGGCATTATCACCGGGATAGGAATAATACAGGGCCGTGAGGCCGTCATTGTTGCCAACGATGCTACCGTAAAGGGCGGAACATATATGCAATATACTGTGAAGAAACACCTTCGTGCACAGGAAATAGCCATGGAGAACAACTTGCCTTGTGTCTATATGGTTGATAGTGGCGGAGCCTTCTTGTCGGAGCAGGACACGGTCTTTGCCGACCGTGACCATTTCGGACGTTTCTTCTACAATCAGGCACGCATGTCGGCTTTGGGCATTCCACAGATAGCCATCGTAATGGGAATGTGTACGGCTGGTGGCGCATACGTCCCTGCCATGAGCGACGAGACCATCATAGTGCGTAACCAAGGAACCATATATCTTGGAGGACCTCCGCTTGTTAAAGCAGCCACAGGTGAAGTGGTTACAACTGAAGAACTTGGAGGAGCTGAGATGCACACATCGGTGTCGGGTGTCGCTGACCATTTGGCAGAAGACGATCGTCATGCACTTTTCATTTGTCGTAACATTTTCAAGACTCTGGAAAAGTCGCATCGCCAGAAACTTGACGTGCTTCCCGTCGAGGAACCTTTGTATAACCCAGAAGAACTTTATGGCATAGCCCCACTTGACTTTCACAAACTCCTTGACCCTCGTGAGGTTATTATGCGCATCGTTGACGGAAGCCGTTTCCAGGAGTTCAAGGCCCGTTATGCCACTACCATAGTGTGCGGCTTTGCCCATGTCACTGGCTTCCCTGTGGGTGTCATAGCTAACTATGGCGTCTTGTTCTCTGAGTCGGCACTGAAAGCCACACACTTTATTGAGTTGTGCTGCCAACGCAACATTCCTCTTGTCTTCTTGCAGAATGTGACTGGTTTTATGGTGGGCAAACAATATGAACATGGCGGGATAGCAAAGGACGGAGCCAAGATGGTTCATGCTGTGGCCAATGCCAATGTGCCAAAGTTCACTGTTATCTTTGGTGGCTCTTTTGGTGCCGGCAACTACGGCATGGCTGGTCGTGCTTACAGTCCAAGACTGCTTTTCATGTGGCCTAACGCCAAGATTTCGGTGATGGGAGGGGAGCAGGCAGCCAATGTGTTGGCCACCGTCAAGGAGGACCAATATCGCTGCAAGGGCATGGAAATACCCGTTGACGAGATCGCTCAACTCAAGAAAGACATCCTTGCTAAATATGACTACGAAGGCTCGGCGTTCTATAGTACAGCCCGTCTGTGGGACGATGGCATCATCGACCCCGTCAACACGCGCAAGATCTTGTCGCTCGGCATAGCCGCATCATTGAATAAACCTTTTGCCGAGAGGCAGTTCGGAGTGTTCAGAATGTGAATTTTTCAAGTCGGAAGACTGAAAAATAAAGAATCATATCCATGACGGCACAATAAACCAATCATTGGCAATGTTTATTTAGCCAATACCGGTGATGGTGACATCATTGTCTTTGAAAGTGCTCATTTCCCCTTTGGTGATATGGATAAGGTGATGCCCAACTTGCCGGAAAGCGCCAAGAACCTTGTCAGGGGCTTGTGTGAATGTGTGTGCATCGGATTGTGACCGTGACTGTTGGTGTGTCTGTCTTGTCAACAACGTCGGTAACTGTGGTAGAAACCTCGATAGTTTAGCCTTTGCTGCCTGTAAACAGACCCCGATAACGTTCTAATAGGTGGCGGTATTGCCCTTGAAAGTGACTGTATAAAGGTTCCATCCATTGAGGACAACGCCGAATTCATACATGGCTACGTTATGGGTTTCTTCATGCATAATTATTTTGCGACTTTCATTGTTTTTGACTAAGGATGTTGGTTGTGAGTCCGTGAATGAAATAACGACCTTGCTCTAATTCGACGCGGGTTCAAACCGTCTTCCTTGCCTATTCGCTTCTCAAATATGAACATGTGGAATGTCGCCACCATCATTTATTTTAACATGGACTTCCAACTGTCAGTCGATATAACTAACATGGGCCATTTCGTTCAATAGCACACGTTCTTCCATAACTCGTTGTGTTGCTTCTAATACAACACTTTTATGGTGGGTTCTATAAATTTATTTCCAGTGATTTTGAGTCGGCTTTCGAGCAGATTGCTACGCAGAAAGAGGGCGCATAGCGGGCTGTGCAACCGATTGATAAACAACAAGATGCCAAAAAGCGGCCAAAAGCGAGGAAAAGAAATCTTAAATTTGTCATATCATTTGTATTTTATTTCGTTGA
>JAZLGA010000100.1:0-2335 GCA_045616045.1 Bacteroidales bacterium | reverse complement strand
CTTATATGCCAAATCAAGTGCCCTAGCACCATCTTCAAGCGTCACCAAAGGCGTAGTGTCATTATTGATAGCATCGGCAAAAGAAGAAAGCTCCTCCTGAATGGCATTGACAGGCTTGCACTGCGGCTTCTCAAAAGCTATGTGCTTATGGACATCATTAGGCAAGTCAATAGGCAATGATAGAAGATTGTCAGTGTCTGCGTCATCCAAAAGCCTCACTATCTCGGCATTTTTCGATAGAAAATCAACTGATATATACGCATTGTTTTGGAAAATACGCATCTTGCGCATATTCTTAAGCGAAAGGCGACTTGATGTAAGATTGGCCACAGTGCCATTGGCAAATTCAACACGTGCATTGACAATATCGGCGGTAGGACTCACAATGGCCACTCCACTTGCGCTCACATGGCTAACCTCAGACTTCACAATAGAAAGAAGAATGTCGATATCATGAATCATAAGGTCCAGTTCAACAGGAACATCGGTTCCACGAGGATTGAACACAGCAAGTCGGTGAACCTCGACAAACATTGGCTTTTCGATAAAAGGCAACGCTCCCGTAAAAGCAGGATTGAATCGTTCCACATGTCCCACCTGCATCTTAACACCACTTCCATTAGCAAGTGACAAAAGAGCCTCGATTTCTTCAATTGTAGCAACGACAGGCTTTTCGACAAAAATATGCTTATGTCTGGCAAGCGCTGCCTTTATGCAATTGAAATGTCTTGTTGTAGGAGTTACTATATCAACGACGTCAACAGCCTCAATGAGCGACTGCATACTATCAAAACTTGCAACAGACATCTCATCGCTAACACCCTTTGCCGTATCCTTGTCGGTATCATAAAAACCTACCAATTCGTATTTGCCGCACTGACGAATGCAATTCAAATGAATCTTGCCAAGATGCCCTGCACCCAAAACGCCTATTTTTAGCATTGTTCAAATTTTTGCACAAATTTAGTGTTTTTTCGTATGAATATAGTAATTTTGCAGAAAGATGACGGGAAAAAATGATAACCATAGAAGACAATTTCAGACACAAAGGACTGCGAAAACAATTGGTTGACTCACTACGCAACTCAGGCAATTATGACGAAGATGTATTAGAAGCCATAGGAAAGGTGCCACGCCATGCATTTCTTGACTCTGGACTTGTAGAGATGGCTTATCAGGACATTGCATTCCCTATAGGTTCAAAACAGACCATCTCGCAACCTAGCACTGTCGCGAAGCAAACCCAACTGCTACAAGTCACAAAAGGCCTAAAAGTACTCGAGATAGGCACAGGCTCAGGCTATCAAGCATGTGTTTTGGCAGCCATTGGAGCCAAAGTTTTCAGCATCGAACGCCAACGCAACCTTTATTTTCAGACAAAAGAACTGTTAGAGAAAATGCCTTTTAGGGTAAAGACTTTTTTGGGCGACGGCTACGAAGGTCTTCCCACATTCCAGCCTTTCGACAGGATTCTCATAACTGCTGCAGCCCCCATTATACCACCCAAGCTTATAGAGCAACTCAAAGTTGGCGGCATAATGGTCATACCGCTTGACGGTGAAACAGGTGAAAAACAGACAATGCTGCGCCTCATAAAACAAACTGACGGCAGCATTAAACAAGAAGAATTTGGGGACTGCCGTTTCGTGCCAATGCTAGAAGGCACTGGAAAAGACTGACCTCAAAACAACAAGGACACAACAATATGACATTTTTTCATAAAAAAAACTGTCGGCACAATAATTGATGTCGTCGCTATATATGGACGAATCCAAACAAGAAAGAAACCATCTGTTCTATAGCGCATTTGTTCCAATTTGCATAATCGTGGCAATGTGGCTTGTTTTCATTATTGACAACACTTTCAACCTAAACCTGTCACGTTTTGGTGCCTTGGCACACAACATTAGAGGATTGTCGGGTGTTGTCACCATGCCACTGCTGCATGGCAATTGGGAACATCTGATAAGCAACACCTTCCCCGTGTTGGTATTGGGTACGTCTCTCTATTATTTCTACGGCACCATAGCCAACCGTGTGATGCAACTCACCTGGCTCCTAAGCGGATTTTTTACATGGTGCATCGCAGACAATGGACTTCATATTGGAGCCAGCGCACTGATATACGGTCTCAATCTCTTTCTCATAGTCAGTGGTTTGATAAGAGGCAACAACCGTCTGCTCGCAATATCTTTTATTACCTAAATTCCGCAGAATAAAAATTTGCTAATTCGAGAAGGAGTGTTTACATTCGATGCGCACGTTCTGGGTTGTTGAAAAGTCGTGATGTGGTTGCGGAGTGGCTTTTTTTGAGGTTGCAGTGCACAACTTCCCC
>JAZLGA010000099.1:0-9143 GCA_045616045.1 Bacteroidales bacterium | reverse complement strand
ATGATTGCGTCGTGAAGCGGCCGAAATGCATCATCTGATCGAACAAGATAGTGCCCCAAAGCTAACGGTATGATATGAAACGAACACAACAAGTTTATTGGGGAGATAAATGAAACACTTAAGAGTCTTGAAGACAATCGTGTATATGGCTATTCTGAAGTGATTTTTAGTTATCACTTGCGTAATGAGGAATTGAGAAGGGTGTCGGAATCCCTCCAGAACGAACTTGACACCTTGAACAATACCGAGGTGAAATAATATCGAATCATAATAGTGTGATTGTGAAAGAGTTGTCTCTTTATAAGCGTATGCTGCTAAGGCTGAATAGGGCGGTGCTATCGCTCCATGCTGATGAGCATCATCTGCATCAGTTGTTTTGGGAATGCACACTCAGGTGCAACATTAATTGCCGTCATTGTGGCAGTGATTGCCGAGTTCAGGCCGAACAACCTGATGCGCCTCTTGCTGATTTCGAGAAAGTGCTCGATGATATTGAGGCACACATCTCGCCGTATGACATTATGGTGATAACCACAGGTGGTGAACCTCTTGTGAGGACAGATATAGTGGAATGTGGACGGGCGATAGTTAGGCGCGGCTTCATCTGGGGAATGGTGTCGAACGGAATGCTGCTTACCGAAGACAAACTCGACGAACTAGTTGCCAATGGCTTGCGTTCGCTTGCCATCAGCCTCGACGGTTTCGAGGATGACCATAACTGGATGCGTGGCAACAACAATAGTTATGCACATGCCCTAAGGGCAATAAAAGCTTGCTCTAAGCATGAAAAACTTGTGTGGGATGTCATTACCTGCGTAAACAAGAGGACAGCGAAGTATCTGCCACGTTTTCGCGACTTCCTTATCGAGAACGGAGTTGAAAAATGGAGACTGTTCAGTGTCTTTCCCGCTGGTCGTGCCGTTGACGACCCTGAATTGCACTTGAGCAATGAAGAGTTTGTTGGCGTGATGGAGTTCCTGAAAAACACAAGGACTGAAGGTAAAATTAACGCTAGTTATGCATGTGATGGATTTCTGGGGAGATACGAGGGCGATGTCAGACATAAACTCTTCAATTGTGCCGCAGGCGTCAATGTGGCTTCAATACGCATCGATGGCTCTATCTCAGGTTGTTTGAGCATAAGAAGCAACTATAACCAAGGCAATATTTACAATGACTCGTTTTGGGATGTGTGGAACAACCGCTTTAAACTCTACAGAAACAGGAAATGGATGAAAAATGGAATCTGCTCCGACTGCAAGATGTGGAAATACTGCAACGGCAACGGCATGCATCTGCGTGATGACGATGGCAACTTGTTGATGTGTCAGTATCAGATGATTAAAGATGCAAAAAAAACATGTTGATGCAAGAGCGTATTTACATAATAGGATATATGGGCGCCGGCAAGTCTACAGTGGCAAGGCATTTGGCGCATCGAATCGGTTGGACAAGTTGCGATACCGACTTGTTGTTTGAAGAGAAATACCATATATCTATCAACGATTTCTTTGCAAAATACGGCCAAGACCTTTTCAGGAAATTGGAAGCCGACATTCTCCGCTCAACCACACAACTACATAATGTGGTGGTGGCAACAGGTGGAGGTACACCTTGTTATTATGACAATATGACCGTGATGAACGAAAATGGACTCACTGTTTTTCTTGACATAAGCCCAAAAAGTGCAGCCATGCGCCTGTCTCATTCAAAGAAAAAAAGACCTCTCACAAAAAAACTTTCCGGTGATGAACTTGTTGGTTTTGTAGAACAACAATACAATGAAAGAATGCCATTTTACAGCCTTGCAAAATTGACATTCAAAGCCGAAAATTGCAATATGGAAAACTTGGCTGTTGTCATAAGTAATGCTTTAGGTGATTGTGTATAATCACTTGATACTTTGCTTTAGGTAAAATTGTGTAATAAATTATAGAATCACTTTTGATAAGTGTATATACTTTGTTGATAAATAAATAGTTATATTAAAATTTTATAAAAACTATTTCACAAAAATTATTTAAATGTAATTTTGTGTATGATATGGTTTTTTTTGTCATATATGTGGGTTTGTTCCGTATAGAAGGTTGTAATGGCATAGCATTATGCCATTGTCGTCTTTCTTGTGAAGATGCATTGCGCCACCAAGACAGTTGTCATACACTTTGCAGTTAGTGCAAGGACCTTTGTGCATCCAACTGCGGTCGCGGAATGGTTTGAACCGGTTCTCCCACACGTCTAAAAGGTTGTCGTGATAGATGTTGCCCTGTACGAATTTCTTGTCAATGTTTGGACAAGCCGATATTGACCCGTCTATCAGGACTGAGCCCACTGTTATCCCTGCACGGCAGAAATAGAACCAGTCGCGCACTTTGCGTTCGTATTTGCCAGTATAGGCTTCGCAACTAAGTTTGGCGTCTATCTTGCCTTCTTTTCGTGTTGTCACTATGAAATCCATAAGTTGATTCAACTGTATCCCGTTGAGCAATATCTCCTTGTCTTCGGCAGCCCGTCCTATTGGGTCGATGGCGAACAGTCGCCAAGCCTTTACGCTGTGTCCTATGAGCATCTTTTTCATCTCTTCGAGTTCGTCTATGTTCATTGGACTTACGCATGTGACGACATCGTAAACGGGCAGTCTTTTTTCGTTTGCGACAAGGTCTATGGTCTGTAGAGCCCTGTCGAAACTGCCTTTTCTTTTGCGGAAAGTGTCGTGCGTGTCGCGTAGTCTGTCAAGGCTGACGGTGATGCTGCTCATGCCTGCATTCATTAGTTTGCGATGCATTTTTTTCATCGTATGCATAGCCGTTTGTTGCTATTGCCCACTGGAATCCGTGCTGGCGTAATGCCTTGCTGCAGTCTGCTAGGTCGGGACGCACCAGCGGCTCTCCTCCGGTGATGACGACAAGAATGCTGTTGCGTTTGTGTCTTTTCTCGAGAGGTGCAATGGCTTTAAGAAAGTCTTCAAAGGGCATGTCGGGATAGCGTGACGATGCTATGCAGTCGGAACCGCAATGCCTATAGTTGAGGTTGCAGCGTTGTGTGCACTCCCAAAAGAGGTAGTTTAGCTCGTGAAGTTGTGTCTCCTTGCAGCGGAAGTGGTTGTGGAAGGATTGTAGTATCATTTTCCGTAAAAACACCTATGCTGGGTGGATTAATGGTTGCTATTGTCGTCGTCTTCATTTAAGCCAAAGGCCTTACAATCGGCACTGTCTGCCTGTCTTTTCGAACATTTCATAATCGGCAGGACCGCCATATTTGCATGCTGGCCGGTTTATGTACGAAGTCAAGCCTGACAATAGTGGTAGCCACGTTAAGGCAACCATGATATGACGTAAATTTTGTACATCTCTTTGCTGTTTTTGTTATTGTGCAGACAACCTGATGCTCATGTCAATGCTATAATTGCTGTCTATCACGGTGTCGGTTGGGGCGTATATGTTGTTCTCGTCGCTAAAAGTAAGTAGCACACCATTGAATTGCCTGTCGTATAGCATGATGTCGAAACTTCCGTTTTCGTCAGTGACAACAGCCTCTTCATAGCCGCTCACTTCCATTCTTATGCCTTGTAATGGCTTGCATGTGGCATTGTCGGTGACAATTCCGCTATAGCGAATTTCAACTGGCTCCTCTTCGGTGCGTGCGCTTTGTGGCGCACCATAGCATGCCTGCATTATGAACATAACCGTTGTGAAAGCCGATGCCTTGAGTAAACATCGGAAACCATTATTAAGACTGTCCTTTTTCATGAGAAAACTGATTCTGTAATGCTAAGGTAATGATTAAAATTGCTTTGAATGACATTTTTTTTATGAAGTTTTTTGCAATGTTTTTGTCAAGTATTGCCTTGAATAGAGCACTTTAAGACAAAAAAACTTCTTTTGCTATCCATATCATATTTTTTGTAATTTTGTGGTCTAATATACTGGGTTGTAATGTGTGAATGGAATAAATGATGATTGTTATGCGAAGATTTGTTTTTTTGACATTTTTGTCCTTGATGCTGTTGCCAGCTCTCGTGTGGGCACAAAACAACGAGCCTATAACGGTCGTTAATGGTCGCCATTATTATGTCCATAAGGTAAAGAAAGGTGAGACTTTATGGGGATTGTCTAAGATTTATAAAGTAAGTGTTGAGGAGTTGTCGGACGTAAATCCAGATGCTGCGTCAGGACTTAGTATCGGCGAAATTTTGAATATTCCTGTAAAGGAAAAAGACTCGGGAACTTTTGTCAAAGTTGTGCAGCCTTTGCCCGACACCGTCTCTGCAAAAGAGTCCGTAAAGAGCAGTCTTGACCAAAAAGACCGTCATGAAGTACAAAAGGGTGAAACCATCTATGGCATTTCACACAAATATGGCGTGACCGAACAGGAACTCGTCGGCATGAATCCGGGCATAGAGAGCGGCCTGAGGGCGGGGCAGATGCTGGTAATCCCTTCTCCAAAAAAAACGGAACAAACTGGACAGATAGAGCAAAAAACACAAACAAAGCCCGTAACAGACGACAAAAAAAATCGTCATGAAGTGCAAAAGGGCGAAACCATCTATGGCATTTCACACAAATATGGCGTGACCGAACAGGAACTCGTCGGCATGAATCCTGGCATAGAGAATGGCTTGATGGCGGGACAGATGCTTGTTATACCATCTTCTTCACAGAAAACAAACGAAACCAACAATAATGCGGTTCGAGTGTCAACCAAAACCGCACAAGCCACCACAGTCGCAAATGCAAAACCCAATGAAGAGCCTGACAATATATATAAGGTGAAAAAAGGTGAGACACTATATTGTGTGGCCAGAAAATTTGGCGTGGATATAGCAGACATAAAGTCGGCAAATCCCGGACTTACCAATTTCCCAATAGAAGGCCTCCCAATAACAATGCCCGAACGCAAAATTAAAGATTCGTTCTTTGTGCATCGTGTTGAAGAAAACGGCAAAACATCTAATTTCGTGGAAAAATGGGATATGACTGTCGAGGAATTCACAGCAATCAACAGCAGTGTGGGGCGTAGGGTGTATGCAGGGCAGGCTGTTCTGATACCTATGCTTGAACCGGCCGAAAACAATGTCGCTAACACAAAGGACACTGAAATTTCTGTTGTTGTAAAACCTGTTGCCGTTGATGTGGTGAAGCCAGACACCATGCAGCAAAGCGATACCGTTATACAGCAAAACTCTGTTGAGCTCATTGAGTCGCACATGCCTTGCAATCAGGTGGAAGGCACTCGCGGCGCTACTTATCGCATGGCTCTTCTCGTACCTCTCTATCTTGACGAAATTGATAAAATAGAAGTCAGGAAAGACAAATCTGATATGGCAAGGAAGGCACGCCCGTTTAAGTTCTTGCACTATTACGAAGGCTTTATGATGGCTGTCAACAAACTCGTTGAAGAAGATGGCCTGAACCTTGACTTGCAGGTTATTGATGTTGATGAGGATGTTGAAAAGGCGAAGATTGCTGTCAATAAATTGAAACAATCGCCCGTTGATGTCATAATTGGCCCTTTCTTCAGCCGTAGTTTTTCGGTGGTGAACGATTATGCAAAACAAAATGGAGTGATGTTGGTGAACCCACTTTCCGAAAGGCATAATGTTGTCGAAAACAGCCCTAATGTGGTTAAGGTTAAACCCGATTGGTCCACCCAGACAAAGGTCTTGTGCGACTTCCTCGTAAATAATTACCAAGATGCACTATGCACTGTTTTTGTTCCGCTTGGCGAAGAAAACGACAGTGCTGTTTTGGCGTTGGCAAATACAATTAAGACACAGGTAAAGAACGACACTTCTGATGTGGAAGTGTTGCCATGCAACAATGCATCGTTCAAGACACTTGAAACAATGGCGGCAAAACGCCAGACAGTAGTTGTCGCAGTAGGCGACAAGCTTGTCTTTGCCACACAGATGTTAAACTCGCTTAACAAGACCGCCAACAAACTGCCACTCACTCTCGTTGCCATGCACGAATGGAATAATTTTGACAACCTTCTTGTTGACAACCTGATGCGCATGAATGCCATATATCTGTCTGACTATTTTGTGGATTATTCTGATGCTGAAGTGAACAATTTTGTGGCTGATTTCAGAGCCCTCCACAAGTACGACCCTGACCGTTATGCCTTTATAGGATATGATATGGCTTGCTATTTCCTCAATGCCTTGATGCTGTATGGCCCAGAACCATGCGACTGCTTGCAGGACTATAGTCCAAAAATGATGCATACGAGTTTCAATTTCAAGAGGGGAAACGCAAAAGATGGCGTTGAAAACACTTTCTGGAATTTGTATCAATATGATAATGAAAATACTGTAATTAATATACTTAACCGTTGAAATGAGAAAAACTCGCTATGCCTTGTGTGCTGTTTTTGCCTGCTTAATCGCGTATACTTTCGTGTCATGTGACAAAAATACGAAAACCACATATTGGGAAAACGGCAACAAAAAGTCGGTGCTGCATTACAAGAATGGCCAACTTGATGGCGAATGTCTATGGTTCTATGCTTCAGGCAAGCCCGAAATAAAAGCGAATTATGTGGATAATGTGCTGGAAGGGCCATATTTTAGATGGTATGAAAACGGAAACATGGAGTTTGAGTGCTTTTACAAAAACGGCCTTCTTGACAGCGTCTATCACTCTTATTCACTGAAAGGCATAATCGCCTCTGAAGAACATTATGTTGACGGAAAACTTAACGGAGAGTTGAAGCGATGGTACGAAAACGGTCAAGTCTTTATGGAAGGACAGTATGTTGAAGACATGATGGACGGCAGTTGGATGATGTTTTATTCAGATGGAAGCCTTTCGTCAACCTTGAATTTTCAAAAGGGTACAGGCATGCAAACCGGCTATGACCAGAGTGGTTACAAATGTTTCACTGTTAGTTATGTTGACAACCTCAAGCATGGTGAGGAAAAATATTACAATCCTGATGGAAGGCTTATAAAAACAACCATCTACGAATATGGAGAACCAGTTAGCGTGGAAATGAACGAACAGTAAACCCGTGTTTGTGAAAATATTGTTTGAATGTCTTGCAAAAAAAACAATAGTGAGTAAGACTTGTTGGTTTTGCTTAAAACATGATTTTTAATTTTCTAATTGGTAGTTTAGAATGATATATTTTCTAAGGTATTGATAATCAGTTTTTTTTGTGTAATTTCTTCCAAAATAAGAAAAATTTACGATAAAATGTTCAAGATTGAATTAAAAATTCATAAATTTGCAAGCGTATATGTATAAGACGAAAATTAAACTTTATAATAAACTTAAAAGTCAATTAAAATGAAAGTAAATGAAATCATGACCGCTCTGGAAGCCAAACATCCAGGCGAAAAAGAGTATTTACAGGCAGTACGCGAAGTGCTCGAATCCATTGAAGAGGTTTACAACCAACATCCTGAATTTGAAGCTGCTAAAATCGTTGAACGTCTCGTTGAACCTGATCGTATCTTCACTTTCCGTGTGACATGGGTTGATGACAAAGGACAGGTTCAGGTGAACCTAGGTTACCGTGTACAGTACAACGCTGCTCTCGGCGCTTACAAAGGCGGTCTCCGTTTCCACCCAGCTGTTAATGTCTCCATGCTGAAATTCTTGGGCTTCGAGCAGATCTTCAAGAACTCATTGACCAACCTCCCACTTGGTGGCGGCAAGGGTGGTGCTGACTTCGACCCAACAGGTAAGTCAGACGCTGAAATCATGCGTTTCTGCCAAGCTTTCATGTATGAACTTTGGAGAAACATTGGTGCCGATCAAGACAGCCCTGCTGGTGACGTCGGCGTTGGTGGCCGTGAAATCGGTTACCTCTATGGTGCTTACAAGAAACTCGCTCGCGAGCACAGCACTGGCGCTCTCACTGGTAAGAGCTATGGCTGGGGTGGTTCTTTGATCCGTCCTGAAGCTACCGGTTTTGGCGCTATGTACTATGTTGACCGTATGGTACACCAGAATGGTGAAACAATGGAAGGCAAGAGAGTTGCCCTTTCTGGCTTCGGCAACGTAGCTTGGGGTGCTGCCACCAAGGCTACCGAACTTGGCGCTAAGGTTGTAGCTCTTTCAGGTCCTGACGGTGTATGCGAACTCCCTGAAGGTATCAACAAGGAAATGATCGACTACATGCTGGTAATGCGTGACTCACGTCGTAACAAGGTTGAAGACATGGCTACCAAGTTCCCTGGCAAGGCTATCTTCACTCCTGGTAAGAAAGCTTGGATGGTGAAATGCGACATCGCTTGCCCATCTGCTTTCCAAAACGAAATGAACGAGGCTGATGCAAAAGAATTGATTGCCAATGGCGTTAAGTATGTTGCTGAAATCTCCAACATGGGCTGCACCGCCGAAGCTATAGCTGCTGTCCAGAATGCCGGTATTCCATTCGCTCCCGGTAAGGCTGTCAACGCTGGTGGCGTTGCTACCTCTGGCCTCGAAATCTGCCAGAACGCAGCACACATCAATTGGACTGCTCCTGAAGTTGACCAAAAACTCCACAAGATCATGAACGACATCTATGACATGTGCGTTGAATACGGTAAACAAGCTGATGGCTCCATTAACTATGTTAAAGGCGCCAACATCGCCGGTTTCATGCGCGTTGCCAAAGCTATGCTCGCTCAAGGTATCATCTAATTTGTCTTCACGACTCAAATTCAACAAAGGCGGCTCGCAAGGCCGCCTTTGTTCGTTTGTATGCTTCTTGAAGAAATGTAAATCCCAAAAATAAGGTAAATTTTGGGGTTAGCATAAAAATAATGCTTGTTTTAAGACCTTAATTGAAATGAAACAGACCACACAATCATTTACAGTTGGTGACGGACGATTCCTTTCTTTCGCAGCCGAACAATCGCTTCGCGTCATCGCGAACGCCGTGAAGCGAGCCAGACAGACGGACAGACCGCATTGCGTTTGAGTTATAGTCAACGTCAGTCAGTTATGCATTCTCTATTTGCAGACGGGGCGAACAGGCTGTCCGTAGCGTCGATTGTAGTAGTTCATCCCCACGTTGCCAGGTTTGAAGTGGAGAGCACGCGCACCGGCCGAGTAGTTCACCATAAGCGAAGAAGTCCAGTAGTTACTGTAGGAATTGACACCAAGGAGCGACGTTTCTTGGCGGAAACCGGAAGCAGGCAAAAAAATCGA
>JAZLGA010000098.1:0-24243 GCA_045616045.1 Bacteroidales bacterium | reverse complement strand
GGCTAATGTTAAAGGGTTTTAGTATAAGGCCGTCAAAGCCTTCTTCTTTGGCTTTTTTTGTGTCATACTCTATTCTTGCTGTCATAAGTATCACAGGCTTGTCTGGATTTTCCTGCTTGACTTTTTTGAGTATACCGTTGCCGGTAAGTGCGCCCATTTCACGGTCGGTTAGGATATGGTCGAAATCGCCAATGTGTCTGAAGGCGTTCTCAAACATTGCAGCCGAGCTGCAGATGGTTGACTTTCCCCCGAGTTTGGCAATCATGTTTTCCATCATTGTCAGAAGAGTGTTGTCGTCGTCAATTATGAGTATGTTTGCTGTTTTGCCGATTTCTGAGGTGTAAGTGTTGCTGTTGTTGTGCATGGCAATATTTACGGGAATGGTTATTTCAAAACGGCTGCCTTTGTTTTCTTCCGAATCGACAGTTATCGTACCGTCCATAAGTTCACAGAGTCCTTTTGCAACAGACATTCCATAGCCCGAACCCTCGGCAAATGTGTTGTAACTCTTTATTCTTACAAAAGGTTTGAAAATGTCGTCAATGTGGTCCCTGGGAATGCCTACACCACTATCGTTGATATTGAAAACAAGTTTGTTGTCTTCGAGCTTGGCTATGAAGTCAACATGTCCGTTAATGGTGTATTTTATTGCATTAGAAATGATATTGTTGAGTATTTGTTTTATTTTAAGGTCGTCGGCGGTTATATTGGTGTGTTTTGGAATATTGTTTATATAGTTGAACTTCAGGCTTTTTTGTCCGGCCAAAGGTTGAAACATAGTTGCAGTCTCGTCACATAGGCAGAAAATGTTGAACGTATTGTTGTTAAGAGTGAGTTTGCCTTGTTCGAGTCGCGAAAAGTCTAGTAGGTTGTTAAGAAGGTTAAGTATGTGGTTTGCCGATTGCTTCATGGCATCAATCTTACCTGTGTTTTCATTGTTTTCGTCAATCAAGTCAAGGTTGCCCAATATGGATGTGAGTGGAGTCTTGATGTCGTGCGAAACGGAAAGAAGCAGTTTGTGGCGGCTTTCCATTATCTCTTCGGTTTTCTTTTGGGCTTTTTCGGCTGCTTTTCTTGCTCTCAATCCTTTGTTCACATCGCTTATAATCAATATTATGAATATGATTATCATAAACAGGACAGAGCCTGCTATCACTGTTGATATGTAAATGTTGCGCTCTATGTTTTTTTCGCTTTCTTTTATTCCGTGTGCCGTCGATGCTATGATTTCCTTGTTGAGTTTTATAAGAATGCTTGATATTTTCTGCGACAGGTCGTTGTCAGAGGCAACGAGTTCGTTTATCTTGTTTTGGTACGAACTTATTTTTTTCCGATATTCAGTTTGGGCTTTCTCGGTTAGCAATCTGATGTCGGTTATTATTCTGTCCGGGTTGTTGGAAAGGGCAAGGCTGTCGCTGCGTGTCAGGAGATCGTTTATTGCAGGGTTGGGAATGGCATTGTTTCCTTTCGTGCCGTTTGGGTAGTTTTCCAGGGCTTTATATATTTCCGACCACGGGTCGTAATGGTAGAACTGGCGTGACATGATATAACTCATCTGACCTTTTCTTACAACAAGGTTCTGTATTTCGTTGATAGAATTAATGATGGCGGTGTCTTCTGTTGTCATCTTTATGGAATCGGCGTATGCTTGTATTGTTTTTTTCTTTCTGTTGTATTTTGTCAGGTATTTGGACTTGTCTGTGAGGCTGAATTGTGTTGCAAGCCCTTGTGCTTCGTGGACGGCTTGTGTGAATTGGCTAGTGTAGTTTATAAGGTCGTCTTGGGTGTCGATATCTTCATATTGTAATAATATGGAGTTTCGCAATTGGTAGATATAATAGAACATTGCTCCGCATAGGGCCATTACAAAAAGATATGCTATTACGACTTCGACTCGGGTTCGCTTTTCAACATATTTTTTTTTTGTTGCCATAATGTTTTGTGGTAATCGGCTACAGTTAGTTCTTGAAAAAATAGTAGTATATGTCAGACAAAGCGTCAGTTTCGTTCAGCAAGCAATTCTTTAGCTTGTCAGTTTCGCATTCCAATGCGTAGTTGGTGGCCATGTCATGGCCTTCTATTGTCTTGCCGACTAATATCGTTTCCAAAATGTCTAGGCTAAGGTCGTATTTTGTGAGTCGGTGGAAAAAGTGACCGTTAGCAAGCACTTCTTGCAAATCAAGTGTCTTTATGCTACTTGGGTTTGGGGTGTCGCCAAAGCAAACGACCATGTCATAATTTGACATGTTGTCAGACAACTCTTTTTCAAGTTCGTTGTTCCTGTTGTGGTTGTCGGTGCAGTGGCCGAATATGGTGCCAGAAGTGCTGCTGCATAGTGAGTAGGCAAGCAGTTTTTTTTGGTACGGGCGTTCCCCGTCGGCTTCAGGAATGGCTGGATAGTGGCAAACTGTGCTTAGAAATGCTATCTTGTTGGGCCTTGGCTGTGGGTTGAGAGAGAATATGATTTTGTAATCAATATTGAAAGTGTTGTTGTTTAAGGCGTTGAGTTGCTCAAAAGTATCATTGGGAATGCCTTTCTTGTTGAAATAAATGTCGAAAAGCGTTTCGTCGTCGTGTGTGGAACAGTAGAGGATGCTATTTTCGGGGACCGTTTTCCAGCAATGCCCAATAAATTCACAAACGTATGGTTTGCGGCATTGCGTGCCTATTTTGGCCATAGGGCTGTGTGGCTGTTCAAGCGTGTGTTTAAGACGGCCAATGTTGTTGCCGATAGTGTCTATTTGTGACGAAGCGTATTCAATCACCGATTCGGTTTTGAAAAGGTCTTTGACGTTAATGTCGCCGTTGCGAATATAGTCAGGGTTGACATACATAAGTTGGAAATCACAGAGTTCTATTCCACACCCCTTGAGCACATAATATTGAAGTGCTGCATCGTTGTAGTATGTTTGGCTTAGTCGCATCGAACTTTTCACTTCTATGGCACGCCATTTGTCACCGTCGCGTGTTATGATGTCGACCATTATGAGAGTGTCGTCGTATTGGAATACGGCTTCGTACATTGTGTTAATCTCGGGATTTGCAATGTTTGCCATTGTCTCTTTTGCTTTTTGAGGGAAGAGACTTGGGGAACTGGGCGCCATGTTTACGCCGCTGGGGAAGCATTGCTGGGCAAAAATGCCAACATTGGTGCCGCGTTTGAACTTCATTCGCTGTGCCATGCTTAACCGGTCACGTAAATAGGGATGCTTTTTCGATAGATATAGGGCCTTCTCACATTGTAACCCCTTGATGTATGACGATTTTGAGAGGATATGCATGTGTTTGGTGACTTAAATGGTTTGCTTGTCGTCAATGTTGCTTGTCTTGACAAGGCTGACAACCATAATGACTATTCCGGCTGTGAAGAAGGGAAGGCTCAGCCATTGGCCCATGTCGAGCATCATGTTGCGTTCAAACTCAACTTGAACGTTCTTGAGAAACTCAATACATATTCTTGCACCGAAAATTACTGTTAGGAAAAAGCCAAACATGAAACCATGGTGCTTGAAAGCGATATCCTTTTTATAGTAAAGCCACAATAGGATGCCTATCGTGATCAAGTATGAGGCTATTTCGTAGAGAGCCGTTGGGTGGCATGGTAGCCATTGGTCTGGCGGACAGCAGTCTTGTGAAGTGCATTCGCGGTAGTTGTTGAAATCACCGCAAAATTGCTCATAGCCGCGCATAAACTTGAAACCCCATGGCAATGAGGTGGGTGTGCCGTATATCTCCGAGTTCATCAGGTTGCCAAAACGAATGAATGTGCCTACAAGACATACTGCAACAACTATGCGATCCATAATCCAAATATATGTCTTCTTTTCTTTGCGTGAATACAAAAACAAACCAATCAGAATTCCTATCCCGCCGCCATGACTCGACAAGCCTCCTTCCCAAATCTTTAATACGTCCAAAGGATGGGCAAGGTAGTGTTGGGGCTCGTAGAAAAAACAATGTCCAACACGAGCACCTATAATGGTCGAGACAAGCATATACATAAGTAGCCTGTCAAGCGATTCGGATGGCATCTTTTCGCGTTTGTATATGCGCCCCATAAGAAGATAGCCCAAAAGGAATCCTATGGCCCAGCACATGCCGTACCAACGAACCTGCAACGAACCAATTGAGAAAAGAATAGGGTCAACATCCCATGTGATATAAGACAATATCATACCAAAGAGTTTTAAAATTTGCGCAAAGATATTAAATAATGTTGAATTGTTTGCCAATTCTTCGAGAAGTAATATAAGTTGTGCTTTTTCAGAAAAAAAACAACAAGCAGCCTAACTCTTATGACATTTAATTATAATTGGATACATAAATATTTTCTTGGAATGGTTTTTGCATTGAAAAAAGATGTAATTTTGCATTAATTAAAAAAATATGTTGTTATGAAAAAGTTATCTATCGTTTTGGTCTTGTTTGCTGCAATGATTGTTCAAATGCCTGCGCAAACTGTTGAATCGGTTGATGTGTCAAAAGCACCTAATGGTTTTTTTTCCTTGGACACTCGTGGGTACTCAATTGAAGGTATGGTTGTCAACGGCCAAAAAGACGGCGTGTGGTATGAGCTTTATTTAGACAATTCTCGCAAATATGTACCAAAGAAGATTGTGACGTACTCAAACGGCAAAAAAAATGGCCTTTACATTGAAATTGACAATACCGGTGGAATAACAAAAAGGGCTTCCTACAAAAACGACCAGTTGGAAGGCCATCTCTATGTCTGGCATAAAGGAGGGTGTCTCTCACAAATGCAATTATATAAAAATGGAGTTCTTGACGGAAAACAGATAAAATGCTATGAACGTGGTGAAACTCAGGAAGAAGCGGAGTATCTCAATGGCGAACGTCATGGTGTGACAACATGGTTTGACGAAGGTGGAAATAAAAAAATGTCAATAACATACGTTAACGGCGTTTTTGAGGGTCCTCAGCAAACATATTATCCAAATGGCAACATGAAATCGGTGAAAGAGTTTAAAAACAACATGATAGAAGGCACAGTAAAGGAGTTTTATGAAGACGGCTCGCTAAAATCAGAAGCAACATACAAGGCGGGCACGATAAAAGGAAAAGAGAAGGTGTATCCAGAGCCAGAGAAAAAGAAATGAATAAAAAGTGATTTTAACCTTGGTAATATTATAATGAAGCATACTTAGGTTTGCTTCATTATTTTTTTCAAATGAAAAAGATAGACAATCCATACAACAGACAGCCAAAATACAACTGCTTTGGTTGTTCAGACACTAATCCCATTGGTCTGCATCTTGAGTTTTGCCTTGACGATGACAAGGTTGTAACATTCTGGAACCCAACAGATTCATATCAAGGTTGGGATAACGTGTTGCATGGAGGAATTATTGCAACGCTCCTTGACGAAACAGCATCGTGGGCTGTTCATGCTTTTGCCGATACATGTGGCGTCACCTCAAGGCTTGCTGTTAATTATTTGAAACCAGTATTGGTCGGGAAAGGCAAAGTGCGCGTTGAGGCAGAACTTTTGTCAAAGCCTGATGTTCGGCATGTGATAGTAGCTACTCGACTTTATGATGCAGATTCTGTCTTGTGCGCCATTGCCGAAGTGACCTATTACATTTATACCAAAGATGAGGCGGTGGAAATGTTTAATTACCGCGGACATGGAGATTTAGGAATAGAATAGTAATTTTGAGGCCAGATACACTAATCATGATGAGGAGGTTTCCTTTTTTGTTCTTTTTGTTTTTTGTTGTTCAGAGCACTCTGGTCGCACAGGACACACTTGACTTGCAACAGGTTGACATAATCTCTTCACAGATAGCAAAAAAACAATATATCGAGACCTTGCAGTCGCGGCAAATAGATACTTTGTCTCTCCAATCTTCAAGCACGGCCGACATGTCTCATCTGCTTATTCGACATAGCCCTGTTTTTATCAAGACCTACGGTCCGGGAGGTCTTGCCACGGCATCGTTCAGAGGCACAACCGCAAGTCATACTTTGGTGACATGGAATGGAATCCAATTGAATGCTCCAACGCTCGGACAGGTCGATTTCAGCACGATGCCGGTTTTTCTTGCAGATGATGTTAGTCTAAAATGGGGTAGTGGTACATCAGACAACAGTGGTGGCTTGGGCGGTTCGGTCAATATAGGAAACAAATTGAATTATGGCAAGGGCCTCATTCTCGACTTTAAGCAACTCATAGGCAGTTTCAATACTTTGGGAACGTATCTGACAGCGGGCTATAGTGGCAAAAAGACTGTGTTTCGCATAAAAGCCTATCGCAACTCGTCTGATAATGATTTTGAATATGAAAATATGGCCACAATACCTCATCAGATGATGTATCAGTGCAATGCCGACTTCACCGATTACGGGCTTATGCCAGAATTGACCGTGATGTTCAAAAGATGCGTTTTGTCGGTGTCGTCTTGGAATCAATGGAACCATCGTAACCAACCAGCTATAATGCCCAATGTGCTGAATGTCAATACCGAAGAGTGGAATAAAGACTGGTTTACACGCAATCTCGTGTCATATAAAGTCTTTTGGAACTCGGGAAGTCTGCAACTCAAATCAGCCGTTTTTGTTGAGAGCCAAAACTATTTCCTTGAGACTAGGAATCCCGTAACATCGGAGGTTGTTACTGGTGTTAATTCGACCAACAATGCTGTCATTCTGCACAACATAGCCGATTTGGACCAAACCCTATGGAAGACATGGAAACTGAACTACAAGTTCCAATGGGATAGGGAGCAGGTTGCGTCAAACAACTATGACGACTTGAAACATCGCAACACTGTGTCGGCATACCTCGCCGTCAAGGGAGAGCCTTTCAAGGATGCGGGAGTGCGTGTCACGGCACGTGCCGATGTGGTTGACAAGAAGTTTATGGGCTTTTTCCCCACGGCAACATTCACCTATAAGATGCCTTTCTATGAGCCGTTGGGTATCTGCCTCGGCTATAGCCACAATTATCGCAGCCCCAGCCTGAACGACCTCTATTGGTATCCTGGCGGCAATCCCGACCTCTTGCCCGAAAAAGGTCACACGGGCGATGTGGCCCTTACGCTTAACATAAAGAAGGATAACATGACCCTTGACGTGCGAAGCGGCGGCTATGTCTCGAAGGTGAAAAACTGGATTCAGTGGGTGCCGACCTCATATCGTTTCTGGGTGCCTCGCAACATTGCCAATGTCTTTGCCCGTGGCCTTGAGCAGCATGTCGAGTTCAACTATGCCGCTGGCAACTGGCAGCTGTCGCTCTCGGGAAACTATGTCCTTACCTTCACCACCAACGAGACAAAGGACGCTCTTGACGAGGGCAAGCAGCTGATTTACATACCTCGGCACCATGCCAACCTTTTCGCCACGGCAAGTTACAAGAAATGGACATTGTCATATACACTTGAGGTGACGGGAAGACGCAACACCTCATACGCCGACGAAGGATTCTACGCTTTCGACCTGCCTGCCTACACTTTGCACCACGCCTCTCTGAGCAAGGACTTCGGTTGTGTGAAGATAGACCTTCGCTGCAACAACATCTTCAACAAGTCATATCAAAATGTCATCTGGCGTGCCATGCCTGGAAGAAACTGGGAAGTGGTGCTGAATTTCAAAGTGTAACCAAATTCGCGAACAAAAACGAAATTCCTTTTGCGTGGCAACTACGTTTTTATGACCATATCATTCGTGACCAGAACGAAATGAATAGGATTGCTGATTACATAACGAACAATGTTTCAAGATGGGAGGATAGTTGCAATTAAAACAAAGTCTTGTCAAGTTATGCTCGACATGCCATATAGACATCGTTCTAATTTATGCCTTAAGCGATATTTTTCAAAATAAGCCTTATTAGAGTTTTATCATCTCCTCAAACTCGTCTTCGCTGATGATTCTGATGCCAAGGCTCTCTGCTTTCTTTTTCTTTTCGGGGCCCATTTTGTCGCCGGCAAGGACGTATGTCGTCTTTGATGATATGGAACCAGCGTTTTTTCCGCCGTAATATTCGATGAGGCTCTTTATCTCGTCGCGCGAATGGCGGGCGAAGACGCCGCTCACCACGAAGGTTATTCCGGCAAGAGGCAGACTTTCGGACTTTTGCTGTTCGGCTTGCTCGAATTGCAGCCCTGCCGTGCGCAGGTGCTCCACGATGCGTATGTTGCGCTCGTCGGCGAAGAACTCTTTCACCGTGATGGCTATCTTCTCGCCAATCTCGTCTATCTGGGTCAGCTCTTCGAGGCTTGCGCTGATGATGTTGTCGATGTTGTGAAGGGCTTTCACAAGTGTTTTGGCCACTGTCTCGCCAACGAAGCGTATTCCGAGAGCAAAAAGCACCCTCTCGAAAGGAACGGACTTCGACTTCTCAAGGGCGTCGAGAATGTTTTGTGCGGTCTTCTCCTTGAAGCTGACTTTACGTTGAGTCATTGGGTTGCCGTCTTCATCATATATGGTGATGACTTTCTCGAGGCCGTAAAGTTTGCCGAAGTTGAGGTCGTACAGATCGGCCGGGGTGCTGACGAGGCCTTCGTCGAAGAGCAGCTCCACCTTGCCCTCGCCAAGGCTCTCTATGTTCATGGCCTTGCGTGCTATGAAGTGCTCGATGCGGCCTTTTATCTGTGGTGCACAGCCTGATGTGTTGGGGCAGCGCCATGCTGCTTCGCTGTCGTTTCTGACAAGAGTTGAGCCGCAGATGGGGCAGTGGTCAACGAACTTCACCGGCTGGCTGTCGGGCATGCGCAGCTTGGTGTTCACACCTATTATCTTAGGTATTATCTCTCCGCCTTTTATCACGGTGACGGTGTCGCCGTCGTGAATGTCGAATTGGCGTATGTAGTCCTCGTTGTTGAGGGTGGCGCGTTTCACTGTCGTTCCGGCAATCTGTACGGGTGTCAGGTTGGCAACGGGGGTGATGGTGCCGTGCCGTCCCACCTGGAAGTCGATGCTCTCGATCTTGGTCTCGACCTCTTCGGCCTTGAACTTGTAGGCTATGGCCCAGCGTGGCGACTTGGCGGTGTTGCCCAATGCCTCTCTCTGACTGAAACTGTTCAGTTTTATCACTATTCCGTCGATGTCGAAAGGCAGACTGTAACGCTCTTTGTCCCAATAGTTTATGAACTCAGCTATTTCTTCCTCGTTCTTGCATATCGCCATGAAGTTGGAAACGTTGAAACCCCATTTTTTTGCTGTGACGAGGCTTTGGTAGTGAGTGCCGAACATCTGTTCAATGTTGTCGGCCATCATGTAGTATTCGTAGCTGTCGAGTTGTCGGCGGGCCACTTCTTTCGAGTCTTGTAGTTTTATCGTTCCTGCTGCCGCGTTTCGAGGATTGGCGAAGGGTGGCAGTCCCTCTATGCTTCGTTCCTCGTTGATGCGGTCGAAGCTGCTGCGTGGCATCACTATCTCACCGCGCATCTCGAAGATGTCGGGGAAGTCGCCGTGCAGCTTCAGCGGTATGCTTTTTATGGTTTTCACGTTGGTGGTGACATCGTCGCCTCGCACGCCGTCGCCGCGTGTCACAGCCTTGACGAGTGTGCCGTGTTCGTAGCGCAGGCTTATGGATATGCCGTCGAACTTCAGCTCGCACACAAACTCCACCTCGCCGTCAACGCCTTTTTTTATGCGGTTTATGAACTCGTTTATCTCTTCCTTGCTGTATGAGTTGGCCAGCGAGAGCATAGGGTAGCGGTGTTCCACTGTGGCGAACTCTTTTGTGACGCCTCCACCAACACGTTGTGTGGGCGAGGTGGGCAGCTTGAACTCGGGAAACTCGTTCTCCAAACGTGCCAGCTCCTCAAGCATCATGTCGAACTCATAGTCGCTGATGGTGGGTTGGGCAAGGATGTAATAGTTATAGTTGTGCTTTTCAAGTTCCTCGCTCAAAAAGGCAATGCGCTGCTGGGCTTCTTGCTTGGTCATAGGGTAAGGTATTGTGTTGGGTTGTTCGAGAATATGAAGAGCATTCCGATGACAAGTCCTATAGCTATCAGCGAGCCTATCAGAGTGAGCAGACACTCTTTGTTTTCACGCCTTGACATCAGAACGATGAGTATTCCTATCAGAAGGAACGCGCTTTGTCGCCACAGGCACACGCTCAGCCCGAGGCTGAAACCCGCTATGAGGAACGATGAGCGGTGAAGCTTGTGCTCGTGCTTTGCGTCGCGCAAAACCTCTTGGCGCAGAATAACCAGCAGGCCGTATAACAAGAAAGGCAGTCCTATGAAGGTGCTGACGAGATAAACGATGCCGAACGAGGGCATGATGCAGCTTATTGCCGCTATGGTGCCGACGATCCAAGCCTTTTTCTTGTCCGACAGCAGGTCGGTGATGCGATAGACGAGGGCCACGATCACCATTGAGACAAGGGCGTAGAAGCTTCTTCCCAGAATCATCACTGCCGTGGGTGAGAGGCTCTCTTTCAGGTTGCCATAGACGTGGCTGGCTAGGGAAGAGGTGAGGTTGGTGTCCTGCCTGTCGAGGTTGGCGCCATGAAAGGGTAGGAGGAATATGGCTAGTAGTCTGACAACCAATGCTATAAGCATGACGGTGAAAAACGGGTTCTCGTCCCTGAACTGCTGGATTTTTTTGAGCATAATCGTATTTTTTATAGGTGCAAACTTATAAAAAAAAACGAGAATGCTGGTGTTGGGGGATGGTTTTTTCTAATTTCAGAGAAAGATTTGCATATTTGAAGAAAAAGTGTAATTTTGTGTAAGAAAAAAAGAACTTGTTGTTACGTAGCTGGTTGATGCCATAGGAGAAAACGGCCGTGCCGCAATTCAGGAGGAACTTACTGCTGAGCAGCGAGCATATTTGCTTGAATCAATGGAATGCGATATGCGTAATGCAGATCAGCCGAAAGAATACATCACTCTGGAACAGTTTGGGCAAGAATTGATGTATTCAGTCAGAAGCAAGACATGACTTGTTCCGCTGGATTTGCAATCCAGCGGCCCCACTAACAAACAGTAGGGATTTGCAACCTTTAGCTCATTGCCGAAGGCAGTAATCCTCAATCCTCGAACACCAGTGTTTGCAATGTAAAAATTAGGCAAAACATGGCGTGGCGTTGTCCCTGCGCCTTCTGTGGTCTCGCAAAAAAAAAGTGAATTTTGAAAAAAATCATCGTTTTTTCTTGTTTTTTTCAAAATTATAGTATATTTGCAGAACGATTGAAATAAAACAAGTATTATTTAAAATATAGGAGATATAATATCGAGAAATCTTTACCCTAAATAACACGCCTTGGCGTAAAACATATAAAGGGTATGTCAAACATAGCAAAAAGTGATGCGGAACTCATCGGAAGTTACCTTTCTGGTGATATACGCAGTTTCGAGATATTATTGGGCAGATGCCAAAAATCTGTCTTTCCTTATATTGTTACTGTCGTTAAAGACATTCAATTGGCCGAAGATATTTTTCAAGACACAATAGTCAAGGTTATCCAGTCTTTGAAGCAAAAAGGCTATACCGACGAGGGTAAGTTTAACCAGTTTGTTGTCCGCATTGCACATAATCTAATCATAGACCATTATCGCGGAAAACAGCGCTTGCAGGTTGTTGAGCCGCAAAATGAAGACTATGACATGTTGTCGAACACTTCGGACAATGGAGTGAATGTAGAGCAGGCTATTATTGAAGATGAGATCAATTCTGATTTGCAAAGAATGGTAGCCAAACTACCTGACGATCTTCGCGAGACACTGTATATGCGCATCTATATGAACCTTAGTTTCAAGGAAATCGCAGAAATCACCAATGTTAGCATAAACACTGCTTTAGGCCGTATGCGATATGCTATACTCAAATTGCGCAAGATGATAAGTGAAAACCAGCTTACAATGAGCATTTGAGTAAAGAATAATTTGGTTTTTTTCTGTTTTTAACCCTATGTTTTTCTGAGGGCTACCCACTTTCATTTTCATTGGAAACACTCTGTTTTAAAAAAAATAGTGCTTGCAAAAATAAATTGCGCATAATTGCGTTATGTCATAAAGTCAAACCAAATATAGCGCCTATGCAAGACAAATCTACTATGAAAATTAATCACACAGTTACGTTAAATAATCTTGAAACGCAATTGTTCGAACTTTTCGATGTGCAAACTCAGAACAGTGTCCCAAACAAATCTGTGGTTGATGCAATTCTTTCTTATGCGGCCGCTTTTGATGTGGTGCAGACAAGACTTTTGGGCAAGGTGAACTTGATAAAAAATTAATGTTGTGATTTTAAAATTTAAAACAGAAGTCCTAAGACTTCTGTTTTTTTTATGTTTTATGACGAGTAAAAAAAGTATGTATGAAAAAATGGCTTTAGAAGACGTGAATTTGCCACACCTAGTTAAAAAAGAAAAAAGGCTTTGAAAATTGAATATTCTTGCTTAAATTTGCAGGCTAAATAAAATGACGAGAAGAGATTTGAATAAAAGTGTAATAAAAAATTATAGTAACTACTTATGAACAAGCAAATTACATTAGAGCAAGCCGTTGAGAAGGTAAAAGACGGCATGACCATTATGTTTGGTGGTTTTCTTGGTGTTGGAAGTGCAACACAAATTATTGACGCTCTTGTAGAGAAAGGCGTTAAGGACTTGACAATCATTTCTAACGACACAGCCTATGACAATGTGGCTCATGGCAAATTGGTGACAAACCATCAGGTCAAGAAAGCCATTGTTTCGCACACTGGCACTAACAAGCAGACTGCAGAGCAGAAGAATGCCGGTACTTTGATTGTTGAATATGTTCCTCAAGGCACGCTTGCAGAGCGTATCCGTGCTTATGGAGCAGGCTTGGGCGGCGTGCTGACGCCAACTGGTCTTGGCACCATCATGGCCGACGGCAAGGAGATTGTTAAGGTTGACGGCAAGGACTATCTGCTTGAGAAACCTCTCAAAGCCGACATTGCTTTCCTTCGCGCAAACATCGTTGACGAATTTGGCAACATGGTGTTCCTTGGAACAACCAACAACTTTAACCCGCTTATGGCCACTGCTGCTGATTGCGTTGTCGTTGAAGCCGAAAAACTCGTGAAGGTCGGCGAAATCAAACCTGAACAGATTCATGCATCAGGTATTTATGTGGATGGCATTTATGTTGAAAAATAATAAACAAACAAGATTATATGGAAAAAGAGTATAGGTCATTATTGAGACTCCGCATGAGTGCAAAAGACGCTCACTATGGCGGTAATTTGGTTGATGGCGCACACATGGTTCACCTCTTCGGTGACGTGGCCACTGAACTTTTGATTCAAACCGACGGCGATGAAGGTCTTTTCTGCGCTTACGATAATATTGAATTTCTTGCCCCTGTTTATGCTGGCGACTATATCGAGGCAGAAGGCTGGGTTACCAAGATAGGCAACACTTCGCGCAAAATGGAGTTTGTGGCCCGCAAGGTCATAGTTCCTCGTCCCGACATCTCCGACTCGGCTGCCGACGTGCTTGCCGAGCCTATCATCGTGGCCCGTGCCAGTGGCACCTGCGTGGTGAAGAAAGAATGCCAAAGAATACAACGTTAATCTTTTAAGAAATGGACAAACTTATAATAACCGCCGCTATATGCGGTGCTGAAGTCACAAAAGAACAAAACCCTGCCGTTCCTTATACCGTTGAGGAGATTGTCCGCGAGGCAAAATCGGCTGTTGAGGCTGGAGCTGCAATAGTGCACCTTCATGTGCGTTTTGATGACGGTACTCCTACACAGAACCGTGACCGTTTCCAAGAGTGTGAGGAAGCTATCTATAAAGAGTGCCCCAATGTCATTCTTATACCATCGACAGGTGGTGCGGTGGGAATGACACCCGATGAGCGTCTTCAGTCTACTGACACGACACCGTTGCCTGAAATGGCAACCCTTGACTGTGGAACTTGCAATTTCGGTGACGAAATCTTCGACAATACAATGCCAACAATGCGTGCTTTTGGCAAACGAATGATTGAGCGCGGAATAAAACCTGAATACGAGTGCTTTGAGATGGGACATCTTGACACCATACTCACGATGGCACGCAAAGGAGAGGTGCCAAGCCATCCCATGCAGTTCAACTTCGTATTGGGTGTACCCGGCTGTACACCGGCCACAGTGCCTAATTTATGTTGGCTGGCAAACAACATCCCTGCTGGTTCAACATGGACTGTGACAGGTATCGGACGCCACGCTTTCCCAATGGCTGCCGCAGCCATAGCAATGGGAGGTAATGTCAGAGTCGGATTTGAGGACAACCTGTATCTGTCGAAGGGCGTTTTGGCTAAATCCAATGGCGAACTCGTCGCAAAAGTGGTTAGAATAGCCAATGAACTTGGACGCCCTATAGCAAATTCAGATGAGGCACGCCAAATTTTGGGCTTGAAAACCAGAAATTGATAATCGCAATCAATAAAAAGAAACAAAGAAATAATAATTTTAACAAAACAATCATTATGCAAAAACATGGAAATAAATACGGTACACACCGTGTAATCGAACCCGTAGGCGTCCTGCCACAGCCCGCCAACAAATTGAACAACAACATGGATGAGATATGGGACAACGAGATACTTATTGATGTTCAAACCCTCAATATAGACTCTGCATCATTCACTGACATACACAACTATGCCAAGACGCAGGCTAAGAATCCTAATGATACAGCCGAAGTCATGGAAGAGGTAAAGAAAGAAATGCTTCTCAATGTAGAACTTCAAGGCAAGCACCGCAACCGTCGTACAGGTTCAGGAGGTATGCTTCTCGGAAAAGTCGAGAAGATTGGTGACGCATTAAAAGGCAAGATTGACCTGAAGGAAGGCGACCGTATTGCAACATTGGTGTCCCTCTCTCTGACTCCTCTCCGCATTGATGAGATTTTGGAAATCCGTCCCGATGTTGACCAAGTTGACATTAAGGGTAAGGCCATCCTCTTCGAGAGTGGTATCTATGCCAAAATACCGAACGACATGCCTGAAAAACTCGCTTTGAGTGCTTTGGATGTTGCCGGTGCTCCTGCCCAAACAGCAAAACTCTGCCAATATGGACAAACTGTAGTTATTCTTGGTGCAGGCGGAAAAAGCGGCATGCTCTGCGCTTATGAAGCCAAGAAACGTGTCGGCGTGACTGGTAAGGTTATAGGCATCGCTAACAGTCCGAAATCAACACAGCGTATCAAGGACCTCGGTTTCTGCGATATTGTTGAGAGCGCTGCTGGCATGACACCTGTCCAAGTGTATGAGCTCATTGAGAAACTTACAAATGGCAAGATGGCCGATGTTACCATCAACTGTGTTAATGTCCCAGATCAGGAAATGACAGCTGTCCTCTGCACAAAAGATGACGGTATAGTTTATTTCTTCAGCATGGCAACAAGTTTCACCAAGGCCAGCCTCGGTGCAGAAGGTATCGGCGCCGATGTTAATATGATTATGGGTAACGGCTATACCAAAGGTCATGCAGAATTCACTCTGCAAGAACTTCGTGAGAGTCCTGAACTCCGTAAGATCTTTGAAGAATTGTATGCATAATTAAGTGAAAGTTGAAAGTGAAAAGTTGCGCAAAGCGACTCCACAACGCAGCTTTCCACTTTCATCTTTTCGTTTTCAACTAAATTACTATGGCAGAATCAAGAAGAAAACAATTATTTCCGGAAGTTGCCGATGAACAATGGAACGATTGGAAATGGCAGGTGAAGAACCGTGTCGAGACATTGGAAGACCTGAAAAAGTACGTCAAACTGACCTCTGCTGAAGAAGAAGGCGTTAAGAAGACCCTTTCGACTCTTCGTATGGCCATCACCCCATATTATCTGAGTCTCATCAATCCCGACGACCCGCATGACCCAGTGCGCCGTCAGTGCATACCCACTGAATTGGAAACGCATCAAGTGGCGGCCGACCTCTTGGATCCTCTTCATGAGGATGAAGACTCGCCAACGCCAGGCTTGACACATCGTTATCCAGACCGTGTGCTCTTCCTTATCACCGATATGTGCTCGATGTATTGTCGTCACTGCACTCGTCGTCGTTTTGCAGGCCAGACCGACAACGAATGTGGCTCAGACCGCATTGAGAAAGCTCTTGAATACATAGAAAAAACAGAAAGTGTACGTGATGTGTTGCTCTCGGGTGGAGATGCCTTGATGGTTAGCGACAAGAAACTGGAATACATTATCTCGCGTCTGCGCCAAATCCCTCATGTTGAGATAGTTCGTTTGGGAACGCGTACTCCTGTAGTATGCCCACAGCGAATAACTCCTGAGTTGTGCGATATGTTAAAGAAATATCATCCGGTTTGGATTAACACACACTTCAATCACCCGAACGAAGTGACGGCAGAATCAAAGCGTGCTTGCGAAATGCTGGCTAACGCTGGTGTCCCGTTGGGCAACCAGAGCGTGCTGCTCCGTGGCGTCAACGACTGCGTCCATGTCATGATGAGCCTCGTTCACGAACTCGTGAAGATGCGCGTGCGTCCTTATTATATCTACCAATGCGACCTTTCGATGGGTCTGGAACACTTCCGAACACCAGTCTCGAAAGGCATTGAGATTATAGAAGGACTTCGTGGCCACACCAGCGGTTTCTGCATCCCGACATTCGTCGTCGATGCTCCTGGTGGCGGCGGCAAGACTCCTGTCATGCCTCAGTATGTCATCTCACAGGCTCCTGGTAAGGTTGTCTTGAGAAACTTCGAAGGTGTCATCACGACCTACACCGAACCAGCCGAATATCACAACGATTGCCACTGCGCTGAATGCGAAGCTGCAAGAGCAAAGGCAAAAGTCGAAGATGGAAAGGCTGTCGATGGCGTCATTTCACTGCTCGAAGGCGAAAGAATGAACATCGAACCTTCAGCTCTGAAGCGTCACGAAAGAAACGAGAGTAGATAGTTATTTATAAGGTGAACAGTAGAGACGCGAGCAACAGCGTCTCTGCTGGATTCATCACTTTGAAGATATATTCTATTCTTAATGACAACGAAAACAAAGAAAATATCATTGGCTGATTTTCCAGAAGAGGTGGATGAAAAAAATGGTGTTAAGTTGTATGGAGAAACCTCATACGAAAATCAAATGGCGGTGTTAAGCCATTTTTTTCACAATCACAAAGATGAGATTGACAAGGAAGAACGAACAGAAATCATAAGTGCTATTCGTGAGTTTCTTTCAAGGAAAGAAGCCCGTCAACCTTTCGATATCGAGGAGATGACCGACGAGCAGGTGTGGATGGTTGCTGAAGCCCCCGCTCAATACGGATTGTTCTCCGACTTTTTCGATATTCCATTTCCTGCTCCCGAGAATCCAAAATTTACGTTTATTGATTTGTTTGCAGGAATGGGTGGCTTTCGTTTGGCTATGCAGGCGCAAGGCGGCGAATGTGTATTTTCTTCAGAATGGAACAGTTTTTCGCAAAAAACTTATCTTGCAAACTTTGGAGAAATGCCTTTTGGTGATATAACAAAAGAGTCAACCAAAAGTTATATTCCAGACAAATTTGACGTGCTTTGCGCAGGTTTTCCCTGTCAGCCATTTTCAATAGCGGGAGTTTCTAAAAAGAGGAGTCTCGGTCGCGAAACTGGCTTCAAGGATAAAACACAGGGAACATTGTTTTTCGATGTTGCAGACATCATCAACCGTCACCGCCCAAAAGCTTTTTATTTGGAAAATGTGAAAAATTTGACATCCCATGACAAAGGCAACACATTCCGTGTCATACGCGAGACTTTGGAAGAATTAGACTATTCCATTCACTATCAGGTAATGGATGGTCAGACATACGTTCCACAGCATCGCGAAAGAATCATGATTGTGGGTTTTGACAATAAAGTGTTTCATGGCGAAGAACATTTTACTTTTCCTGAACAAGGTTCGGCTACAATGACAGTGAAAGATATTTTAGATACAAACATTGATGAAAAATACACTTTGAGCGACAAACTTTGGATATACTTACAAAGCTATGCAGAAAAACACCGTGCTAAAGGTAACGGTTTCGGTTATGGGTTGGTTAATCTTAACGGAATAACTCGCACCCTCAGCGCACGATATTACAAAGACGGTTCTGAAATACTTATCCCACAAGAAGACGGCAAGAATCCAAGAAAACTATCGCCTCGTGAATGTGCAAGGTTGATGGGGTATCCCGACAAATACATTTTGAGTGCTGTTTCGGATGTTCAGGCTTATCGCCAATGTGGTAATTCGGTCGTAGTGCCCCTTATTACAGCGGTGTCAGAGCAAATAATTAAGGTTTTATATAATTCCAATTTGATATGAGTGAGATTCTTGATATTGCTATCCAGACAGTAAAAGAGGCCAAAATCTCTTTCTGCCGTTTCATCACTGGAAATGATGCGGGCACCACAGGTTCTCATCAAGCAGGTTTCTATATCCCCAAATGTGCTGCACCGTTGCTTTTTGGCGAAGAGTGCAAACGCGGTGAAAATCGTGAAAAAAAGGTAAAGATTAAATGGCAGAATGACATAGAAACAGACAGCCGTTTTGTATATTATGGGCAAAAAACTCGCAACGAGTACCGTATTACTTGTTTCGGATGCAATTTTGAATTTTTGCTTGATAAATACGTTGGCAGTCTGCTTGTCATAGCGGAACAATCTGAGAACTACTATCAAGCATTTGTGCTGGAAAGCGACGATGATATTGAAACGTTTTTCCTGCATTTTAATCTCTCAGCCGAACAAACAAACCAACTTATTGAAACTTCGCTTGCACAAGCTGATGACGAAAGATTAAGCATGGCAATTGCTGAAACTATTAAGCCATTGCAGGACTTCCCTCAAACTAAAGAGATGGGGAGAATGGCCCAACTGATATTCAACAACATTCATCGTATTACGGATGAGCATATTTGTATGTCGCCTGATACTATTTTGTACGATTGGCGTGATGTTGAAAGCAAGTTGTTCTTTGCACTTGAAAACAAAATATATCAAGATGTGTATACTAAACCTTTTGACAGTTGTAATGACCTAATGGTTTTTGCCAATAGCGTCCTTAACCGACGTAAGTCGAGAGCCGGCAAATCGCTGGAACATCATCTTTCTGCCATTTTCACAGCAAACAAACTGATGTTTGAGGAACAGGCTGTTACCGAAAATAACAAACGCCCTGATTTTATCTTTCCTAACAGTGAGTGTTACCATAGTTTTGAGTTTCCTGCTGAAGACCTTACTGTCTTGGGAGCCAAGACCACTTGTAAAGACCGTTGGCGACAAGTTATCAATGAAGCCAACCGTGTCAACATCAAATATCTCTGCACCTTACAACCTGCCATATCAAGATCTCAATTGAAAGAAATGAAGGATAGTCATGTCCATCTCGTAGTGCCACACGATATCATTGGTTCCTATCCAAAAGAATATCAAGCAGAAATCTGTGATATCAAAGGTTTTATCTCTCTGGTTCGTGCCAAACAGGAACGTATGCCGAAACATTACTATATTTGTAAGAATAATAAATTCTAATCTATCAAATGTCCTTCGTCAACGAAATATTGAATTACAGCAGTTTATCCATCGTAGGATTGGAAAAGAACACGGGTAAGACCGAATGCCTGAAATATGTTCTTGAGCATCTTCCTTTGGATAAGAAACGCATTGCCGTGACTTCGATAGGCATTGACGGAGAAAGCGTCGACCAAGTGACCCAAACGGCCAAGCCAGAAATTTATTTGCGCGAAGGCATGTATTTCGGGACATCTGAAATGCATTACCGTCAGCGCAAACTGGTTTCCGAACTGATTGAAGTGAGCGATGTAAATACATCCTTGGGTCGAGTGGTGACGGCAAAAGCTTTGACAAGAGGCAAGATTTTGCTGTCAGGACCTTCGACAGGTGCGAACCTTCGCCGCTGGATGAAAGAGATGCGCAAGCACGACATCGATTTGGTCATCATTGATGGTGCGTTGTCAAGATTAAGTTCCGCATCGCCAGCCGTGAGCGAGTCGATGATACTTTCGACAGGCGCGGCATATTCAGCAAATATGCAGACTTTGGTGCAGAAAACGGCTTTTGTGGTTGACCTTATTAATATAGGTGTCACCAACGAGAGGAATCTTGAGTTGCTTGCGCCTATTGAGAAAGGTCTTTGGTCTGTTGACAAGGAAGGTCAACTCCATGATTTGAATACGGTTTCGTCGTTGTCGAAGGAAATCCATTTCGAAGGCATGGAAAACTGCGAGACTTTGTTTGTCGCCGGTGCTTTGGTTGACAGTTTCTTGGAAAAAGTCAGGCAGAACAAGCAGCTGAAAGGCGTAGAACTCGTTGTCCGTGATTTCACCAAGATTTTCGCTTCGCAGCAGGCTTTGAGGCAGTTCTACCATTCGGGCGGAAAACTTCGTGTGCTGCAAAGAAGCAAACTGATTGCCGTATGTGTCAATCCAACGTCGCCAAGCGGTTATGTACTTGATTCGCAAATACTTTGCAAGACCTTGTCGGAAGCCATACAGCTGCCAGTTTACGATTTAAAGAAGAATAGAGATAGGGTACATTATGAGAATTGAAAAAGTTTACTTACAATGACGTTTGAAGAAGAATATGTAAATAAAATAATTTGTGGAGACTGCTTAACTGTTATGAAACAGATGCCTGACAAGTCGGTGGATTTAGTCGTCACCTCTCCGCCGTATAACTTGAAAAACTCAACGGGGAATGGGATGAAACCATGCACCACTAGTGGCAAGTGGGCAAATGCAGCTTTACAAAATGGATATTCTCATTATGATGACTGTATGCCTATTGATGAATACAATAAATGGCAACATGATTGTCTGTCTGAAATGTGGAGATTGTTGAAAGATGATGGTGCTATTTTTTATAATCATAAGTGGAGAGTTCAGGCAGGTCTTTTACAAGATCGAGCTGAAATAGTAAAAGGTTTTCCAGTTAGACAAATCATCATTTGGCGTCGTAAAGGAGGAATTAATTTTAATCCGGGCTATTTTTTACCGACTTATGAAGTGATTTATTTAATTGCGAAGAAAGATTTTAAACTTGTTCCAAAATCAAATGCAGTAGGAGATGTATGGGAATTTACACAAGAAATGAATAATGAACATCCCGCTCCGTTCCCCGTTGCTCTGATTGATAGAATAATATCTTCAACACAAGCGGATTTGATTTTAGATCCTTTTATGGGAAGCGGAACCACTGCTGTGACAGCCATGGGCTTAAACAGGAAATACATCGGCATAGAATTATCGCCGGAATATTGTCAAATGGCAGAAAACCGAATAGAGAAGAATAGAAAAATAAGCGAGGTATTGCTTCTTCATCAACCAACATTATTTGATTAATATGATAGACTTAAAACCAATCAGTAAGCAGGAACTAATTATTAAGTTTCAAGAAATTGAAGGACTTGGGTGGATTGAAAACACTACAAGGAAAACCAATGATGGGGCGGCAGGGAATAAATTAGAAGATCTTCTTGGTATTCCTGAGAATAATCTTCCAATTCCAAATGCAGCTGAATGGGAGTTGAAAACACAGCGTGATACAACTTCTTCTCTATTAACTTTGTTTCATTCTGAGCCATCGCCAAGAGCTTTGAGATTCGTTCCTGCGTTATTACTTCCTCAATATGGATGGCCTCATCAAGAAGCTGGAACTTTATATCCAGAAACAGAGATGTCCTTTAGAGCAACATTAAATTCGACTTCTTTTACTCGTGGTTTTTCTGTAGTTGTTAATGATATAGAACGGAAGGTTTTAATAAAGTTCGATTCAAATCAAGTGCAAGATAGAGATGCAGAATGGTTAAAGACAGTAAAGGATAGAGTTGGAAATTTGGATGATTTCAATATTGCACCATACTGGGGATTTGATGATTTGTATAGCAAAGCGAGAACAAAATTACTGAATTGTTTTTTTGTTGAATTTGAGCAAAAAAGAGAAGACGGAATATCATATTTTCATTACTATAAAGTGCATAAACTTCAGAATCTGCATATTGGCAAATTGCTTGACGCAATTCGAAATGGAAGTGTTTATATTGACTTTGATGCACGGACAGGGCACAATCATGGTACAAAGTTTAGAATTAATCCATTACTGGTTCCTGAGTTATATGAAATAGCAGATGTGGTCTTAGATAAACCAAAACTTTTATAGAAATAGTATGCAATTGAAAGACGTCATAGAATCACCTTGCGGACTGCGTTATATGTTCGACCAACTTGACTTGCAGTCGAGTTTCGGTCGCCGTAGCCTTTTGGACATGCCGATGATGAAAAACGCATCGGAGATAGGGAAGTGCTATGCAGTTTTGAAGACATTCCATGACTTTGTCCTTGAACCGGAAAATACACCTTATATATATACGTTGCAATCGAAGCTGCAATGCCTGAAAGATGTCCGCACAACTATCAGGCATCTGGCGGAGTCGGTCGTTTTGGATGACATCGAACTTTTCGAGGTGAAACATCTCGCCATTTTGACAGCTGACATTTCGGAACGTTTACATAAGTTTGGTTTGGATAAAGTCATCGCTTTGCCCGATATGCAAAACGTGATTGCCATTCTTGACCCTGACGGCCTGAAGATTGCGACATTCTACATCTACGATTCTTACTCTGAGGACTTGAAGGAACTACGTGCGCAGATTCGCAAAAGTGCTGATAAACAAGAAGAATTGTTGTTCAAGGCGAACGAAATTGAAGACAAGATCCGTCTTGAACTGAGCAGGAAACTTCGTCCGTTTGTGGCGGAAATCGAACAAGCACAGCAGGCTTTGGCACAGATTGACATCAATCTTGCAAAATCTTTGCAAATGAAACAATTGGGACTCGCTTTCCCAAGCGTTTCAAAAGGAACGACTTCGTATCGGGGGCTGTTCCATCCGCAAGTGAAGGAATCACTTGCAGCGGTTGGCAAGCTGTATCAGCCGGTTGACATCAGTTTCGGCAAGCAGCCAACCTTAATCACGGGTGCCAATATGGGCGGTAAGACCGTGGTTTTGAAGACCTTGACATTATGCCAATATCTTTTCCAATTCGGTTTCGGCATACCTGCTGAAGAGGCGGAGATTGATGTCAGGGATGAGATTTATTTCTGCATTGGCGATGAGCAGTCGATTGAAAAAGGGTTGTCGTCGTTTGCCGCAGAGATGAAAAACATCGATGCCGTGATTAAGGCATCGCGAAAAGAAGGAAATATTGTGGCGATGGTCGACGAGCCGGCCCGCACCACCAACCCAACGGAAGGCGCCGCCTTGGTGACAGCCTTGATAGAGTTGCTTTCGGGTAAGAATGTGAGCCTCGTCTTGACCACGCATTATGATATAGAGTCGGCAAGTTCGAAACGCCTGCGCGTGAAGGGCTTCGTTGACGGACAGATGAACTATCAGCTTGTCGAGGTGAAGAAAGGCGAAGTGCCGCACGAAGCCTTGAACATTGCCGAAAGTCTTGGTATTGATGAGGAATGGATTGAGAAGGCGAGGGAGGTTTTAAACCTATCGAATTCGAGGGGTTTAAACAGTAACAAATTGAAAGGAAAGGAGATGATTTGATATGGCGAAGATGATTGTTCAGGATACTGAAATATCTGTTATTCAGGCAAATAACAATGATTATATTTGTTTAACGGATATGATTAAGGCTAAAGACGGAGATTTTTTTGTAACTGATTGGCTTCGTAATAGAAATACTATGGAGTTTATTGGCATTTGGGAAAAAGTGTATAATCCGATTTTTAATTATGGCGAATTCGCCATAATTAAAAATCAATCTGGTCTTAATAGTTTTAAAATTAGTGTTAAGGATTTCGTTAGCAGAACCAATGCTGTCGGACTTCAAGCAAAGGCGGGCCGATATGGTGGCACATACGCTCATAAAGATATTGCTTTTGAGTTTGCTATGTGGATTAGTCCAGAGTTTAAAGTCTATTTGATTCAAGATTTCCAACGTCTCAAGGAAGAAGAACAAAAGCAACTTGGCTGGTCAGTGAAGAGAGAGCTGGCTAAGATAAACTACCATATCCATACGGATGCGATAAAGGAAAACCTTGTGCCTGAAGAGATTGATGCTTATCACCGTTCTTTGATTTATGCCAATGAAGCCGATGTGCTGAATGTGGCTCTGTTTGGCATGACGGCTAAGGAATGGCGCGACGAAAACCATGATTTGAAAGGCAATATCCGCGACTATGCCAACATTAACCAGTTGATTTGCCTCTCGAATATGGAAAATCTGAATGCCGTCTTTATTAATAAAGGTATGGAGCAGAAGGAAAGATTGATTGAACTGAATAAAATCGCCAT
>JAZLGA010000097.1:0-31575 GCA_045616045.1 Bacteroidales bacterium | reverse complement strand
GTGCACCTTTGTTCATCGTTATCAGGTTTTGTTGAAAAAAAAGGTAACAAAAAAACCTAAATTCAAGTGTTAAATGCTACTTTAGCGAGGGGCAATGATAAGATGATTTTTTTTCGAGCGGGAGAAAGGAGATTCCTTTCCCCCGACAGGTAGCAAAAGTGGCAACGGCTTTCGTCGTCCATGATTACGATGTAGGTCATGTCGCCGACCCAAATCTGGTTGGGTACCGTCGGAATGAAGCCCTTCACGAGGTCTGGATAGGTCGGCAGCCCATGCGTGGAGATCGGACACAAAAAAAAGCGCATCCTTTCTCAAGGACACGCTTTTATCAAGTCAAAATCAAAAGTACTTGTTATTATTCGCCAAGCTTCACGCGTACGAAGTTGAGTACGGTGGCGTCTTTGTCGAACTTCTTGATGTATTGGTCGACAGTCATGTTGTCGAAGCCTTCAGCGAGTGAGTTCTGGTTGAGCAGGCAGTTCTCTTTGTAGAACTTGTTCATACGGCCATTGGCGATGTTCTGAACCATCTGCTCGTTGATTTTCACCTCGGCAGGAGTCTTGGCGATTATTTCGCGACCTTTGGCTGCTTCTTCAGCGGTGATATAACCCTTAGTCTGGTTCGACTCGATATGATCGTCGCTGTCGAAGTGGTTGGGGTTCAAGCCAGCTTTGCGGAGGGCGTTCTCTATAGCCTTGGCAATCTGGTCTTGCTTGGTCTTCTCGATGGCAACGGCAAGCTCTCTGTCTTTCACTTCTTGTGAGATGACAGCCTCGCTCACAGCCAGAGGATTCATAGCAGCAACTTGCATAGCGACCTCATGAGAGACCTCTTCAACCTTGTCAAAATTTTTGTTCATCGAAACGATTGTAGAAAGGCGGTTTCCAGGGTGGTTGTAGTTTGCTACAAATTCACCTTCAAGAACATTATAAGCGGCAAGTTCCGTCTTTTCGCCAGTCTTTGATGAAAGGTTAACTATTGCGTCAACCACGGTCAAGCCGTTGTAGTTTGCGGCTTTAAGAGAGTCAATGTCTTTAATGCGGTTTTCGACGGCAAAGTCGAGAAGGTTCTTTGCAAAAGCAACGAAGTCAGCGTTGCCAGCAACGAAGTCGGTTTCGCAACTTACTTTGATAACTGCTGCCAATTTGTTGTCGGCAGTTGTCTTTGACAAGACAACGCCTTCGCTAGCTTCGCGGTCAGCGCGTTTAGCGGCTTTTGCTATGCCCTTTTTGCGAAGCAGGTCAATTGCTTTTTCTATATCGCCTTCGGTCTCAACAAGTGCTTTTTTGCAGTCCATCATACCTGCGCCTGTCATTTGCCTCAGTTCATTAACTTGTGATGCTGTAATATTCATTTTTTATGTTTTATTTGTTATTAAAAATTGACGAAAGCTCCGTTAGTATGAATTAACGGAGCATTCGACTGGTCTTTTACTACATATTATTTTTTTGAGACGGGTTTGCGAGGTCTTCTTGCGCGTGGTCTGCGTTCATCTTTCTCTTCCTCGCTATCAGTTACCTTCTCAACATCATCGAATTCCTCTTCTGCTGGCTCTTCGACATCGACCTCTTTGTTCAACTTACGTTCGTTAAGGCCTTCCTCAATTGCTTCGACCATCTTGCCAATTATGAGAGCTATTGACTTTGAAGCATCATCGTTTGCCGGAATAGGGAAATCAACTTGGTTAGGATTGGTGTTGGTGTCAACCATGGCAAACACAGGAATATTAAGTTTGCGGGCCTCGGCCACAGCAATATGCTCTTTCATGATGTCAACCACGAAGATTGCTGAAGGCAGACGGTTAAGGTCGGCAATACTGCCAAGGTTCTTCTCCAGTTTCTCACGTTCACGCTCTATCTGGAGTTTCTCACGTTTTGAGAGGCTATTGTACGCATCGCTTGACATCATTTTGTCAATGTTTGACATTTTGCGTACGGCGCGACGTATTGTCGAGAAGTTGGTAAGCATACCACCAGGCCAGCGTTCGGTCACATAAGGCATATTCACCTTCTTAACCAATTCGGAGACAATGTCTTTAGCTTGTTTCTTGGTTGCCACAAAAAGGATTCTCTTGCCAGACTTTGCTATTTGAGCAAGTGCAGCGGCAGCTTCGTCCATCTTGGCTTGGGTCTTGTAAAGGTCGATGATATGAATTCCATTACGCTCCATGAAGATATAGGGAGCCATATTAGGATTCCATTTTCTTTTGAGGTGTCCAAAGTGACAACCTGCATCGAGTAATTCTTCAAATGTTACTTGTGTCATGAGTTTTTTTCTTTTTTAATGTTTACATTCACTTAATTCAACCATCGAGTAGCCCGCAAGTCCGGTAGTCTCAACGGTTTGGATACTAAACATATCCGCGTTACGCAAAGATTAACGTTTGCTGAACTGGAATTTCTTGCGTGCACCTGGCTGACCTGGTTTCTTACGCTCAACCATACGTGGGTCGCGGCGCATCAAGCCTTTAGCCTTCAGGGTTGGACGATACTCAGGGTCTATCTCGCACAAAGCACGGCTAATGGCAAGACGCAAAGCCTCAGCCTGGCCGTTGATACCACCACCATCGAGGTTAACCTTGATGTCAAACTTGCCGAGATTGTCGGTAAGCATCAGAGGTTGTTCCACTACATAGTGAAGTATGCTTGTAGGGAAATACTCTTTGTAGTCGCGCTTGTTCACAGTGATACTGCCGTTGCCACTCTTAACATAAATGCGAGCAACTGCGGTCTTTCTTCTACCTAAAGCGTTGATTACTTCCATGATTATTTAATTGTATTAATTTTCAGTTCGATTGGTTGTTGCGCTTGTTGCTTATGTTCGCTACCAGCATAGACATAAAGGTTGTGGAACAGTTGGCTTCCAAGTCTGTTCTTGGGAAGCATGCCTTTAACGGCGTGCTCCAACACTGCTATAGGTTTGCGGTTCAATTGCTCTTTCACCGAGCGCACACGCTGCCCACCAGGATAGCCTGTATAGTGGACATAATACTTCTCGTCCATCTTGTTGCCTTTCAGGATGACCTTTTCAGCATTGATGACTATCACATTGTCGCCACAGTCGCTGTGGGGTGTGAATGATGGCTTGCGTTTGCCTCTGAGAATCATGGCAATCTCGGTAGCCAAGCGACCAAGTATCTGGCCTTCCGCATCAACAACATACCATTTCTTGTTGGCGTTTTCTTTGTTGACACTTACTGTTTTGTAACTTAATGTGTTCATTTTCAGTTATTTAATTTACTTCTTACTCATCACTCACGCTTCAAAAGCGGGGTACAAAAATACATCTTTTCTTCATATCACGCAAATTTTTCTTCTTTTTACGTTCACCCACAAAAAGAAACAAGCGCGAAAGAAGACAGAACAATGGACTTCTAACGAGACCGCAAAATTACAACTTTTCCATTTACAAATTTCAAAATTGCCAAAAAAAAGATTTTCATAATCACTATCTTCTTGATATTATGCTTTTATTGTGCTATTTTTGCGGCATATTTTACTATGTATGATTATTAATATCGAAAATGTAACTAAAAAATACGGCGAACAACTCGCCCTCAACGATGTGAGTCTCAACATTGACAAGGGCATTATCGGCCTTTTGGGCCCTAATGGAGCTGGCAAGTCAACGCTAATGAAGATAATAACATGCTTCATTCCTCCCACTACGGGGCGCATAATCGTAAAAGGGTTTGACGCAATGGAAAATCCCATTGATGTCAAGCGCGTTGTCGGATACTTGCCCGAGCATAACCCCTTGTACCTTGACATGTATGTCCGCGAATACCTTGAGTTCGTTGCTGGTGTTCACCACATCAAAGGCAAACTTGCCAGACAGCGCATCAACGACATGATTGAGGCAACCGGGCTCGGCATCGAAGCTCACAAGAAAATAGGTGCATTATCGAAAGGCTATCGCCAGCGCGTGGGCATTGCCCAAGCGATGATACACAACCCTGAGGTGCTCATCCTTGACGAACCCACTTCTGGTCTCGACCCCAACCAATTGATTGACATACGCAATCTCATTTTGGAACTTGGCCGCGAGAAAACTGTACTCTTCTCTACCCATATCATGCAAGAGGTTGACGCAGTATGCAGCCGTGCCATTATTATAAATAAAGGTGTTGTTGTCGCTGACGACAAAGTTGAAAACCTAAAACTATCTACAGGCAATGTCCTTATGGTAGAATTTGAGAGTGCCACAACGCAACAAGCTTTGCAAAAAATAGATGGCGTAAAAAGCGTCAAGCAAGGCAAAAACGGTATTTGGGTCATCGAACCTGTTGACGACGCCGACATACGAGAGAGACTCATTCGCTGGTCATTAGACAACCATCTGACAATCAAGTCGATGCAGCATAGAGAGATTAGCATGGAAGAGGCTTTCCAAGACCTGACGCACTAGACGTTGCAAATCCGGCTGAACTGAGAGGCAACAGAAAATCACTGTATATAGCAAGGATTGAGTGAAAGACTTTAAACTGTTTCAGCCATCAAATCCTTTCTACCGATGAGGCTGAAGATGCTGATATCATTGTCCTCGTTCAGGATACGTAAGGTGCGAAGAATTTCATTGAGTGTCGAGCCGCTAGTGGCCACATCGTCAATGATGAGGACATTCTGCTGACGGATAGTGGAGCACAATTCTTCGTCGGCCTTTGTCGCAAATTTCAAAAAATGCATCATATACGGGCGGAAACGGCTCTTTTTCACATCTTTGGCAATAGTGAAATAGTCCTTTTGATGAATCAAGTCAAGCATTTTTTCAATCGACTGTTTAACTTCGTTTTTCTGGGCTTCAGTGTAACGCGGCCTGCCGTCTTCAAGTTCATCATCAAGATACTGTTTTTCAAAGGCATCCATGTCAAAAGAAATATTGGCAGGCAAAGCCTTTATCAACTCCATTTTTCTCAATGTCGGTTGGGCAAAACGATAGATATAGCGCATCATGTACTGATTTACTTTGCTTGACGACTCAGGCATCACAACAAGGTCATAATCATAAAGATTAATTTTTTTATCAAGATTGTTTACGGCCCGTTGAATGAATTGGGTCAGGTCGTGATTGTTTTTCAAATCGTCAGTGAATTTCACATATTTGATGAATGAGCTGCGCAAAATGCTGTCAACCTGTTCGGCGAACTCATAACCGTAGTAGAAGCATTTTCCAAACGCCTCAACCTGATAGCCTTCACCCGTCAGACTGACAAGGTCATCGCCTCCGTCATGCTCAAAGTCGAAGACAAACTTCTGTTCGTTCTCATCAAATGCCACTCCCATATCATTCAAGTTTTACCAATGCAAAGATACACATTTTCTTGAAATTCACGATTTTTACATTAACTTTGCAGAAAAATCCGCCTGTGAGAATAAGATTTACCATAATCACCATACTGGCTTTCCTCACCGCCTCCCTCTTTGCTCAAAACCACACTACAGTTTACGGCAATCTCGGCGTGGAGAACGTGAACATCAGCATTGTCAATACACAATACGGCACAAGCACTGACAAAAAAGGGCATTATGAACTACTTATATACCACAACGGCAAAGAGACCGCACTGCATTTTTCCTGCATAGGTTATCACGACACTATCGTCATGCTAAAACCCAAACAATTGCAACACGACTCGCTCAATCTCAGCTTTACGATGCAAAAGATGAACTATGAGATTCAGGAAGTGAGCATCACCACCAGCAGCGACTTCTACAGAAGCGGAACGGCAAGAAACATCGCCGACATAGCCTTTATCGACGGGAAGATTCTTCTGCTTGAAAATATGTCCAAGAAATCATCCTTGATTGTGCTTGATACCTTTGGCATAAAAGAATCACGCAAAAAACTCGACAACTTTTACGAGCAGATATACATCGATGCTTTCAATGACATAATTTTAGTAGGACAAGACAGTTGCCTGCAAGTCTGGGTGAACGCTGACAAAGACATCTTGCCTGTATCAACATTCTCTAGAGAATACTACCGCGAAAAGATGCTAAGGATATTGTGCGAATTCAACGGGGCTTACATCATCAAGAACGAGGTGCACGACAGAGGCGTTTATTACCTGAAACACAACCACGGCAAGACACAGAGCTTCTCGTATATCCTGAAAGACGACCCCGACAAAAAGCCGCGGCCGCTATGCCATTTCCTCGACACCGTTGGTTATCAGGCATGCCAGTCGCAATGGGCTAGAATACAAGCAGAATATCACCAATACACACAGGAGAAAGAATGCGTTGATGTCATATACGACGGCGTTTGGGACGGCTACATGGTCGCTCTGGTCGAAACATCCATACTGGAAGCCTTAATTCAGGCCTACTGCCACTTCGAGGCAAAAGAATACCACATCGCCATGCTGAAATTCGACGACCGCATCCAGTTTATCGACCTTGACAGGCTGAACATCATCGAGATAAATCGAGATTTCAAAATAAGCAAGAGACAAAAGCTAAAAGTGCTGTCTGGCGAGAAACACTTCAAAAACCAGTTCTTCACCGACGAAGCCACAGGCAAGACCTACGGACTTTTTATCAAGGACGGCATCAACTATCTCGGGCTTTACAACCCCGAAAAAGGAACTGTATCGATGGGCGGCAAAGCCGGCAAGAGCATCTATCCGAGGGTGTTCAAAGTATATGGAGGATATGCCTATAGCGTGTTTTACAATTCAGAATTGGGATGCGGGACTATAAGTCGGCTGAAACTATAAAAAAGATTTCGTAAATTGTAAAACATATAATTAAATGCGTATCTTTGCAGCGAAAATTTCGTTGCGAAAATTTCGTCACAACTTTTTCGCTCCATAATTTTAGCCTTAAACGAAGATATAAATCATTAAAACCGAACTAAGATGGCGAATAACAATCAAGAAATCAATCCATTCCCCATACTTGCCTATCATGGCAAAGAATACTTCTGCGACCGCAAAGACGAGACAAAAAAACTCACCGAAGCACTCAAAAATGGTCGAAACATAACCTTAATCAGTCCAAGAAGGATGGGAAAAACAGGCTTAATCAAGCATATTTTTGAACAAATTTCGTCGAAAGAAGCGATTTGCATCTATGTTGATTTGGACCAAACCATACGCCTCGCCGACATGGTCAAAGCCTTGGGAGAAAAGATTTTGGGCAAAATAGGAATGCCTTCGGGACGCGTTTGGAAAGAAATTGCATCTTGGTTCAAGTCACTGAGACCTGTTATGACCGCCGACCCCGCCACGGGAAATCCTGAAATAAGTCTCGACATACAACCCACCGCAGCTGAAGCCTCGTTAGGTGAGATGCTCGGCTGGCTTGAAAAGTCAAAACTTCCATGCTATGTGGCTCTCGACGAGTTCCAAACCATTGCAGAATACCCCGAACCGAAAATAGAGGCCCTGTTGCGCAGCCATATACAGCACCTCACCAATGTGAATTTCATTTTCGCCGGCAGCCAAAAACACCTGATGACGGAGATGTTCACATCCGCCAACCGTCCGTTTTTCCAAAGCACGCAGATGTTTCCGCTCTACGAAATACCCGAAGATGCCTATTTTGAGTTTGCACAGCACCATTTTGAGAAAAACAAACAGACTTTGCAAAAAGACACCTTCCATGAACTATATACTACTGTCTTCGGCCACACTTGGTACATTCAATGCGTACTAAACCGACTTTATCAATACAAAATCCGCCAGATCGACAAGACTGCTTTGACCTCAGCCATAAACGACATTTTAGACGAATACAAAGAGACTTTCCGTACATACTGCAAACTGCTAACTTCCAATCAGTTGTCAGTCATAAAAGCAATAGCCAAGGAAGGTGTTGCAAAGGAAATAAGCGGCAAAGACTTCCTGCAAAAGCACCAACTGGGAGCAGGAAGCACCGTAAGAAGCGCCGTCAGTGTCCTTATCGACAAGGATTTGATTGCCGAAAGCGAGGACGGCTACAGCATTTACGACCGCTTTTTCGGACTTTGGCTGAGAAAATAACTTCACTCTCTGTCTGGGTGAGAATTGAATAATTTCCATATCTTTGCACCCGATTATTAATGTTTCAAGCCATGAAAATAGCATTACCTACCAAAGAAGACGGCACAATAGACAGCCACTTCGGCCGCTGCCAGTTCTACACCATCTGCACCATTGACGACAAACGCCAACCAGTAAGCTACGAGCGCATGGACTCGCCCGTAGGCTGCGGCTGCAAGAGCGACATAGCACCCAAGCTGCACGACATGGGCGTAGAAGTGATGCTGGCAGGCAACATGGGCGACGGAGCCGTCAACGTGCTGAGCCGAAACCAGATAAAAGTGGTGCGAGGATGCAGCGGCAAGGTGGAAGACGTGGTGAAAGCCTTCCTGAACGGCACTTTGAACGATTCGGGGACAGCCTGCCACGAACACGAATGCGGAAGCATCAGCCTGCCCGACAACTTGGAGATAAAACTCTAAAACATCAACAAAGAAAATTTTACAACGATAACTCGCGTATCGAAAAATGTGTATCTTTGCACCTTGAAAAGTGGAAAGATTTGTATTGATTGCAACCACAAGAAAAAATGCTAAAGCAATATCGTTTTTCCTTTTACACTCAATCAAAAAAACTTTTCACAAATTACTAATCATCAATTAATTATAGCAATTTGTAATGGGTTATTATTTCACATCAGAATCAGTGTCGGAAGGTCATCCCGACAAAGTGTCCGACCAGATATCGGATGCCGTATTGGACGAAATTCTGCGTCATGACCCCCAGTCAAAAGTGGCGTGCGAAACTTTAGTGACAACAGGACTGGTCGTCGTTGCAGGCGAAATCAAGACAGATGCCTACGTTGAAGTTCAGGACATAGCTCGCCGCGTCATTGACCGCATTGGCTACAACAAGTCAGAATACCAATTTGATGCCCGGTCGTGCGGAGTCATGTCGGCACTGCACGGACAATCGAACGACATCAACCGAGGTGTGGTGCGAGCCAAGGCCGAGAACCAAGGTGCCGGCGACCAAGGCATGATGTTTGGCTTTGCATGCAAAGAAACCGAGAACTACATGCCACTCACCATAGACCTGGCACACATGCTTCTTCGTGAACTAGCTGCAATACGCCGCGAGGGCAAACAGATGAAATATCTCCGTCCAGACTCAAAATCACAGGTCACTGTTGAGTACGAAGAAGGTTGGAGGCCCGTGCGCATTGACACAATAGTCATCAGCACTCAGCACGACGAGTTTGCAGACGACGACACTATGTCGCAAAAAATCACCGATGACGTTCGCAACATCCTTTTACCAAGGGTAAAGCGCCATCTGCCAGCTCATTTGCGCAAACTATTCGGCGACGACATGAAGCTCTTTGTCAACCCGACAGGAAAATTCGTCATAGGCGGCCCTCACGGCGACACAGGCCTAACCGGGCGTAAGATAATAGTTGACACATACGGCGGTCGTGGAGCACACGGAGGTGGAGCCTTCTCTGGCAAAGACAGTTCGAAAGTTGACCGTTCGGCAGCCTACGCAGCACGACACATAGCCAAGAACCTCGTTGCAGCAGGTGTTTGCGACCGTGTTCTCGTCCAGATAGCATACGCCATAGGCATAGCTGAGCCCGTAGGATTCTACATCAACACCGAAGGCACTTCACACGCAAAAGACAACAAGGGCAACATCATTAGTGATGCCGAAATAGCCAAGAAAGTCCTTAAAAGCATAGACTTGCGCCCCTATGCCATCGTTAAACGTTTTGGACTCACCAACCCCATCTTCGAGGAAACCGCTTCATACGGCCACTTCGGACGTAATCCAGAGCCTCGCAAAGTGGAAGTGTTCTACAAAGACAAAACCACTTTCGTTGAAGAAGGACGCACTTACAAAAATGTCGAGTTCTTTGGCTGGGAACGTCTTGACATGATTGAACAACTTAAAAAGATGTTCAATCTATAGAATCAAGAACATCCATACGATTAAAGGCCGACAATAGTCGGCCTTTAATTTTAAAATATCACATAATCTTATTCTGTAACCACTTCTGCAAGACTGTCATTCATCATCTCAAACTCACGAATGAGTTCCTCAGGTGTCTTGCCCAAATTTTTCATAGCTTGTTCGGCTGTAGTTGCCCATTCGCTTTCAGGATATTGTTTGACTATCTTCTCATACATGGAATTGGCTTTGCCATAGTCACCAAGGATGTCTTCACACACCAACGATGCCGTCATAAAAATGGCAGTAGGAGTCTTTTCATAATTGGCATAGTTGTTTTGCAACTTATCTAAAATCTGCATTGAATTTTCAGCATCTTTCATGTTGACAGCCAATTCAAGAGCCTTGAAAAGGCAGTCGGGAGACTTCGCGTCGTCTGGGTTATTGTTGGCGAAATCAGCATAAGCAGTAATAAGTTCGGCAGCCACTTCCCTATTCAGCGACAGGTCTTCATTTATGACTATCTTCTCAAGTTGTTCGACTGTCTTTTGTCCAGAGTTGTTGCCGCACGAAGCCAAAAAGGCCAAGGCCAGCAGCACAAGAGTCAACTTTTTCATATTCTGTAGTTTTATTAATTAATTGTTTCTTTTTTTTCTGGAGAAAATCATTTTATAGTCAGCTTTGCATTTGCCTTCGGCGATGTTACGAAGTTTACCTGCAATCAGTATTTTTCTCATTTGTGCGAGTCTGTCAATATACACATGGCCTTCAAGGTGGTCGTATTCGTGCTGTATTATTCGTGCGCATATACCTTCAAAAACATCTTCATGCTCGACAAAAGCCTCATCACAATAACGCATCCTAACCTTATCTTTCCGGACCACATCCTCGCTCAGTCCAGGCAGGCTCAGACAGCCTTCCTTGAAATGAATATCTTCACCAAAAGTTTCAATAATCTGTGGATTGATGAACGTGTGCTTGAAATCCTTAGCCTCGGGATAGTCCGGATAAAAAGGATTAGCGTCAACGATAAAGAGACGGATTGACTTGTTTATTTGCGGGGCTGCCAAGCCAACGCCTTCAGAACAAGCAAGTGTCTCGTACATATCAGCTATTGTCTTTCCCAATTCAGGATAATCCTTGTCTATTGTCACTGCCACTTGTTTCAAAACGGGATGACCGTATGCTACTATAGGTAATATCATGATTTTTAATTATTTCGGCTAATTGTTTTTATGTTTCGATGCTGTCATATATGATTGAAGTATAAGTGTTGCGCTTATGGTGTCGACAAGTTCATTGTCTTGACGTTTTGATTTCTTCAATCCGGCATCAATCATTGTCTGATGGGCTATAACGGAGGTAAACCTTTCGTCATATCGTTCAAACCTCATCTCTGGCAAAAGCTTTTTCAGGCGGTTGACAATAGGTTGTATGTATTTGGTTGAATCCGACGGATTGTTGTGCATGTCGCGCGGTTCGCCAATAACGATGCACTCGACATCCTCCTGGTCGACATACTTCACCACAAAATCGGGCAATTCTGCAGCCGAGACTGTCGTAAGACCATTTGCAATGATCTGTAAAGGGTCGGTGACTGCAATGCCACAACGCTTGCGTCCCAAGTCTATCGCCAAAATCCTTGCCATAAACAATATATTTTCGGCAAAGTTACACAAAAATATCAAAACACCGCCAAAGTCACTTAAAAGAAATAAGTTCAAGCACTTAAAAAAAGGACAAATTTGCCCGTCTTGCCGAAAAAAGTGTTATCTTAGCGGCTTGATTGCCAAATTTGCGGCAAGCAAAGGCAAAATTTCATTTTTATGATATTATAATTCACTGACTTACAACACACAAGATGAAAGAATCGTTTTTCAAGAAACATGGCAAGGCCATAGGCATAATAGCCGCCATTATATGTTTTGCAACAATAACTTTGGCTTATTTTCCGTCAGTTTTGGAAGGCAAGCGTGTCAAGCAACACGACATCGAGATGTGGAAAGGCATGTCACAAGAGACTGTTGAGCACCTCAAGACCACAGGCGAGCAAACACTTTGGACAAACTCCATGTTTGGAGGAATGCCAACGTGGAACATCTCTACGCATAATAAATCCAACCTATTCTTAAATGTTCACAATGTCTTGTCGTTGGGCTTGCCTGATGCAATAGGAGCCGTTTTTGTAGGCATGTTGGGCTTTTTCCTTTTGCTCATGGTTCTTGACTGTAGCATTGGGATAAGCGTTGCTGGTGCTTTGGCATACGGTTTCACTTCATATATGTTCATAATAATCGGTGCCGGGCACAACACCAAAGCCTATGCCATGGCATATATGGCCCCTGTCATTGCGGGTATCATTCTCGCCTACAAAGGCAAATTTATCAAAGGAGCCATACTAACCGCTTTTGCCTTGGCTCTTGAAATAAGATCCAACCACCTTCAGATAACCTATTACCTATTACTAATATGCATCATACTTGTCATTGCGCAATTCATAAGCGACATGAAAGAGAAGCAGTTGGGACGATTTTTCAAGGCCTCTGCAGGTTTGCTTGTAGCCGTAATATTAGCTGTATTAACCAACAGCACCATTCTTTATGCCAACTACGAATACGGCAAAGAGACTACACGTGGCAAGCCGGTTCTAACGCAAGACGAGACCAACCAAACAAGCGGCCTCGACAGAGACTACATCACCCAATGGAGTTATGGCATCGGCGAGACATGGAGTCTTCTGATACCTAATGCCAAAGGCGGCGCTTCTGCTTACATTGGAGACAAGAACCCTGCACTGGATAAAGTTGGCCCTCAATTCAAGCAAAACATAGCCCAAAGCAACGCCTATTGGGGAGACCAACCTGGCACTAGCGGGCCTGTATATGCAGGTGCCATTGTGGTTTTCCTATTTCTTATTGGCGCATTGACTGTTGAAGGAAAAATGAAATGGGCACTGCTGGCAGCAACAGTATTGTCGATCTTGCTCAGTTGGGGGAAAAACTTCATGGGATTCACCGATTTCTTCATCGACTTTGTCCCAGGATACAACAAGTTCCGCGCCGTCTCAATGACACTTGTCATTGCCGAGTTGTGCATACCTCTGCTCGGGTTCCTTGGCTTGGCCGAAATTTTCAAAAGTCCTGAAGACTTCAAGAAAAACACCAAAAAGATATTCATAGCATTGGGTGTCACTGTTGGTATATGCATTATTTTCAGCATTGCTCCGAGGCTCTTCTTCAATTTCCTTAGCAAAGCCGAAGCTGAACAGTTTGCCAGGATGCAGACTGGAGAGAACGGTGCCATTTATGCAACATTCTTTGAACAACTTCAGAATGTTCGTATTGCCATATTCCGCAAAGATGCCACCCGCAGCCTTGTTTTCATCATTCTGTCAGCCATACCGCTATTCCTTTACGGCACAAAGAAAATAAAACAACCTGTTGCAGCAGTGATTTTGGCTGTTCTAATACTCATTGACATGTTCCCTATTGACAAACGATACATGAACAGCGACTACTTCATTCCAAGACGCCAATTCGACAAACCATTTGCCAAAACACATGCTGATGAAGCAATACTAACAGACAACTCATTAGATTACCGGGTGCTGGACCTTACAAAAGATATGTTTAACGACGCAAGCACATCATATTACCACAAATCAATAGGTGGTTATCATGGTGCAAAGATGCAACGCTACCAAGACCTTATCAATGGATATCTGACAAAAGAGATACAAAACTTCAGCACCATATTCAAAAACAGCCGAACCAACCAGGAGCTTGCAGACAACATGAAACAACAGAAAGTACTCAATATGCTGAACACAAAATACATAATATACAATCCAGAAATGCAGCCAATTCTCAACACAGAGACTTACGGTAACGCTTGGATGGTAAACGACATAAAATGGGCAGGAACACCTAACGAAGAGTTTGACGCCATAGCTACCACCGACACACGCCACACTGCAATAATTAGCAATGAATTTAAAGACCTTATTGGCAATTTTACCACAAGCGACAGCACAACAGGCGAGATAAGCATTACAGATTACAAGCCAAACAAACTGACTTACAATTTCATGTCAGACAAAGACAGACTTGTGATATTCTCTGAAATATGGTCAGGAGAAGACGGTTGGCACATGACTATTGACGGAGAAGAGCATCCCATAATCCGTGCCGACTACCTTTTACGCAGTGCTGTCATTCCAGCTGGCAATCACAAAATTGTAATGAGCTACGAGCCAAAGATTTGGAAAACAGGAAACACATTGTCGCTTGTTAGTTCACTTCTTATTATTATTGGAGCCTTGACTATAATAATTACAGAAATAGCAAGAAAACGCAAAGAAAGTGCCATTTAAAGCATCAGCCATGACCCTATCTGTCATTATATGCACCTATAACCGCGACAAATACATCTACAATGTACTCAAGAGCATTGCCACAAACAATTTTCCGGCAGATTCCTACGAGATAGTTTTGGTCAACAACAACAGCAGCGACAACACCGAAAGCGAATGCAACAGGTTTGCCACAGACTTTCCTGAAGTAAAATTCCGATATTTCGTCGAGACAAACCAAGGTCTGTCATACGCACGCAACCGTGGGGCAAAAGAAAGCAAGGGTGATGTGTTGGTTTATGTCGATGACGATGCACACGTCAACAAAGAGTACTTGCAGGCATACGCCGATTTCTTTCGTCAACATCCCGACATAGACGCTGCCGGCGGCCCTGTCATTGCAGAATACGAGACAGAAGAGCCTGCATGGATGAGTTACTACACCAAAGCATTGATTACAGGTTGCAAATATCTAGGTGACAAGATCAAGGAGTTTCCCTCCAACGATTTTCCAGGAGGTGGGAATGCCGCATACAGGGTCTCAGTATTTGACAAAGTGGGGTTGTTCAATGTGGACTTGGGACGTAAAGGCGACAGTTTGGCTGGGGCCGAAGAAAAAGACATCTTTGACAAAATGGCCAACCAAGGAATGCGTTTCTACTACCTTCCCAATGCCATTCTGTATCATCTTATCCCAGAAAGAAAACTCAGCAAAGACTATTTTGACCGCCTCTCCTACTCCATTGGCAAAAGCGAAAGGACTAGGACACTTCAGATAAGCAAAACAAAATATGCAAGACGCATCTTGTCAGAATGCATAAAATGGCTTGCCTCACTTATACTTTGCTTAGGACACACAATATGCGGCTCACCAAGTAAAGGATGGAAACTGATACAGTTCAGACGGAACGTAACGAAAGGGCTGTTGGGCAAATAACCGGAGACACGAATGCAAGCACATTTCTCGCAACGCACATATTAAAACACGATGTTCCGGCCAAGCCTCTTTTCATAGGCATACAATTTTCGTCTGAAACAACAAAGTTGAGTCCACGTCCCCAACATCCATACGACCCACTCATTTCTCGTATTTATTTATAAGTTCAGGAATGACATTTTCTTTCTCAACACATATTTTTTTCCAATAAGAGCCATTGATTGTGTGCAACCAGCTGTCGTCAAATATCTCAATTTGATCCTGATGACGGTTGTCACCTTCCCTATAATTCTCCAACCGCTCGCTACAGAAGCGCATCTTCGACTTGTCCATCAGCGAATAGATGCCAGGCCAGTTACCGCCACCGGTATCCAAATAGCTATTTTCGTCTTCATCGTATCTGACAGGCATGAAATCAATTTTTTTTGCATTCACAAAAGAAAAATCAAAAAAGCACAGTATAGCCGATAGATACCAATACTTGCTTCCACGAAGCCTAAGAGGGCCATATACATGCTGTTTCTTGAGGATGTCTATCAATGATATTTCCTTGATAGGAAAAAGGTCATGGTCTATAAATCCAAAACAAGCAGGGCGTCGCTTACGAACGACATGCTTGCAAACCCAATTCAACGCCGTAGCATGCGAGTAGCTGGCTTCCAACATATTCTTTGGCAAGCGTATATAAGAGACACCATGCTCGCGACAATAATCCCTGATTTTTACAGAAACAGCCATGTCGGTTGAGTTGTCGGCTATTATATGAGTATGTTCGTCCTTATAATACTTACTTACATATTGTATGTGAAGAGGTATAATCTTGTCGTTGTTAAATGCCACAGTCACTATGTCAGTATTGCCATTTCCTTCAGGCAAAGTCCGAAGAGACAAGTTGTAGCATGATGACTTTCTTACAGGATGCAAGAGACACAGTTTCTCAAGCAAACGTATATACGTTCTAAAAACAAGTCGTCGAAAGGTCATTTTTCAAAACATTTGTTTGTCACCAAAAAAGAAGTCACTTATAGACTTACTTGAGTCAATCTTAGATGTCGGCCCCCAAAAACGTTCCACAATATCCTTCTTTTTATCCAAGTTCATGGCAAAGTCATCACTTTCAATGCAAGAGCAAAGTTGTTCAAAATCATAGACACGAGTGCCAACCACATTGACATCGAAAGGATAAAACAGTTCCCTGTCATTCACATAGTCCTTATAATCATACAAATACAATATCACATCCTTCTTGTCCATAAGGACATAATCGTACAAAACAGAAGAATAGTCGGTGACAAGGACATCTGTTATTGGCAGAAGTGGATAAACATCAGTCTTCCCGTCAACCAACAGGATATTAGAGAAGTTTTCTATTTCATTACGATCCACAACAGTGTTTGCATGTGGTTTTAGTAACAAGAGTGAATTCTTTTCCATAAGTATTTCATTCATCACGGACAAGTCGAAACTCTGAATGAAGATTTCGCGTTGAGAGTCGCGCCATGTTGGCATATATATGAACACCTTACTATAATGACCTTCTTCAATTTTTGACACAATTGACTTTACATCTTCACTTTCAAACAGTGACATGTGTTCATTTCGGTCTGTTTCGGTGCAAGTAAGTATAGAGTTTCTTGGATAACCCATTTCGAGGCAATGCGATTGGCTTATGCGAAAAGCCGAGGCAAACATTACGGATTGGAAGTCGGTGGACGACAGCACCCAGTCAGGCCGTTTGAACGACTCGGGATGATAGAAGCGTTCCTTGAACGTCATGTTTTTGTACCTGTCAGCCAAGGCACCCGACTTGATATTGAACTCTATGCTTTTTAATGCGAGCCCATGCCATAAGTTGACACAAACTGCGCCACCCGACAAGCCGTACATAATGTCAGACGAATAAGAATTATAGAACCAATATTTTGATGTCAAGGCATGCCAAACACCCTTGGGACTCAAGGTGAAATATGCTTTCATTCCCATGGATCTTATCTCGTCCACCGTTCTCCTGCTCAGCGACAACCATGCCGAATCAACATCATTCCTATTTTTCTGAAAATATATGAAGAGATATTTTGCGTTGTCATTAAACGACTTCCTAAAACTTCCAAAAGAAGCCTTATTTCTGTTGCGAACAAAAAGAAACGACAAAGGATAAAAAACATAAGCAATAATATAAGCTATTGTTTTCATCTTACATCGGTATTATTTTTCCCTGAGAGGAATTTCTGTATTACTTCTGCAATGGCCTCGCTCTCTCTATGGTTGAGGAGATACGAATCATAACGTTTGTTTTCTATCATGGTAACAAACTCTTCCAACTCATATCTCAGGCCGTCACCTTCGAAGCGATAAAAATATTTGCGCGTCTGGTCGAGGTCCTCATAACGCAACTCGAAGAAATCTGTTTTCCACCATGGTGCAGGCACATAAGCATATCCTTTTGTGCCGCTTATTATCAGTTGTCCTTCACTTTTTACGCCCAATCCCACCTTAAACGACGCAGTCCCGTTTGGATACACCATCATTCCTTTTGTGAATATGTCAACACCTTTTCCATATACAGGAAAGAATTGAATGCTATTGTATTTTTCGCCGAAGATTTTTATGACAGGCAGCAGTACGTATGTTGCCAATTCTGTTATGCTTCCACCACATGTATCAGGCGAAAGTTCACGTGTATTCTCCTCGACAAGTTTGGTAAACGTAGCCTCAACATCTTTGATGATGCCTATTGCGCCACTCTTTACCATTGATATAAGGTGAATAAAGCCTGGACAGTATGCGGTTTTTAGTGCTTCGAGAATGACAACCTTATTATTTTGTGCAAGAGAGTACAACTCAGCAGTCTTATTTTTGTCGGTGGTCATTGGTTTCTCGCACAAGACATGTTTCCCTTTGACTATTGCTTGTTTTGCATATTCAAAATGAGTGAGGTGTGGCGACGCTATATATACCGCATCAACTCTCGAGAGGAATTCGTCGTAATTGTCAGTGGCAAACATCAAAGAATGGGCATTTGCATATTTCACAGCAGAATCCTTATGTGGATTGAACACTCCGATCAGATTCACTCCACTTACATATTTCGACTCGGGGACAAACCTGTTAGCAATACGTCCACTTCCGACAACGCCTATATTTATAATTTTTCTGGACTCATTTCGCAGCATGGTGCTTGATATACCCTTGGTTCGTTCAAGATAAACCACTTTGCAATATTCTTCCAGATAATCAAACTTTCCAACCCAGTCGGAGCCTATGGCAAAAATGTCAATGCCATATTTTTGTATGTCGTCTATTTTCTGCCCAATATAATCTTCTATTATAACCTCATCAACAAATCCGGTCTGCCGCACTGCCTCGATTCTTGCGAGCAATGAGTCGCGCACATTCAGTTTGCCGCGTTCCCGATCATATCGTTCACTAGTTACACCAACTATCAGCCAGTCACCCAATTCCTTGGCACGACGCAAAAGGTTAATATGCCCCTGATGAAGCATATCGAATGTTCCATAGGTAATAACCTTTTTGATCTCTTCTTTATTTTTCAAAACACCAACCAATTGTTGACAACACTCACTTATTTCTCATTTTCAAGAATTAAATGCGACAATGTTCAACACACAATCCTGACCTTCACCGGCATCAGGCCTGAGCTATGCACTTCAATAAGTTTTTCAATTTTTCTTTGAGCCGATTCAATTTCCGATTTCGAAGTCTCTTTTCTCACAAAAGCCGTTACAGTTCGCGACAAGTCGTCGCCTGACGACAATTCCACCCTCGTCACATCACGAAATCCCATTTTCATCAATTCCTTAACACAAAACATTTTCAAGTCGTTACGGGTGACAATTCTATCGTTTGTCAACGAATAATAGTGAGAAAGTGTTTTTTTCTCTTCATTGTCTTCCACTTCGTCACGTCCGTTACTTGTAGCCATCAAAAGTCTTGTCTTGGCTATGTCAAGTTCAGAAGGCACTGATGTCACCAACGATTTCGCATTAATGCCATTGGCTTTGGCTCCATTGGTGAACAATGCCTTCAAAGTGATGGCTGAATCTATTTGTGCATCTTCTTTCAACAAAGCATAAATGCCTTGATCCACTGGGGCTTCTGTTTTGATTTTACTTGTAATGTCTTTGACGAGGATCCTCAATTTGTTCATTTTATCGCCATCCTGCATTGAGGGGACAAGCTGATAGGCATAAAAATCAGTGTTGCTCTTTTTTTGTAATTTCTCAATCAAGCGCATAAGCTCCGACAATCCGAAACGTTCGCAGCCGTAGCGTCTTAAAATAAACTTGTCGGCTTCGCCGACAGTGTCTTTCTCTCCCACAAAGTTCATAAAAACGCCATTGTCACAAGAAATCTTCACAATTGGTTCAGAAGATGACAAAGTAAAAGATTTCTTGGACACATTAACCACAGGAAAACTATTGATGAAAACATTATCTGTTCCAATGCAATTATTTACCAATCCCTTGAATTCCAAAGCAATCTCTGTTACGCCATTGTCTAAAGGCACATTAGACGCACTGGGGTCAACCATATAATATTTCACATCTTGCGATGCCCACAAGTCATGCCATTGCTCTGGCGCACCGAACAAGAGAGACTTGTTATAAATCACATTCCAATAGGAAAAATCAGGGTTCATCGGGAAGTTGTCATACTGCCATGGTTTTATCAATGGCACTTCCTTGTCGCCGATTCTCATAACGACATCGTCAAAGTTCATATCGCGGAAGAAGAATCCGACTCCATTAAGCGAGACTTTCTCATCGGCTACTAGCAAAGACAATCTGACTTTGCCATCAGCATCATTATTGACAGAAGTTATCTCGGCTTCAATAATGTTGGACTCAAACAAGGGTTGGAAATGGAAAAGTTCATGAGTTGAAAAAGTCTCTTTTTGCACGACGAAATCGGCATCAGTACCAACAGTGTATGATTGAGACAATCCTTGTATCTTTGCCGTGGTCATAAACGACATGGCTGGTGTAGCCTTAATAACATGATAAGGGAGGACGGCCTCTTCAAACTCGCCAACCATATTTTCCCTGAAAGTTTCAGTCTCGTCATCTATGCGACTCTCCTGATAAGCCATAGCCGTTATAAGCATGTTCACAATGGGGTCTTTGTCGAGTCCATAGAGCGGGGAATTTGGATTATCTTTTTCCCATTTTCCTTCAGCGGACCAAAAAGAGATAATCTTTTTCTTCAGTTCCACAAATCTTTCTTTCAAATTATCGTTCATAACTACCAGATTCTGATTTTTTTATAACAAGTGTAAGCCGTGTTATAGCCATCGTCAATATTGCCGCTGACCGCAACCACCAACAGCGAACCGTTGGACAAGAATTCAGTGTTGACCTCAACATTCTTCAAACGAACCTCATATTTCTCGACAACTTCTTTCAAATGGTTGGCGAATGTTCCTGAATTAAGGCTGGAACCAGTCATCTTGTACGAATGCAAAGAGTCTTCTATAGTGTCAATGATGTCTTTAGGGTTTTGTGAGACATTATTGTGGAAGACACCCAATTCTGAATTGTATATTTCGAATCGGAAATCTTCAAAAGAGAAACCGAAGTCTTCATCGGCTTTGAAACTATAGCGTCCAGATGAAATAATCATATCGACAAATTGGTCAATAGATTTTTTCAAGCCGGATTTTTCCTTGACGACGACCGGATATTTCATTATCAAAGGCCTCTGTATATACATCGGGAATATGGTTTTACAATATTGGACATTCTTCAGCCTGTTCGTTTTCTTTTTCCAACTGTTTTTGTTCCATCAGGTCGAGGTTCACCAAAGCCTCATAGGCCTTGTTAAAGAGAGCATAGATGTCGCTAAGGAACAATTGTATGTCATAAGGGTTGTAATGGGCAATACCATTAGGTATTCCTGATATGCCGCAAGCCAAAAGTCGGGCAAAGCGACGGCAAAGTACAACCATATCCTTAGGGTTCTGGCTCTGGTCAACACACTCCATTTCGTCAACAAGCAGATTCATGACATCGCGGTAGCGAATCTTGCCAAATTTGTTGTGTGTTGTGATTTGCCTGGCAAGTTTCACCAGCCCATCGATGGTTTGCAAAAGGACAGGAGAGCTTGACATCGACACGACAGGCAAGATATAATTATTCTGCACGGTCCAAGCAGAGTTAATGCGAACCAACTTGGCTATTGGCATTTTACCATTCAACTCGTCCACTCCAAGGAAAGCAAACTTATACTCATTTGCCACGAAAGGCACATCGCCGGCCTCATATTCTTTCAATTCGTCAGATGGCCAAACCACAAGATAAAGTGAGTCCGAGTCACCCGAAACAGGGAGATTCAGGGCATCATCGCGCTTCAAGTCAACCAAATCGCCATGTTGAAGCAATGCGTGGCATTCAAGACCTGTCACAGTCAGATTGTCGCCGTTCAACGACACATTAGCATTGAATGGCATTTCGGGAATAAGGCCAAATTGTTTTGAAGCCTGAACCTTTCGCAGCATAAGCCTGTATTCGGCGATCTGTTTTTCAAGACTGATGAAAGTCTCCGGGAGGAGTTCCATTCCTTCGTTCCAGTTTATCCTTATATCTTTATTCATTGCTTGTCGGAATTTAAGTTATTGTATCGTGTTCTGCTCACCTAATTGGTTTTCTTTTAGTCCTGCATATATTACCGGCATTTATAATGTGGCATTATAGTCAAGCATCAGTTTGTTATTGCCTTTGAAGCGGCATTTACGTCCATAGTCGCGCACCTTGCATTCACAATTCAACTCGAACGGCACAAACCATTCTTCCACAAACTTGAAAAATGGTTTCAGTTCTTCCATATACGAAACAAACTCATCGTGGCTCAAGTCAGGGTTGTTCACAACAAATCGCACTTTCTTATTCTTAAGCCTATAAGTAGTGTTATGATTGAGCAAGCAAGTGATGATGCCGCACAGGGTGTTATAATCGCCTCTTAATTTTGCTGCTTGCAATACGAAAGGAGCCATTCCCCTAATATACTTGTTAGGTTCTTTTGAGAAGTCCTTTCCTGTGAGTGCTGCGACAAGGATGCCCACTTTATCATCGACAGTGGAATTGACCTCTTTTTCGATGGCAAGAGAATGGTTAAAGAACGAAGAGTCGAATGGCTGGAATACTGTTCTGATTCTTTCACGACGCTGTTTTAAAACCTTTTCTATCCATTTGAAGTCCACTAGATTTTTCTTTTCAAGTTCACTACCTGTGTAGAAAAGAAAATTGGGGAAAATATCGTACAATCCATCGCGCGACAGTTCAACAAGCCCGTATTCAGGCTGGCACGAGCGCAAATCCCCGGAATAGTTTCTAGAGAATATACTTTTTTTTCTCGCAATCCATTCCTTACGAGAAGGGAAATGAACAGACAGCCATGTTTCTGCTTTTATGTTTTTGTCAATGGTCATATATTATCTTTTTCGATATATGTAAATACCGTCTTACCAATGGAGAATGAGGTTCCGTGGGTCAATGTTTTGGTTTGGTTGGTGCTTAATATTTTGTAATAAGGGGTATCATCCTCGACATACACTTCAGCCTGCACGCCATCTATGCCTGGGCTGTCGTCCCAGTCCATGTCGATATAGCAACAATCAGACCTTCCTATGGTAGCCACTCTGTATCCACCGGTCCGGTTAATCCATTTATAGATGGCCACATCACGAGTCTTGAAAGCACCTTGTACCTGAAGGAAATAGCGTTGAGAGACTCTGCTTGGTTCAGAGACTATGGCACAAAAGCCACCCGAGAAAATCATCACAGAAAGCATGCACAAAACGCTGGCCATGATGCCGATATTGTGGAACGAGAAGTATCTATCGTCGAAAACATATAGTGTACAAAAGCCGAGCAAGGCAAACAAGAAACCGCCTAACATGGCTTTCACCATACTCACATTTGTCTTGTATGAAACAACAAATCCAACCACGATGCCCAAAAGCAGCCACGGGATTATGTCAACAACAAAGTAATTATAGTCTTTGCCTGTGGCCATAGCGATCTGGCCTCCAATGAATGCAGCGACGAAGCCACCAACAGCACCACCTATGGCTCTCAAAAGAAGTATAAGCAGCCTATAAACAGTTTTATAGTGTCGTTCTATTATCCAAGATGCCACAAAAGTGACACAAAATCCGACAACGACACAAAAGGCGAACAAGTCGTGCAACTTATCGGCGAACGCAGCTCCTGTCACATCGATGCCGACTATATCCGAAAGCATAAACATTTTGCTTACGGTATCGAGGAAGATGGGTTTGTAAGCGAAGCATCGGAAAATAGTCCAAGCGACAATACCAACCAAAAGGCCAACCAACAAAGACTTTAGATAATATGGTGTATTTCTTTTGTCCCACACGTTATCTTCATTATAGAAGAAACGTCCTTCGCTGCAAGTCTTGCCATATTCGGGGCATTGGTATCCATTTTCTTTCCAGCAGTCGTAGTGCATAGTATGTTCGCACTTGGTTATGATTTTGTCTCCTTTGACAAAGTCATCCTTGCAATAGTAACATTTTTGTCCGACATAATCTTCTGCTCTTGAAGGCAAGACATTGGATTTTTCGAAAGTCTTGACATGTTTTCTTTTAAAGTGTATGTTTTTGATTCCAGGAAAGAATATTTTGAAGAAAAAGAACACCAAGAGCACAAAAAGCAGACCTGCCGCGATGCAACTCACCCACAAATTAATCCGCATTGACTTGTTTTCATTAACTGCCAAAGGATGCAAAAGCGAGCCCATGGTGAAGTCCCGTTTTCCATAGGCGCTAATGTTTTCCTTTTCGAGATATGCATGAAGTGTTATTTTCTGGCCACCATATAGCTTGCGCAGAGGGTTGAGTATAACCATGCGGTAGTCCATGGCTTTTGGTTCAGGTCTGAGGACCATATATTCTTTAAGAGCTGTTAAGTCATATTTCTGGAAGAAACGGTCATCACCCCTTAACACATAATTAACTTCATTATTGAACGACTCCAACGAGCTGTAGTCGCCAAAATAGACTAAATTGACTTGAATTTCATTATTGGGGTCAAGGCCATTTATGAGAGCCGTTTTTATCCTGAAGAACTCGTCACCTCCTATATAACCGCCTTTATCGTTCATATACTTGCCGTCAGTTAGTATGATAAAGGCTTTCTTGGTCTCGTCTTGGAGGCCTTTGTTGTATTCTATTTCGGGATAAAAGTCTTGTATTCCAGTCCAAAGACACTCTTCAATAAGAGAAGCCATTGCCTTATATATGAACTTTGCTTCTGTTGAGGGTTTGCTAAAATAGCTGTCCATCCAACTTATCAGCTGATACGAGTTTTTGACATGTGTGGTAGGAGTGCGAGAGGCGTCCATTGCCGAAACATAGAATTTTGCGTTAGGGAAGGCTTGAAATATCTCCATCAAGGCTTTTCGTTGGGCTTTGAGTTTTTCCTCTGTCACAGAGCGGTCAACAAGAACAACAAGCGAATAGTTTTCGTTAGCGTAGTCTTGGTCGTAGCCACGTATGTCAAGCACATCTACCAATGAGATGTCTTCATCGCCGTTATAACCTATTTCTTCGAGTTCTAACGAACTTTTGTCAAAATATCCCGCATTGATTTTCTGTCCGTCTTTCATGACTTTGAAGTCCACAAAAACCGTGTCTAATTTTTGGGACAATCGGGGATAATCAAGTTCCAAAAACTGAGCCGATGCATTAAGCAAAAAAACTGTCATTAGTGCCCATGTGGCAATTATTCTCTTCATTTCAAAATCCTTTCAAAAAAAAAAAAAAAATAACAATTCCTTTTTCGCGAAAAATTCATGAGTTATAGTCTTCTAAATCTTGTCACAACATTGGGGTGTCGCCATTTCCCGTCATTTTGTCAATTTGGTCTTTTGCTGTCTTGGCCATTTTTTTAGCCTTCAGTTTTGACTGTAGCATGTTAATCACCATAAACAAAACAAACACCACCATGACGATGCGGAAAATGGTCTCGTACAATTGCCCTTTGGAATTGCATTTCATACTGTCGATGTCGAAGTTGTATTCTTCAATGGAATGATAGATTTGGCTTAGTGTTTCGTCATTCTCAACTATTTCCTTATTTGATTCGGCATCGGCCAAGGTTTTACTATAGATGTTAGAGGCTTTCTTTTTCACCATCATCAACGAGTCTGGCATATTCTTCTTAACATATCTCTCGCCATCAGCCTTATAAACCGACATTTGCGAAAGATAATTGTTAAGATAATCCATCAAAGAGTTATATTTCTGCATGTTGTAATTTTCGTTTTTCAAATCCTCTATTCTTTTTTCTATCTGATAGAAAGTCCTGTTGCACTCTTCATATTGTTCGTAAAGAGGACTGTCTTTAGTGATGCTTATGGCAAACGCACTGATGCGGTTATTTGCTTCTTGAAGTTCGTAGTCATAAAGTTCGATATCTTCATATTTGCTTATCGCAATGTTAAGGTTGCCAACATCTTCTTCCAGATCGGCAAGATTCTCCTTCAAAATAGACTGTTGCAAGGAGTCTTGTGAGAATCCCATTGTTGCCACGAGCAACAGGAGTGCCAAATTCAACATAGCCTTGAGTTTATTCATAATCATCTATTATTCATCCTGCAATTGGGTCGGGTACGACATCGAGCATATCGCCATTCTGTATGTTATAATCGCTCATGCGCATTTTGGTCTTTCCAACTTGAGGTTGCAGTATAACACATTGCCCCGTAACCTCGTCAACTTTGCCAAAAAAGTAGTCTGTTGGTGTGAAGTCTATCATTTCGGGCAATTTAAAGAATCGTTTGCCTTCTTTGTCTGTTGCGTTTTTAAGGCTTTCCATCAGTTGTTCCATTTCATAGTCAGGGTCTGATATCTTGAACTTGATGGTTTTATTGCGATAACGCATGCGAACATAAAAATCTTCCATTTCTGCTATTATTTTATTCTTTTTTTTTGTGGTACAAGACTAATTTGCCATCGTGTTTCTACAAGTCAATTACTCCATACGCCACAAATTACGCTACAAAGTTATTATAAATTTTACAATCAAACATGTCCTGAATTTATTAAATCGATGCAACCGCCCCACATGCACATAAGTTTGCTTGTGTTTGTAAGTGTAGGGAATCCTTGAGTCAGCACCTGCGGATTGCCTGGTGCCCACGGGGCCACAGTATTAGGGACGCATGGCATAGGTGTAAGCACTCCCATTGCTGCCGCAGTTGCCGAAGCCACTGTGGGATTTGCCAACGAACGGCACATTCCGAAAGTTGGGATGTTTACCATAGGTTTATTGTCCATGATATTGGCCACAAACAAGCCTTGTATCATAAAGTTGCGTGGTGGCAACACCGTAAGTGGTGCTGGGGTCATGCCCATGCTGCATTTCATCATTGCACCCATACACACTGTTTTTAAATCACCTGCCATATCGATTCATTAACTTTTGTCAATCTTTACATTTATAAATCTGTCCAAGTGCCTTTGCGAGTACCCGCGGCAGATGCCTCAATCATAACTGTTGCTCCCTTAACGGTGTTAACGCCGTCGGCTTGGACATCCACTTTAGGAGCTTTGACAAGAGTACTTGCGTCACCTGCTACTGTGATATTAGTGCCTTTCAGGTCTGTCTTGCTTCCGCCCGACAATTCAAGTCCTGTATTAGCCGACACTTTTGCGTCTTTTGTAGCCCCAATCTCAAATTGTCCATTCGCTTTCACAGTTGTGTTGTTTTTGGTTTCAGCGCTTATCGAATCAGACTTGATTTCAACAGCGCCGGTAGCGTCAATATTTATCTTAGTTGTCTTAATCGACGCATTCTTTGCCTCCACATGTTGTTCGCCTTTAAGTCCGAGCACATCGTTGCCAGTTATCATGGTTGTACGATTGCCTGTGGCATTGACATGAATATTTTTTGCTTTAAGGAAGATGTCACCTTCGCCGGCGTCAAGCATAATGTCACCACCATTGCTTTTTACCATGATGCGCAGATTCTCGGCCTTATAATCTATTTCTTTAATTTCCTGTGAAGCTTGAGCTTTGTCATCGGCGCTCTTCAGGACATAATCCTCCTTATTTTGGCCGTCCACTTTCTGAATCTTGTCGGTGGAAAGGATAATGTCGTAGTTTCCCTTATCGCTTTTGTTGTTGCCATAGATGCGAATAAACCCATTTCCTTCCTTGGTGTCGTGGAATTCGATAGTATGTCCTTTCTTGGTGCGAAAAGCTTTGACTTCGTTCTCTTCGTTGGCTTTATTATCGCCAGCGGCCTCAACCCATTTGTCGTCAGGCATTTGCTTTTGAGGGTCTTGGTCGGAATCGTGGAATAATGTACCTATAACAAAAGGCTTTTCCAAATTTTCGTGTTCAAATCCAACCATAACCTCTTCGCCTATTTCAGGAAGCACAAAGAAGCCTTTTTTGTTGCCTCCATAAGGCTGGGCAATACGAATCCACGGTATTTTTTCTTTTTCCTGGTCATTTGCAGGTGTTTGCTGCCACGAAAACTTCACTTGCACCCTGCCCATTTTTTTTGGGTCAACATTATTGAGTACCACGGCGCGTTGCGCACTTGACCTTGGATAGGCATTGGCATCTATATAAGGTGCAAAGACCTTCTCGTCAGAAATGTTATCTTCAGGCAGGACAAGTGCGGTAATTTCATTTTGTGGGGAGCCATTGCAATCCCAAGTAACGCATGATGAGGTCACCAACAACACACCGTTACAGATGTCCGAGGGCGAAGAATTCTGTTTCAATTTGATAACCGATCCGACATGAATGTCAAGTCTGAAAAGGACACAAGAACACGTTACCATTTCCGAGGAAAAAGAACTTAGTTTGGCATCGCGGTATAACTCCATAAGATTGGCTGCCGGTGTTTTTGGCAAACTGTTAGGTTCGTCAAGATAGAAATCCCATGCGGTGGTTACCATTGGAGTAGAGCCTTTTGCGGCAGCTTTGTATAGATGTCCGGAACCGTTTCGTTTAAAGTCAGCCAGAGGTGAATTCAGGTCAGCGTCTTTCTCATAATCGTGAGCCATGAACCTTAAATTAGGGCTACTCGCGACAAGGTTGAATTTGATACCACTTCCATTTGGAACGCCAAAAAATGGCGGCACCAACTCTATAGGATTGGCAAGACTGATAGGTTTTCCAAAGACAACACCTTGCGACTGGTCGAAATAAAAAAAGGCGCCGAAACGTTTAGCCAGCCTTGTCAAAAAGTCATAGTCGCTCTCGTTATACTGTATTATGTAAGGAAACTCCAAACTATCAAAACACTGATGAATATGCACTTCTGCACCAGGACAGACCGCTTTAACTATATCCTTGATTTTCATATTGATAAAGCAACGGCTTCTGATAAAGCTTCCCATATTGCAGTCATCGCTCAAAGCCTCACACGAAATAGTACGGCCATTCATTGACGCTTTAATTATTGAACCTTTGAAAGTCAAGGAGTTATTATTATTGTTATCCAGATCCGACTCGGTTTCCACTTGGCAAGTAACCGTCTCTCCCACCAAGTCAGAAGCCACACCGAACTTAAGCATATTTGCCGATGGGGCAATTGCATTACGATTAATTGAGAATCGCAACACATTGGGAGCCATCATTTTCTTTTCTACAGAAAAATCGCACAAAGTGTAACTTTCAGGGCATAAAGTATCGGCACTAGGATTGAGGGCCGCACTATTTAGCAAATCTGCTTGATTAGGGGCGTTTCCTATCTTGAAAACAGTCATTTTGCTTCTCATGGCAAGAATCTCCTATCTTTTAAAAGAATCTGAAATCAGCAGTTCCTCCAACCGAAGCACCTAACAATTCTTCACCTGACACTTTCACGGTTTCTGGGCGTATGCCTATTTCAATAATCCATGGATACGTCTTGTCAAGTTCGCCTTGAGATTTTGGGTTGTTTTCAAAATGCTCTCTCAAACTTACACAGTAAGCATTTTCAAAAGTTATGCATCTGGCACTTTCCAACAATTTTTTTGTCACATTCTTAGCGACACTCTTTGCGACATTGGTTGTTTTCTCTTTATATTTGTCGGCAGTCGATTTCAGGTGTCCCATCGCATTGTCATTTCTCTCCTTCTTCTTAACCTTGTCATCATAAACAGCTTTTTTAAGTTCGTCTATGCTTAGAGAGCCTTTGGAAATATTATTATCAGCACAATATTTGTTAATCTGTTCAATTGTCATTTTGTCGACCTCGTCCTTCGTTCTTATCTTGCTTCTAATGTTTTCATCAGTATCGGTTGGCTTTATTGTAACCCCCTTGCTCGTTGCGCAATCAACAAGGTCTTTGTGCGACATTTCGCTATACACATCATCTGAATAATAATTAGAAGCATCATCCAAAGACATATCCAAATTGTCTGCCATCATATCAATGGGCACATTTACTATTTCATCAACATCGAGAATCTGGTCTGTACCCGTCACACCTTGTGTCATTGACGACAAGATGTCGGTGGAGTCATAAATTTTGATGTCACCACTCATCTTCTTGTCGGGGTCTTTAATCCAGTCATGGAATGGTGTCATTTTTTGCTTTATGCCTCTCAAGGTTACATTGATTGTATTTATTTTTGCTTTCGACGAAGGTCTTCCTGTTTTGTCAACAGCTCGTTCTAGTATATAGTCAAAGCTCAACACTGTATAAGTGTTCCAAAAGTTCTTGGCGATTGCTGCGACGGCTGCGTTGCCGCCAGCGTCAGCGAATTCAAATGTTGCAGAAACGGCCATAGTTTTATTTTATATTTTAGATTTACATTCTTTACAGACAGGAGTGTCAGTTTTTTATTATTATTTCAATTTGTTATAAGTTTCTTGGCAGCCTGATAATTCTTCAACAGGATCTGGCTGATTTTCTTCTTACATGAGGGAGAGAGAGAATTGATTTTGGCATCAATAGTCTTGACAAGACTATCGAAAGCCAGTTTCTTTGCTTTTTTGACGGCGGGGTCGGTTGCCGTCATCCATTCATTGGCAAAAGTGTTCATTTTGACAATGGCAACATTCAAGTCATCATTGACTTTCCTGTAATTGCAATCGTCAATAGACGGTGTGTTTCCGGTAGTGCCAGAGCCACCTCCTCCTACAGCTGCAGCAGCATGTTGTTGTTTGATGTCGAAATTCTCAATGCGCTGTTTTAAAGCCTTGAAATGGGCAAAAGCGTCTTCAATGTCTTGACATTTGGTATTTTCGAAACGCATCATATCAATTTCGGCCAATTGTTTAACCGACAAGTCTTTTACCTTGCCAATGCTGGTGTTCCCGTCTTCCTTCATTGCGATGAGTTCCTCTTCGCTCTTACTGAATATGCTGTCACACTCTTTCAGATGGGCCAAGAGGCAAGTATTAGGGGTACAATAGTCACGTTTGACATCTATCTCTGTTTTCACATCGTCACCGATATATGCAAGTTTGTATCGTCTGCCGTTTCTCTTGTTGCGTGTCATTACAGGATTCTTCAACTCAAGCACAACCGTCTCAACATCTTCGGGGACCTGCAATTTCAGCACCACAGCCGACAGATTGTCCAAAGGCAGCATCTGCTTATGAATGCGCTTTCTAATACCGGAGTTGGTCTGAACGTAACAATCCAAGACTTGTGCCCCGGTAACGCTTATGATTGGATATGCGTTCTTTTTCTTCAGGTTCATGAAGCCTATCTGATGCTTTGAGAAACTTGTTTTTTTCAAGCGGCCACCATTTTTGGCGAAAGATCTGCGCAATTTTTTGAAAGTGACGGTATCCTTCATCAACCACATTGCATTGACATCCTCACTACCTTCTCCCGAAAGTCTCACTTTCAGGAGGCCTCTTTCCTGGTCAAAATCAGACTCCACACGAATTTTTGATGATGCGACCCTATCACTTGGGCACTTGACAATCATCTCCTCTTGAGCCTTTATTATGATTGGCGATATAGCCAAGATAAACAACAACAGTTTTTTCATAATGGTTTGATTTATGTCATTAATCCTAATAAGAATGACGTTTTATTGATGCAAATTAAGAAAAAAAATTCCAAGCGAGACTTCTGTTTTTATCAATTCATGTCGTTTCTCCAGTTCCTGCGAAGTCTGTTAAACAGAATCCATAGATAACGACACTGCAAATTTATGCAATTTTTTATTAAAATTCTACCATTTTATTTTTTTTTGAATATTTTTTTACGGGAATGTTGATAATTAGCGGTTTATATATGCAGGATTCAAGTCACAAATGCAACTTTGTTAAAGTTCAGTTTAATATCGGGTGCAAATTTAGTGATAAAATATTCAATTGGTGTCAAGAAGCCGAGTCTTTTTCTCGGTCTGTTGTTTAACTTATTCAGTATCAATTCA
>JAZLGA010000096.1:0-19444 GCA_045616045.1 Bacteroidales bacterium | reverse complement strand
GGGCTTGCCTGGATTATTCGCCCGCATACAAACAAGTTGAGCGGCACGCTGTTCGACACTGAGACTATTATTCACAGAATCTACCCACTTGTCTTCGGCTGTTTGGGCAAAAACTTGTTTGTAAAACACTATCAAACAAATAGTTAACACCAAACAAGCAAGGTTTCTCATATTTTTCATCAGATATGTGTTTTTTTGTTTTTGGATTGTGCAAATTTACAAAAAAAAAAGCGATGTCTTTTTATATCATCTGGATTTTAGCCATAAGTTAAACTCACTCCAGTCGTTTGGTTTGCACACAATGTTTCTGTCTTTGTCAAGGACGAACACCGTAGGTGTAGAAAACACATGGTAATCCTTGAACTCGGGACTTTCCCAGCGTGCTTCGTCATAAAAATGGAAACCTTTAATTTTCATCGCCTCGACTTGTTCCTCAACTTCTTTTATGCTATCGGCAACAGCAAAAGTAAGCAGTTCGAATTCGTCATCAAGGTCAAGTTTCTTGCGCATCTTGTTAATGAACTCATGGCAATATGGGCAATCGGTTGACCAAAACATCACTATCACATATTCTTTTGGGGACAAATACAAGTCATATTCTCGACCGTCAATTGCAGTAGCGTTTATTCGTGGTGCCTTTGCTCCCACCCTAACCTTTTGGTATGGTTCGGCTATAGCATCAAGGCGACGTCCTTGCTCGGACGTTATGTCACCCTCTTTCAATGCGGGATAGCCCAAAAGATAGTCGGTCACCACTGTCATGCCTAATGCAGAATAGCCTCTCAACATATATTCAAGTGCGAATGAATAGGTAGTGAAATTAGTCTTGGCATGCTCAAAAATATTGTTGAGTGCCAAAACCATACGCATCTGCGGGTCGGGCGAAAGCCTCGTGTCAGACTGCACTACCGATATAAAATCTATCATTTTGGTAGTCAACACATTAGTGGGTATAAGTGTAGTGTCATCGAAATCAACATCGTCAAAGAAATGTGCCATGACATGACTTCTTTGCTGCTCCACTGTTGTGAATGGGTCGATTATTATAGGGCAATCGGCAGCAATAAGCCTCGACGCATAGTCATCAGTTACGGTCAGACTATCACAGAAAGACTTAAAATGTTCTTGTAGAGCGACAAACTCTTCCCTTGCATTGGCATAAAAAGCCGACTGTGTGTCGTATTGCCGCAAGACCTGCTTCAGCACCTCTGAATTATGTCTGTAATGCTTTCGTCCAATTATATAAGCAGTCCATTTTTCATTTACAGGAGAGTCGAAAAAGCGAATGTTTTCTGGGCCGTTCTCAATGAATTGAATTCTATGGCCATCGTAAAGAAATTCGACAGAAACATCTTCAGTCTCAACAACATACATACCTATTTCAAGATAAGTGTCAAGCCAAAAGCCACCTTGGAAATCGGCATAGGCAGAATCAATAAGTAGTTTTTCTTGGCCAGTATATGAGTAAAGATATATGTTTTGGCTTTTCTGGTGCTGTAATGTTCCAGAGACAATATGTTGAGCCACCAAAGGTAAGGAGCCAACTATCAGAGTTAGTGCCATTAGTGAGACTCGCTTCATAAAACTATATTTTTGGGCAGACACAAATGTTTCAATTTATTTCAATGAATAATTAAACAAGGTATTGCCTACGCCAGTCACAAGATTAATCTCGTTGTTGTTTAGCAAGCTTCCCACATCAAAAGGGGTTTCGCCAATAATGCCTGACGACGATACCATCGTGCCATTTTTGTCAATGAGATATATTTTGCGCGATGTTTCTGAAACAATTCCCAGGAGCCTACGATTGCGGGTGATGTTGAAGAACATCGGTTTTTGTTTTATTTCGTTCATAAATGTGTAAGCGAACAAATCTTTCTTGAACTTGTCGAATATGCGCAATTCATTTCCGTCGAGATAGATGAAATCTGGATCAGAGTCTTGGTTAAAATCTTCATAAAGGAAGAAATGATTTTCGCCAAAATCGCCAAAATCAGTCTGTGCTGTTTGTCCGTCAGAAGTTATATAAAGCAATTTGCCATCCTTACTTGATGTCATCATTATGCCTTTTCGGTTAGTTCTGTTACAATATATATCTGAAGTTGGAGATTTTTGGAGGTCACCGGCCAATGGCACCCTCACCCTGCCCTGACGGTCAAGGATGCGTACAGTCCCCTTGACATCCGTCAGTATAATGTAGTCCTTGTCGTCAGCAACAAGATGCTCAACAGGCTTGGTAACCAGATTGTCAGTACGATGTCGGTTCCACCCTTCGGTTTCATTGCCTTTTATTGTAAAGTTATAGACCAACTTGTCGGTACCGCATAATAATATTCTGTAATCCTTGGTATTTTGATAGTCGAAAACGGCAAGACCGTTGGAAGCCTCGACGGGCAAACGCAAGGGATAGCCTTCAATATACTCGCCATTGCGGTCAATCAAATGAATATAATTTGCCGTATTGAATAAATATTGTGTTTTTCCGTCATTATAGCAATCAACAGTTTTAACATCACCCATAAGAGGCTCCGACATGGATTTCTTCCATTTAACATTACCTTTTGCGTCAATCAGATAGGCATTATTAAGGTTGTCGAAAGCGAAAACGACACGTTCTCCGCCGGCGAGGTCAGGAAGAATGAAAGGCTTTGATGACAACGGTGCGTCCAGAGTGGTCTTCCATATCACACGGTTCTCCTGATTTGACGACTGAAACTGGCGCAGAAAGACATTGGTATATATTAGGCTACGCGCCGACGACATCTGCAACGAGAAGGCCTGGAAGGACTCAAAAGCATTTTTGTTTTGGTCAACAAACTGACACATGTCTTTCGACAAGTATGACTTGACAAAGTCAATGTTCTTATGAAACGGCAAATAAAACGAAATGTTTGCTTCTTCGAGCATATTGTCTTGGAATGCTCGGAAGTTTTCGTTCAGGTCGAGTGTTCGTCCCGACCTGTACATTGCTATAACCTCGTCAACATCGCTTGTCCTATTGGCAATCACAAGATATTGGTCAAGAATTGTATAGCAAAAATGGTTCACTTTGGCGAACTCGTCACCCAGCAAGCTCTTTCCCAGACCGTCCGCATTTAATGTTTTAACGGTACACCCTTGTGTTGTATGTTCGTTTGTCACGCCATACGATGCATCAATGCGACCCATAAACTTGATGACCGCAGCAGGGTCGTTTAGACGTGCCACCGCAATAGGCGAGTTGTTTGTAGAGAGCATGGCCAGGGCTATTTCAGAAACATTGGCAGCAAACTGCCCACCGGCATCCACTCCACATTTTTTGTTGATCGTGGCAATTTGGTTCTTGTCGGTCTTGTCGTCCAACCACGAAGCCATATCCGACATTCCATAATGAAGCATCATCCTAACATCGTATGGAAGGACATTAATGATAGAGTTACGAACTGGTTGCTGATATTTCAGCTTGAAAACATCAGAACTGTCGGTTGCCACCGCATAACCACTGATTATAAGGCCTTCGTCTTTCAACAGGAAATCACATGCTGCAGCGAACACGTCATCATTAAGTATTGGCAAAGTAGTGTTTTTTGCCTTATCGGCAAACCTACCACCATTGGCCTTAAGGAGCAAGTCCGACATGACAAAGACATGTGTGCCAACCGATGTTCCCAACGTTGACGAAATGGAGCCAAATCCAGTCGTCATGGTTATTTTCTCTTGATTGTCGAGTTGGGCGAATGGCTTAAGACAAGTTAAGGGATCGGTAGAGACGCTCACAAAATCGCCATTTGAGGAAATATACAAGCTGTCTTGGCCACTTACACAGAAGCCATAGCACGACTCTTCATCACCATCGAACTTATTATAAGCAATATTGCGAGTTTCCAACAATTTTACGATGCCACTATTTTTTAGTGAATTTTCAGGCTTAAGCAAAAGGAAAGTGCCTTGACAACCATCGTCATTTAGCAAAACCATAAGCGCTGATGAAGAGAGCAGTCCCTTGTCATTGCCTGACAGAGTGTCTATGGCCGATACCATGCAGCCAAATTCACCCAAATTGACAATATGCGACATATCATTCACATACGACTTTGATTTTGCCATTTGTACAAAATCGTCAAGGTTGCCAATCTCCAAAATCATCGATGCCTCAAGAGGTACGGCATCAAGCAGAACTCGCTCCGACTTGTTTGATTTACAAGCAATTAGACATAACAAAAAAACAAAAACACAAATGATTGACCTTCTTTTTACCATAAAGCACTTCATTTGCTTACAAAGTTATACAAAAAAAAGGATCATCTAATGACAGAAACAAGATTTTGCGAACATTTTTACAAAAAAGGCCAGGGATGCACAAACTAAAGGTGGGTTCTATAAATTAATTCCCAGTGATTTTGAGTCGGTTTTCGAGCAGATTGCTGCGCAGAAAGAGGGCGCATAGCGGGCTATGCAACCGTATTTTATTTCGTTGAATTTATAGAACCCACCTAAAGAAATTCTAAAAATCAAGTTTGAGTTGTATTTCCATATTGAATGTCATTCTATGCAACTCACAAGTGCCATATTGGGCCACGGCCTTTTTGTGTTCGATGGTAGGATATCCCTTGTTTTTTCTCCAATTATACTCAGGATGTTGCTTGTCATACTCTTTCATCATTGCATCACGAGAGGTTTTGGCCAGAATTGAGGCGGCAGCAATTGATTGGTATTTTGCGTCACCTCCTATTATACAGACATGTTTCACATTCTTGTATGGATTGAACCTATTTCCATCGACAAGAAGAAGTTGAGGAATGAGGGAAAGTTGGTCAATGGCGCGGTGCATAGCCAAGAAAGAGGCATTAAGAATATTTATCTTGTCAATCTCAGCTGCACTGACAACACCCACTCCATAGCAAACAGCGTCACGAATAATAGCATCACGGAGTTGCAGGCGTTTCTTTTCGCCAAGTTTTTTTGAATCGTCAAGTTCCGCAAAGTCATAGCCTTCGGGCAATATCACGGCAGCAGCAACTACGGGACCGGCAAGACAGCCTCGCCCGGCCTCGTCGCACCCCGCTTCAACAACATCCGAATATTTTGTCAACAAGCCCATAAATCAAGAGAACAAAGGAATGTAATGAATCACATAAACGGCTATAATGGCCAAATCAAGCACAAGTTCAAGCCATTTTGTCTTAGTGACATTGCTCAAACTGTATGAATCATGCACCGACAATGCCATAAATGCCAATGCACATCCAAAGACTTCACCATCCAGAAGGATCATAACCAAAGTGAAGAAAAACATCAAGGAGACAACGGATATGTTCTGCCTGACATCTACATGTCGCTCTTGTGCATATAGGACATTCTCGTTGAGTGGAAGGAACGAAAAAAACACCAAAACAGCAAAAACAGCAACCGACACGATGTCATAGCCATCGAAACTAATCCTGATGTTTGAGAAAAAGTCGGAGCAACGATTTGCCACTTCAACAATGTCTCCAAGAATGAACTGTATTGAGAAATAGAAAAGGTATGGCAGCAAAAAGCCTATCATAGGAATAAGTTGAAGACGGGCCGATTGTGATTTCATCATGCCCAATGCTATCATAACCCATATCAGCAGCAAAGCGGAATAGACGTACAGAAACGACGCCAATGCCAAACATAATCCCACATTCAAAAGATCCGTCTCCACACTATGGGAAGATGGCAGCCTGAATAACAAATACATTATGGGAAGAACAAACAGCAATGCCAGCAATGCAGGATTGAACATCGTCTGCGACGGGGTCAGACCCACAAGAAAAATAAAGACAAAAGTGCCTATGGAGCTGACCTTCTGCTCAATCTTGCCCACAACCAATATTACGTTGAAGAAAAACGCTTCGGCAACAAAAGCCACGAAAGCCATTATTTGAAGCAACAACGGCCTTGAACCGAGGTTCGACACTACGAAATCATATAATGGTGTGACACCTGTAGGTTGTACCATGACAGACGGCACAACAACAAACGAAGGCAGCCACAGCAAAACAGCCATAAACAACAATGCCAGATGCTGTATAAAAAAACTATTTCTAAAAAAACTGATCATACCCTATTCAATCGTATCATCCGAGCCATGCTTAATTTGAATGTCTAATCTTGACAGCTGCAATCGTCATGGTGCTCTATTTGCCTTCATACTTCAACAGGTCGATTCCAATATCCTTGCGATAATAAAAGCCTTCAAAGCTAATCTTTTTCACATCGGCATAAGCAATCTCTCGAGCCTCTTCAATAGACGTTCCCATAGCAGTAAGCGAGACGACACGACCTCCTGCGGTTACTATTTGGCCCTCATTTTGGGCAGTTCCAGCATGGAATGCCATACTATTCTGGACATCACCGAAACCACTCATCACAACACCTTTATTATATGATTCAGGATACCCCCCCGACACCATCATAACCGTTACTGCTGTTTGGGGTTTCTTTGCATAGCGAACCTTGTCAAGGCATCCGTCGGCACATGCTTCAAGCATATCGGCAAGGTCGCCATCAATGCGAGGCATAACAACCTCTGTCTCAGGGTCGCCCATACGGACATTATACTCAATGACGTATGGATTGCCGTTGTCGTTCATCAAGCCCAGGAAGATAAAGCCTTTGTAGTCGATTTCCTCCGCTCTCAAGCCATGCAGAGTAGGCTTGACGATACGGTCTTCCACTTTCTTCAGGAAATCATCGGTGCAGAAAGGCACCGGCGAAACGGCACCCATTCCGCCCGTGTTCAAGCCTTTGTCGCCATCGCCTATACGCTTGTAATCCTTAGCCTCTGGCAACATCACATAATGTTCGCCATCGGTCAGCACGAACACCGACACCTCTATACCCTTGAGGAACTCCTCTATAACCACTGTTGACGACGCTTCGCCAAATTTACCGTCAAGCATATTGGCCAATTCAGTTTTAGCTTCTTCCAAATCATTGATTATCAGCACACCCTTGCCTGCAGCCAAGCCATCGGCTTTCAACACATACGGGGCTTTCAATGAAGACAGGAAACCGCATCCTTCAGCAAGATTTTCTTTTCTCACTTTGAAGCATCTTGCAGTAGGAACACCGTACTTCTCCATGAAATCTTTGGCAAAAGCTTTGCTCCCTTCTAATTGCGCACCACTCTTGTCAGGACCGATAATCTTGATATGCCTCAGTTCATCGTCGGCCTTGAAGAAGTCAACGATACCGTCAACGAGAGGCTGCTCGGGGCCCACTACGACCATGCCTATCATCTGCTCTATGCAAAAGCGTTTAATTCCATCGAAGTCTGTCACTTTAATCGGGACATTGGTGCCGACTTCAGCAGTTCCAGCGTTACCTGGAGCGATATAGATGTGTTTTCCGACACTTTGCGACAATTTCCATGCAATGGCGTGTTCACGACCGCCAGAGCCAAGCACAAGGATGTTTCTAATAACAAAACCTGCCTTTTGTAGTTCTATTTCCTTCCAATCCACCGCCTCTTTCTGACTGTCAGCGGGACCAGGATACATTATTATTTTTGCCATAACTTTTTTACTATGACTATGACTTGGATCATCGTCATAATCTCATTAATATTTCATTTGTTTTTACAATTCAAACTATTTATCAAACCTAATATTCTCTTTTCGATAGAAAAAATCTTTTCAATATTATCTTCATATTGTTCTTGGGACACATAATTTATATTTTTCGCAATTTCCAATTGTGTTTCAATTTCATAAGAAGATCCCAACGACATCTCCAAAAAAATGAGCAAACTCTTTTTCCGACTTTCGCGAACACCCTTCTGCAATATTTGACGGAACGGAAATAGAAGCCCGTTGTATTTGATCAGACAAAGCAAACCTCTCTGCTTTTGGAAAATTTTCTGTCAATTTATATATTTCAATGGACAACTCGACACTATCACTCCAAACATCATAATTTCTAAAATTTCTCATTTTAGATAGGTTCTATAAATTAATTTCCAGTGATTTTGAGTCGGTTTTCGAGCAGATTGCTGAGCAGAAAGAGGGCGTATAGCGGGCTATGCAACCGATTGATAAACAGCAAAATGCCGAAAAACAGCCAAAAGCGAGGAAAAGAAATTTTAAATTTGCCATATCATTTGTATTTTATTTCGTTGAATTTATAGAACCCACCTTTATTTACTTTTTTCTTGTATTACTTGTCATCACCAGCTATTCTGGTCATCGTCATCGTCACTGGTCATTGGTCATTGTCACTGTCATCATCATTGTTTAACAACATCTTCTAAGCAATTCCAAATCTCCACAGCTGCTTTGTCCCACGAGAACAACCTGGCACGTTCAAGACCTTTATCAATCAAATTTTTGCGCAATTCGCCATCCAAGACACGCTTCATTCCTTCGGCAATAGAATCCACATCGAACGGGTCAACCAAAACGGCACCGTCACCTGCCACTTCAGGCATTGATGTGACATTGGATGTTATCACAGGCGTTCCGCATCTGAAAGCCTCCACTATCGGTATGCCAAAACCCTCGAAATATGACACATAGACAGATGCCAAGGCCGATGCTGTTACCTTGTGCAAGTCTTCGGCACTCAAACGCCCGGTGAAAACAACATCACATTTATGGCACATAGAGTCATACGCCTTTTGAATGGGTTCTGTCCACCAACGCTTCTCCCCCACTATGACCAACTTGACATCATTGTCAGTATTGCCCTTGAACTTGTCGAAAGCCGCAAACAACCTAGCCAAATTCTTGCGCGGATGCAGAGAGCCAACGAACATAAAATATGGTTTGCCGCCAGTATAACGAGAGCAGACAGCCGCCTTTTCATCATCCGACGTTGGGACAAAAATCTCGTTCACACCGTTATATGCCACATCAATCTTTCCGCTGTCAACATGATAACAATCCACAATATCCTGTTTCGAAAACTCCGACACTGTCACTATGCGCTTTGCCTTTTGTGCATAACGAGGGAAAAACCTCTTGTAGTGCCAAAGAGCCAACTTGGGCATATCGTTTGGAAAATGCTCGAAATTAAGGTCATGGAACTGTACAACTTGCTTGATGTCAGAAGCCAGGCTAAGATACCCATCGGGAGAGAAAAAAACATCTGGTTTTATCTTTTTCAAGGCCCTCTTAACCGACAACTCAAAATAGCATATATAAAGGAACGGGTGTCGTGCCTGAGGAAACAGTACCACTGGTTTTACATTGTCGGCAAAAACAAACATCGGGTCGGGCTGGCGGTCAAAAATGAAATAAAACTCCACCTCCGGATGCGAGAGTACCATGCGGCGCAAGGTCTCGTAGGCCACCCATCCTATACCTTCGAGTCTGTCCTTCAGTAAAAGACGTGTATTTACCGCAATCCTCATATTCTTGTCTAGTAAACTGCAAATTTAAATAAAATAATGTAAAAACATACCAAAAAAAACACTTATTTTTGCGCAATGGAATAGGATTTGCTGTTGCTTTAACAAATACAATCTATGATTACCACCTTGTTTATCATATTGACGTCTCTGCTCAACCTCGCTCCACGACAAGACACGACCCTTGATCCGAGCAACGACTTTCGCGGCATAGGTTCAGCAAGGACCTTATCGGGCAAGACGTACGTTCTGGTGTTGTTTGTCAGTCAGGATGGCAAAAGCGAATGGGGCAAGACGGAAAAGGCAGCCATCATGAAAAAGGTGAAGCAAGCAACAGGCTGGATTAGCGACAAAACCAAAAAATTCGGGAAAAGCAACTCTTTTTCGGTTTACTCGCTTGGCAAAAAGGACGACATAAGGCTAAAACACATTCCCGCCGGACCTTACGAAAGGTTCAACTCTAACGATGTCATCGGCCAGGCGATGATTGCCGCCGGCTATACCAACAACGCCGAGTTTCTTGACTATGTGCAACAAAAGGGCTCATACAACAACTGCCTAACCATCGTCTTCTGCAACACGCAAGGCCTAAGCCATGCCCTGCCACAAAACCGTGCGTCATACCAAAGCAACATAAAAAGCGGCTGCACACCACATCAACTGGAAGGCTGCGTGATATTCAACAGATACACTGACGGACGCAATATAGCAGCCCCCACCATAGCCCACGAGATTCTACATCTCTTCGGAGCAATAGACCTCTACGACACAAAAAACGACAAACAAAAGGACGAGACCTTAAAAAAACATTTCCCAAACTCAATAATGCGCCGCGTGAACTACACTTTCAACAACCTTGAAATAGACACATTCACGGCCTATCTGACCGGATTGACCGACAATTATAAGGAGTGGTACGGTCAATTTAACAAATAAACCTATACCATCACCTCGAAAATTCTCTTTCTTTTCTATTCAATCCACTGTGGTTCAACTTGCTATTATATTAAGTTCTCTTATAACCACAAAACCATCTTGTTTCAGACGGCAATAGATAAGATTTTTTTTGAAAGCGAGAAAAAGAAAGACACAACTTGCGAGCAAAAACGCAAATCGTGTCTTGAATATTTTAACCGTTCTTATTAAATATTATTGCTGTCCGCTAAAACAAAAAAATAGGTGAAAATCCATCTGCGATGCAAGTAAATAGGCGTTGCGGATGTTTTCTCACAAAAGAAGCCCCCTTAGTCAAACAGAGTCGGCTCAGGTGGTATTTCAGATGCTTCAGCAAGGACATTCTACCAGTCTTTCTCAGGATTGTTGAAGAGGCTGTAGAAGTCAACGTAATACATAAGCGTTATTCTAACCATTGTCGCCAGGCCAGAGAAGTTCCATTGGCGTTTCAGCCCTTTCTGCAAGACCATCAACAGCAGGTTGGCTATGAGTGTCACCCAGATCTGTATCTTTATGGCATTGGTGCTTTCACCATAGAAGTATTTCAGATGGAAATTCTGCATATCGGCTGTCCGATAAAATGTGTACCTTTGTTCATCGTTATCAGGTTTTGTGGTAAAAAACGAAGATAACGAAAAAGGCTGAATCCTTTCCTTGGAGTTCAGCCTTATTTTTTTTGACAGCTTAAGAAACATTTAGCGGACACAGATAAATTTTCTTACAGCCGATGACTTGCCCACCTGCCGTGCGCCTCTGATAAGCAAAGGCTTCCTGTCTTTTGAATTTTTCCACGCCCAAAGCACATTGTCGATATATCTCTGGAAATATGCCATTTTTTACGATGCCTCTCTTGAATCTGTGAACAATTGATTTAACGCTGCAAAGATAATAATCTTGCTAAAATCCAACCCGAAAAGCTAGTAATAGGGACTTACTGAATAAAACATTGGCACAAAAAAAGGCACAAAAAAGAGGATAACATCAAATGTCATCCTCTTCATTTTTTCTTATTTCTTCCTCTGCTGCTTTTGAGCCGCTTTCTGAGCCTCTTCAAGGCGTTTCTGCCAAGCTGACTTCTTGACGGGCTGCTTCTTGGCAATCTCTATCTTTTGGCGTATCTTGTCATCGTTGATGAGTTTGCGGAACAAGAACATCTGTATGAAAGTGATGATGTTTGCCAACATATAGTAGTAGCTCAATCCAGAAGAATAACTATTGAAGATTCCGAGAAACAGTATCGGCATCAGATACATCATTATCTTCATGCCCTTCATTTGGGGATTGGATGCTGTGTCCATCTGCTTGTTGTTGACATAGGTGTAGATGAACGTCGTTATTGTCATCAATAGGCAGAACAAACTGACATGGTCACCGTATCCAGGAATGCGGAAAGGGAGGTCGAGTATGCTGTCGTATGTTGACAAGTCTTCAGCCCAAAGGAACGACTGCTGGCGCAACTCAATACTAGACGGGAAGAATCTGAACACAGCAAACAAGATAGGCATCTGAAGAAGCATAGGCACACATCCTGCAGCAGGACTTACGCCAGCCTGTTTCTGGAGTGTCAGGATTGCCTGTTGTTTCTTCATCATATCCTCCTCTTTAGGATATTTAGCGTTTATCTCATCTATCTCGGGCTTAAGCACTCTGGTTATGGCTGTTGACTTATACGACTTGAATGCTATCGGGAACAGTATCACCTTTATTATTAAGGTAAGTATCAATATCACTATACCATAGCTCCAACCGTATGAACCAAGCCAGTTGAAGACATAAATGACGCCATAGTTAATCCAACGTATCAGGAAGAAACTACCAACATTAACTTGCCTCTGCAAGTTCAAATCGTATTTCTTCAGTGTCTGGAAATGGTTAGGGCCGAAATAGAACGACATCGGAATGCTGTATTCTGGCACATTCGCATCGTAAGGCAACTCTATATTTGCCGAAAGAGTCTTGAGGTATCGTGGATTTGAAGGGTTTTTGCGTGTTGACGACGACACTTTTGCATTCTGCATCGCGTCTTTTGCAACAAGCACATTGCAGAAAAAGCGCTGCTTGAACGACAGCCACTTCAGTTTAACCTGAATTGTCTCCTCGTCATCCTTGTTTTCATTAAGATTGTCAACCTCATTATTGCTATACTGCATATAATAAACCGACGAACCAGTAAAACGGTCAACGCTCTTCTCGGTCTGGAGGACATCGACACTCCAGTCTAATGTCAAGAAATTGGTATTATGGGCAACAACATCGTCCATGCCAACAAAATTGACATTGAAGTCAAACATATAGTCGTTGTCTTTGACAATATACTGATACTCAATATATATATCTCTATTTTTGACTCCATTGGCATCATCGGCAAAAAGGCGCATCGAGAAGGTTACGCTGTCGTCGTCGCATGTCACCAAGTCTCCACCACTATATGGCCTTCCATTAAGATATGGTTCAAATCTCAGTTCTGAGGTGTTTATCAATTTGTTGTCATTGTCAAAAAACGACAGGTTGAACAATTCTGTCTCAGGGTCAAAATTAACAAGAGGCAAGGTGTCATAGGTCTTGTAATTTTTTAATTCGACCTTGTGCACATTACCTCCCTTCGACGAAATGTCAATCTTAACAAGCTTGTTTTCTATTGTCCATGCTTGTTCTACACCTTCTGAGGAAGAAGCAAACATTCCATAGCTTTGTCGCAAAGAATTGTATTTCATGTTTTGAAGAGCGAGGGAATCCATGCCTTCATAAGATGTCGAATCGACCACACGCAAAGCATTTGCACGATTAAGTTTTTCTTCTGCGGTTTTTATGGAATCAAGACGGGCCCGTTCCATATTTGCAGTCCTTATAGAATCGGCCACACGCTGACGCTCCGCCAACTGTTCCTTCGATGGCGACACCCATACCATCCAACCTATAAGCACCGCCGCTATCAGTATAAATCCAATTAGTGAGTTTTTGTTCATCAGTTATTGTCCGTTGTCTTTATAATCATTAAGTAATGTTCACTTCTTTATTTGTTTCCTGTTTTCCAGCATGGCCTTCACAAAGGACACAAACAGCGGATGCGGATTGGCCACTGTACTCTTGTATTCGGGATGGAATTGCACTCCCACGAACCAAGGGTGCGAAGGAATTTCAACAATCTCAACGAGGTCATGTTCCGGATTACGGCCTGTTGCAACCATTCCATTTTCAACAAACTGGTCATAGTATTTGTTATTGAACTCATAACGATGACGGTGACGTTCCATGATCATCTTTTCCTTATAGGCATCAAAAGCCTTCGTGTTTTCTTGTAGCACACAAGGACATGCGCCCAAACGCATCGTGCCGCCCATGTTCTGAATGTTTTTCTGTCCACTCATAAGGTCTATGACAGGATGTGTTGTCTGGGGATTCATCTCTGTCGAGCCGGCATCACGGAAGCCAATGACATTGCGAGCAAACTCAATAACAGCGCATTGCATACCAAGACAGATGCCGAGGAATGGTATGTTGTTCTCTCGAGCATAACGCACGGCCAAAACCTTGCCTTCAATGCCACGTTTGCCAAAGCCAGGAGCGACCAGCACTCCATCAACGCCTTCAAGCAAATCGTTCACATTATTCTCGTTGATGTATTCGCTATGAACTGATATTATGTTCACCTTGGCCTCGTTTGCAACACCTCCATGTATGAACGACTCTCGTATCGACTTGTATGCGTCTTTGAGCTCAACATATTTGCCAACCAAGGCCACATTGACCTCGCTTGAAGGGTTGTGAAGATGCTTGAGGAAGTTTTCCCATCTTTCTATATGTATCTCGGGGATTGCCGTTGAAGACTTGCGCAAAACCTCGACGTCAAGTTTCTCTGCAAGCATGTTCATTGGCACGTCATATATAGAAGGTGCATCTATGCTCTCGATGACAGAAGTCTTTTCAACATTGCAGAAAAGAGCTATTTTTGCCTTCATGGATTCCGTCAGATGATGCTCGGTACGACAAACAATAATATCCGGTTGCACACCTTGTTGTTGCAAACTCTTGACAGAATGCTGTGTTGGTTTTGTCTTCAGCTCGCCTGCTGCTGCCAAATAAGGCACAAGCGTAAGATGAATCACGACACAGTCGCGACCAAGTTCCCAACGCATTTGGCGTATGGCCTCAATAAACGGGAAAGACTCGATGTCTCCGACAGTGCCTCCTATCTCAGTTATCACAAAATCATATTTTCCTGTCTGGCCCAACAGAGTTATGCAACGCTTTATCTCGTCTGTAATGTGTGGCACAACCTGTACCGTAGAGCCAAGGAACTCTCCTTTGCGTTCCTTGTTTATGACATTCTGATATATGCGACCAGTGGTAACATTATTGGCCTGCGATGTTGGCACATTTGAAAAACGCTCATAGTGGCCAAGGTCAAGATCGGTTTCTGCACCATCATCGGTGACGAAGCATTCGCCGTGCTCGTAAGGGTTGAGCGTTCCTGGATCGATATTGATATAAGGGTCCAATTTCTGGATTGCAACATCAAAGCCTCTGCCTTGCAAGAGTTTGGCTAAAGATGATGAAATGATGCCTTTTCCCAAAGAAGAGGTAACTCCACCTGTAACAAAAATATATTTCGTCTTTTTCATCTTGAAAATAAATTACTTACATCAAAAACGAAAAGCCATCCCAAAGAAAAACATGCCTCGGGACAACTCATGATAACACTCCGTCATTTCTGACTTCAAAACCGATTGCAAAAATAATAAATTATAATATACAAAGACAAACAGCCACAAATAATTTTACGCCAAACAATATATGCGTAAATAATTTGGTTGCATCTCCGTTTTTATGCCTTTATCTAATCTTTTGTCTTTTCACAAGATAGGCCGATAGTGCCTGTTCATAACCCTTGTCTATATCAATTTCGACATAATCCACATGGTTTTTATAGCAATGGCTCATCATCTCGTTTTTCCTTTCTGACATTATGTTTTTATAAGCCTCACTTACTTCAGCGGGATTCACTTTCACCGAAGTCTTGTTTTCCAAATCAACAAAGTTGCGCATGCCGTTCCCAAAATCAAGGTTTTGCTCCAGTCTTTCGCTAAACACATGAAACATCACCAGCTCATGCTTGTTGTAACGCAAGTGTTCCAATGCCTCAAAAAACGGTTTTGTGTCAGTTTGCGAATACAACATATCACTAAACAGCAACACCAAAGAACGTTTGTGCAACATCTCGGCTATGTTATGCAGGCACTGTGGCACGGCTGTTGTCCGAGCTTGGTTCTTGTCGTAATTGGCCAACTGCTCAGCAAGCTTTCCATATAGCATAACCTTATTGGTTTGAGACGTGCTCGGGTCGGAATGGAACTCTATATCCGAATTAAACAAATCCAAACCCACAGCATCCCGCTGCCTTAGCATCAACTCCATAAGTGAAGCCGCAGAATAGACACTGTAAACCAACTTGTTAGGAGAGTCAAAGCCAGCATTATTCCTCACAGGAAAAAGCATACTAGAACTATTGTCAATCACTATTTGGCATCGCAGGTTCGTCTCCTCGTCATAGCGTTTGACAAAAAGTTTATCTGTGCGGCCAAAAAGTTTCCAGTCGATATGCCTGATTGGTTCGCCTGTGTTATATAGTCGATGTTCGGCGAACTCGACAGAAAAACCGTGAAAAGGGCTTTTGTGCAAGCCTACGATAAAACCTTCGACAATTTGGCGCGTAAGAAAGTCAAGATTGCCAAAACGGACTATCTTGTCATTGTCTATTGAAAGGCCTGATGACATCAGAAGAAAGGTTTTTTCCCTTCAAGGCAAGGCGTCAGCCAATAAGTTTGTCTATCTTTTCTGCAAAAATGCGTTTTGGGGCCGCGCCCAAATTAGTGTCAACGACTTCGCCTTTTTTTATAAACACCACAAAAGGAACACTCATGACACCATAACGAGCCGCCGATTCCGGGCACTCGTCAACGACGCATTTCACTATTTTGACTTTGTCCTCATATTCGTCTGACAGTTCTTCCATTATTGGCTCAAGAGCGCGGCAAGGTCCGCACCATGTGGCGCTAAAGTCAACCACTACCGGCATTCCCGAATTCAAAACTACCGAATCAAACAATTCATCTGTAACTTGCTGTACCATGATAATTCATTTATAATTTGGTGCAAATATACAAAAATTCATTCAAACATTCTTCAGACAAAACATTGGACAAAAAAAAAGAACTTTAGTCAAGTGTCACCTTATATTATAACCGTATCCAAACAGCCATAGATTTTTTTTGAAAAACAATCGTGTTTCTTCTCAGGTAGGCTCTTTCTGAAAAAAAAACTTCATAATTTTTGCACACAATAAAAAAAAGAGTATCTTTGCAGCCGTTTTTGGCATAGTCAAGCAGTTCTTTCAAATATGATTTTATACCAAGGGGGAGTCGCATAGTGGCAATTGCAACAGACTGTAAATCTGTCCTCGGATGAGTTCGGTGGTTCGAGTCCACCCTCCCCCACTTTTTTTTAGCAAACCATTGGGCATAAGTTTGCATTTCTTACTATTTTTTAGGGTTATTATTTTTTTTCAACAAAAAAAGCATTATTTGATTTGTTTATTTCAATTAATAGCATTATTTTTGTAAAATTAAATATATCAATATGAAAATATTTGTTGCAAAGTTAGGATTTAAAACCACTACAGAAGATTTGAGGCAATTGTACGAGCAGTTTGGAACAGTTGAGTCATGTCGTGTAATTATGGATAGAGACACTGGTCGCTCAAAATGCTATGGCTTCGTTGAAATGCCCAATGACGACGAGGCCTACAAAGCCATTGTTGAAACAGACGAGACTGAGTTCCAAGGCAGCGTTTTGCAGGTTAAGAAATCACGTCCAGTTGCTTCTTCAGCAACAAAAAGTGAGGCAAGGCCAAAACAAAAAACATGGAATAACGACCGACAGGCAGAAGGTTAGCCAACAAATCATCAGCTGAAAACGGGCCAACAAGTAATTTTTTGCCTAAATCCGCTTGACATTTACAAAAATTTAGTATCTTTGCGGCGAAAAACAAAAGGTCTGGTAGCTCAGCTGGATAGAGCAACAGCCTTCTAAGCTGTGGGTCTTGGGTTCGAATCCCAACCGGATCACTTATATTGGAAATCAGCCTGTTAGGGCTGGTTTCTTGCTTTTATCCGCACAAATTCTGCACAGTTTTGTTTTCATTCCTGGATCGGGTGAAAATAAAAAAAATGTCCCAAAACGATTTTTATCCCGCGCTTCTAAAACACAACACACACGGGTGGTATGTTGAATACCAGGCACTGAATCCAAACTCAGGGAAAATGCAGCGATACAGGCAACACCTCAACACGCTGCGCAAACACTACCATCGCCTGGCCGACTTCAAGGCGCATTGCAACACGATAGTCAACAGCCTGAACGCCAAACTGGCCGGTGGATGGACTCCGATAGGCGAAAACTTCAACACAAGGTTCTACACCCCCCTGCCCTACGTGGCCAAGGCGTATCTTGACGAAAAAAGCGAGGAACTGAGGCCCGACTCGATGCGCTCATACAAGTCGTTCGCGACAGGGTTCCTGAAGTGGCTGGACGAAACTGCGCCCCAATGCCAGTGCATTCTTTTCAATAAGGTGCTGGCAGTGAAATACCTCGACCACTGTTTGCAATCGAGAGGGCTCAAGGGTCGGTCATGGAACAACCAGCTAAAGGCCGCACGGGCCTTTTTCGCCTGGGCGATTGAAAAGTGCTACTGCAAGGAAAACCCGTTTACGCTAATAAAACCCAAGCACGAAACCGCAAAGAAGCGCATCATCATTCCGCCAGAGGTGCGCCTGAAGATAGCCGGCTATTGCCGCAAGAAAAATCCCGGACTGCTGATAGTGAGCCAGCTGGTGTTCACCTCTCTTATACGGCCGAAGGAGATTCGCAACATAAGGGTGGGGAACGTGTTTTGCCAGCAGCAATACATATTCATACCTGGCGACATTGCAAAGACCCACTACGCCCGTTTTGCAAGCCTCACCCCGGAACTGTGCGAACTGCTGAAGACCTGGATCGGCGGAGCCAGACCCGACGACTACCTCATAGGGCGCAACTACAAGGCCTGCGACAAGCAGCAGTCGAACAGCCGTTTTGTGAAGGACTGGGAAAAGATGCGCAACGAGTTGGGCCTGCCGGCGGAGATGCAACTCTACTCGCTTCGCGACACGGGGATAAACGAGATGCTCAAGTCGGGGATAGACCCGCTCACGGTGATGCAGCACGCCGACCACCACGATCTCTCGATGACAACACGCTACGCCAACCACGCCGACCCAAACCTGGTGCGCACCATCAGCGAACGCGCACCGAAGTTCTAAGCCCCGAAAAGGGGCTGCCAATATTGGTCGGGAGCTTTGGCCAGACGGCCGCCTGCGATTGCAAGCAGGAACTTCCCTGTAAGGGAGTGCGCCTTCAGGTTGCCTTCGGTATCGATGGTGGCGTGAACGCCGACGGGCAGCTTATAGACGGCATCGCCTACCCTAACCCCATCGATGGCAGGCGAAACGCTGCCGGGTTGCACTTCAATTATGTCGCGGCCGTTCTCTTCCTTGGCCTCTGTTGTTGAAGAACTGTTGTTGAAAACATGAGCCTTGCCAAAAACAACCTGTGAAGCAAACGAAATTCCGCCCAATAACACTGACAATGCTAACGGCACGACTCCTCTCTTTGTGAGTATCACAAAAAGCAGCAACAGTATTGTCACAGCCGCGAAAAAGTCGGTTAGCGCATAACCATGTACATATCTGTGTTTAAACTCTGTTTCGGTCATTTTTTTCTGTTTTTCAAATAACGCCGCTCAGGGGCATTTATTGCATAAGGTCGTTTTGCATCGCACAATATTATATATATTATATAAGGTGTGGTGCTCATTTCTTTTAATGATTATCCGCAACCGTACGACAGGTTTCTATTGTAGATGCGATGCTCAAAATCCGATGTGCAGGCGATGGAAGCTATCATAAGCCTGTCAAACAGTTTGTCTCCAAAGTACCTGCGATTGAACTTGTAACAGAACTCATAGAGGTACTCTTGCAGGAACTCCGGCTTGATTCCGTGGTATATGTTCTTCATCAACGACTTTGAGTTGCTGATGGC
>JAZLGA010000095.1:0-4657 GCA_045616045.1 Bacteroidales bacterium | reverse complement strand
CCGTTTGCAAGAGTAAAGAGACTCACACCTCTGCATTTGGCCAAGTATCTCTTGCCTCTGGCAAGGGTTACTTGGCCTTTGTTTTATCTGCCGTGGTTCTCTTTTTATGGTCTTGCTGGCGACTCGATGCATAATATGAATTTTAATTCCGGTCCTGACTTACAAGTCTGGCCTATTGTTTCATTTAAATTTTCATTATTATGTACCAGTACAAGCAAGACTTAGCTATGGCCTATTTCCCCGACTGTAGCAAAGCCACCGCGAGTAAGCTCCTTGCCCGCGAGATCCACAGCAACAAACCCCTCATGACCGAACTCCAATCCGCCGGCTACACCCGCACCCGCAAACTCCTCTCCCCCCGCCAGCTCCAAATCATCTACACCCACCTCGGCGAACCATAAAGCTGATGCATAACTTTTCACGAATGAGGGCGAGACTAACCATCTCGCCTTTCCTTTATTCTATCTCCACAACGCCTCTTTCTCCCATCCAATCGGAAACCCCATCGCCGATGGGTCAACATTTGGAAACTTCTTTAGCAAGTGTAGAAAGTCTGCTTTTAGTGTATTGTCTGGCTGTATATTGTTCACCCAATATAGCAGGCAACAAAATAGCGCATACAATCGACCAAAGTCAATCTTCGACACATCTACCCAATCCGCCCTCATCTTCTTGGCAGGTGGCAGCTGTGGTTTCATAGGATATGTCCTATTCCAAACTCTTGCATGATGGGCGCAGCAGTTGCGAAGTGCAGCTAATGCCACTATCCAGCTGTCAAGAACTTCATGGTTCGGCACGTTGAAGTTTCGTGCCACCATCTTCTTGATTGAAGTGTCGGCAAAGTTGCTATATAGCTTACCAAGCGTACCAAACGAAACGATCTCCAACGTTTTCCAAGCAGGAGGCATACTGGGTCTATTGTATTTTGCTTGATGATCCTTAATAAAATCCTCTTTGGTGCGTTTGAGCTCTGTTCTTATGGTTTTCAGACAGGCCTTGTGCATCGTACTATCCTTGAAAAGCATGGAGTCTATAAACCAAAATGGTCCATATTTCATTGAAAAGTTTTGAATGATGCTCGTCCGCAAAGCAATCTCTATGGTTTGTATTGACGAGAATAGCACTCCACGCAATGCTTTGTCAAAATAATAAAGGGATAACGCATTACTAAACCTTTTGCCAGGTTTGAATATATGCGTAGTCTTGTCCTCTTCCATCGGACGCAAGTAATTTGCGAAGCGGAAATAACTGATAGTTGTCAACACCTTCTCGGCTTCTATTTCGTCATCAATAATCAACCCTCTGCTTTTCAGTTGTTCGATTTGGTCTGTAATGCTTATCGGCTGCTTGTTGTATCTCATATCCTAAAAACAAAAGTTCCACCCTGGTTCGCTATTCAAGTGGGAAGCGTGGTGGAAACTGTCGATGCAAAGATACACACTTTTTTTGATTTGGCAAAGATATTTTTGATAATAATTTCTTATAATTTTCATTATCAATCATTTATCTAATTATTTTTAATATAGTATTTCAGATATAATTCTCTCAACTCTTACTTTTCCTCCCCCATAATTTCAATTTTTAATCCTCTTTTGTCATTTCAATTGCGCGCCATCTCACATCGTCCCATCCACAACCTTTCCCCGTCCTTCTACGCCTTTCCTGCAATCCATCATCCAATCCACATCCCCAGCGGGTCTCATCTGGACATCACAATACATCTCTCATCTCCGATTCCCCAAAAATAAACTTTACGTTCAGCCTATTATTAATGTTAATTTCATCGTTTTTTTTCGCTCCTCTGTCACACAATTCAAAACTTTCTGCCTCTAATATAGAAAAAGAAGAATTAAACAGATTAGATTGTCAAAACTAATTATTATCAACTCAACCTATTGTCAAATGAAGAAAACACACATGAAATTACCCTAATTACGCCTTGACACAAGTTTGGTGCGTCGCTATGTCAAGGCAAATAAGAAAGGGTGCCAAAGCAAGGTAGGTGTGATTAATCTTGCAACTCCAACCTCACCCATCCCTGCCACTCCGCACCCGAGGCATAGAGCGGTCGCTCTACACATTTTTTAAACATTGCGCCAGGCGAGGGCAGAGAGGACCGACGCACGAAGCAAGAGCAGACGAAAGCTCGCTTTCTGTATGCCTTGCAAGAAGGAGGAAGCCGATAGGCAACTTGTTCGCTATGCCGAGCCGAAACAATGTCACCGAAGGTAACATGTATCGACCGACTTTATTGTGTGGCAGTGTAGCATGTTGCGCAAAATCCACACAGCACCATAGCAACCGCAACAACTCTCGCGACAGAAGAGTTTAATAAAATATGGATATATAAATGAAAAAATACATTTGGGCTATCACAGCCGGAATTATGGTGGCAAGCACAATTGCTTTCGTCTCCTGCAACAAAGATGGTATTGACAATGTAACGCTGGATCCAATTGTGGCTCCTCAAACGAAAGAAGCCTATCCTCTGGACCCTTCTTGGTCAAGAGTGTCATCAGCAATAGCTGTTTTAAGAAGCAAGTCACAAAACCCATGGAACTGTACTAATCAAGTAAAAGGGTATTTTTGTGGAGTTCTCCTTGAACAATATTTGGTTGATGGTCCTGCCATTGTGTATGTTGGTTTAGGAGAGCCTCGTGGTCTTATGATAAAAAATAGTTTTTTGTCGACTAACAATCTTTCTTCGTTGATTGATAGTGCAGAAAATGGGTATTTAACCTTCCATGCCGACATTGATGTTGTATCTGAACAGTTTCAGAAACAATTAGGATTTGATCAGATTCCCGCAGGTAGATATCCCACTACTGCATTGGGAGATTCCGCAATATATGTTCAATTTAGTGACATAAAGTAAACCTTATAGGTAGGCACAAGCTTCTGCCTACCTATATTTAATCAAGTTTTATGCGAAAAAATAGGAAATATTCATCACATAATATGAAAAGAATTTGTGTGTTTGTTCTGATATTTCTGAGTGTTAGTGCTATGGGACAGAGTTTTGTTTCCAACGGCATAGTATATGGCATCACATCGGAGCAAACTGTCGAGGTGCTACCGTACTACAACTTGCTGAACAATCCCTATAGCGGTGCTGTCACCATCCCGCAGACGGTGGAAAACAACGGTACGACCTACAACGTGACGGCATTGGCCGAATCGGCTTTTGAAGGTTGTGAAAACGTCACCGGTATGACCTTGCCGGCCACTATTCGCAGCATCGGCCCCTATTGCTTCTACAACACCAGCTTCACCACGTTGCAGCTGCCCGACTCGCTGCGCACCCTTGGCGACCACGCTTTTCTCTATTCCAGCATCTCGTCGCTGCATCTTCCGGCACATTTCGAGGAGTATGGCAGTTGCGCTTTCTGGGCGAGGAGCCTGAGCAGCATCACCGTCGATAGCGACAATCCATATTATCGTTCCATTGGTGGCTGCCTCTACAGCAAGGACAGCCTCACGCTCTGTGTGGTGCCAGATGGAGCCACGGGGGTAGCCAACGTGCCTTCGTATGTGCGCCACCTCGCTGATATGGCTTTCGGTTTCTGCCAGAACGTCACATCTGTTTCCCTGTCAGAAGGGCTTACACGAATCGGAAACTTTGCCTTCAACTGCTGTTCCCGAGTCAACAATGTGGTCATCCCCTCCACGGTGTCCAGCATCGGCATTTGCCCATTCTCCTACTGCCCGCAGCTCACCAGTCTCACCATCGCCTCAGGAAACAGCCATTATGTGATGGACGGACTGATGCTCTATAGCACCAACTACGACACGCTCATATCGTGCCACAAGTCGGAAGCAACGGTGACACTGCATCCCAACGTGAAAGTCATAGGCGGATTTGAGAACAACACATGGGTAAGGAATATCGACTTTCCCGCCGGAGTGACGGAATTGAGCGACAACTGCTTCAACGGCTGTTCGCTGACAACGATAGCCCTGCCTGCCCACATGAAGAGGATAGGTGCTTTGGCCTTTGGCGAGAACAAGAAGCTGACCAGCATTACCATGCCGCAGACCTTGCTGTCGATGGGCGAAGGAGCCTTCTCGTGGTGTGAGAAGCTGACGGCCGTCACCATACCCGACTCGCTCAAGGTCATCCCCAAAGAGGCCTTTAATTCGTATCCTCGCCTGGCTTCTGTCACATGGGGCAACGCTGTGGAGGAGATAGGCTATGCGGCCTTCTGGGCTATGGCGGCTTCGACCCTCGAACTGCCTGAGACCCTAAAGAAGGTCGATGACTTTGCTTTTGCGGCATGTGCCAACAATCTGAGACGAGTCACCTTCCGTGGTCAAGTGGATACGCTCGGCGAAGCCGTATTCCGCAATGCAAACCTTGACCGTTTGCGCTTTAAGGGTACCATTCCTCCCGTCATCACGGGCAATGGCCCTCTTGCCGACATTGGCCGTCTTGACAGCCTAATTGTCCCCTGCGGATATTTGGATGCCTATCTATCCGACAGCTACTGGGGTCAGTTTGCCGACAAGCTCGTTGAGGATTGTAATTTAGGTGTTGACGAAGTGGAAGTTGTTCGGCTTGTGGCTTGTCCCAACCCAACCACCGGACAGGTTCAGATCCTCGGCCTCAACGGCGAAGCCCCGCATGTCGAAATCCTCGACATGACCGGCCGCCCCGCCG
>JAZLGA010000094.1:0-7170 GCA_045616045.1 Bacteroidales bacterium | reverse complement strand
AATTATTGAGAAATGCAAGTCGTTGCTAAGTTATTTATTAACAACGGCTTGTCATTTCTCAACAACCAAAAATCAAGAATAATCTGCGGAATTAAGGGAACAAAAGTTTTTGGATTTGCAAATTTGATTTAAATTTGTAACCGTAAAAAGAAAGGAAGAATAGTAAAAAAAGAGAATTTGACAAATACATAACTTGAAAAGCATTTGCAGATTTCTTATTTCCGAAAGTTTGGCGATTTTCGAAAGAATTATGCAAGAGAAATGTAAGATGCTCACGCGGTCAGCGTGGACTTTACTCATTTCTTATTGCATAAGGTAACGCCAAACACCTCGGAAAGCGGAAATGAGTTGAGTTTCACGCTTTTTTTTGTTGCGATTAAAATGTTGCCTGAATTCAATTGTTAAATGCAACTTTAGCGAGTGGCAATGATAAGATGATTTCTTTCAAACGGGAGAAAGGAGATTCCTTTCCCCCGCTCGAATGGAAAAAAACGGCTATCTTTGCCTCCGTCCTAAAGAAAAAAAGATGGCACATTTAACCAGCGAGCAAGGATACACAATTTTCGTGATGTTGGAGAAGAAAATCTCCCAAAGTGAAATCGCAGCGACGATGCCGGTGAAAGTTCTGCCTAACAGCAGCTCGTTCTTCATGGCGTTGTTGATGCGTTAGGACTGGGCGTTGCCTTTCGGGTCGTCCGACTTGGTTATGCTTATCCGTATCCGGCAGGACTTGAGCGGCACTACATACCCACGGCTGGCGTACTGACATCCACGGTCGGAGTGGTATGTCAAGTGGATGACTTCCTTGAAGTAGTTCTGTTGTTTCTCGGTGTGTAGTTGGTACATTCTTGCCCATTGTCTTTATGAGCCAACCTTTTTCAGGATAATATAGGCTTCTGTATCCAAAAAAAACTTACCTTTGTTTCGTCTTATAGATATGAAATGAAGATTTTTGTACTTCTATCGAGAATACCATACCCCTTGGAGAAAGGCGACAAACTTCGGTCTTTCCACCAGATAAGATGTCTGTCAAAAAAACATGAGATTGTGCTTTGTGCCCTTAACGACGACCCGCACCTTGACCAACAGGCCGCTTTCCATGCCTTGCAACCATATTGTGCTTCAATCAACTTCATCAACCTTCCCAAACCCTTAATGCTCCTTGGCTTGGCTTGGGCTTTCTTAAAGAACAAACCACTGCAATGCGGTTATTTCTACAACAAAAAAGCAACACAACGCGTAAAGCAAATAATCGACAAACACAAACCAGACATGTTGTATTGCCAATTGGTAAGGACAGCCGAGTACATACGTCATATTGACATGCCTAAAGCCATTGATTATCAAGACGTGTTGTCAATGGGAATGAAACGTCGAGCCGATATGGCGTCGTTCGTCAAAAGGCCTTTCTTTAATATGGAATACCGCCGTCTGCACCGTTACGAAGCCGACATTTTCGGCGATTTTGACATAAAAACCATCATCTGCAAGGCCGACCGTGACCTGATAAACCACCCTGACCGTGACAAGATATTAGTGGTGCCAAATGGCGTTGACTACGACTATTATGCCCCCTCGGATAATGAAAAACATTACGACCTTGTAATGGTGGGCAACATGAGTTACGCTCCAAACGTAAATGCAGTGGAATATATGGCAAACGAGATACTCCCCATAGTTTGGCGCACCTTGCCAAATACTACTTTTTACGTGGCAGGAACATCACCAGACCCACGCATAAGGAGTCATGCCAGCGACCGCATCATCGTAAGCGGATGGCTCGACGACATACGGACAGCATACGCCGAGAGTCGCATCTTCATCGCACCAATGCGCATAGGCACTGGATTACAGAACAAGCTTCTTGAGGCCATGTCGATGCGGCTACCTTGCATCACTACGCCTTTGGCCAATGCATCCTTGGGGGCTGAGAACGGAAAAGAAATACATGTCGGGAAAAATGCAGAAGAATTGGCTCAACATATCATCACCCTCCTCAACGACAACACCAAGGCCGAAGAGACTGCCCAAGCAGGTAACGAATTCGTTCATAGGGTTTACAATTGGGAAGAGACTACAAGCATTCTTGAGAAAGCCATATTGAAACAAGATTAACCACCATACTAACACATTAACAACCAATAGTATTCAAACAATTTAAACACAAGTATAGCATGGCACAGACAGACGACAAAAAAATCATCTTCTCGATGGTGGGAGTAAGCAAGATATTACCACCGTCACGACAAATATTAAAAGATATTTATCTCTCGTTCTTCTATGGTGCTAAAATTGGCATTATAGGTCTCAACGGAGCAGGTAAATCAACCTTGCTGCGCATAATTGCAGGCAAGGAGAAGTCATATAATGGCGAAGTGGTGTTCTCACCAGGCTATTCGGTAGGGATGCTCGACCAAGAACCCCAACTCGACGAAAACAAGACCGTCAAGGAAGTGGTGCAGGAAGGCGTACAAGAAATAGTTGACATCCTAAAGGAATATGAGGATATCAACAACAAGTTCGCCGAGCCTGATGCCGACTTCGACAAACTAATAGCTCGTCAAGGCGAGTTGACAGAACTTATTGAGCAACATGACGCTTGGGACTTGGACAACAAGCTGGAGCGTGCCATGGATGCCCTCAACTGTCCCGAAGGCGACACGCCTGTAAAGAACCTTTCGGGAGGCGAACGGCGCCGTGTAGCTCTTTGCCGGCTGTTGCTGCAAGAGCCTGACATCCTGTTGCTTGACGAACCAACCAACCATCTCGATGCCGAATCGATACAATGGCTTGAAAGCCATCTCCAACAATACAAAGGCACAGTCATTGCTGTAACACACGACCGTTATTTCCTCGACCATGTGGCAGGATGGATTCTCGAACTCGACCGTGGTGAAGGTATCCCATGGAAAGGTAACTACTCATCATGGCTCGACCAAAAAACCACTCGCATGGCGATGGAGGAAAAAACCGAAAGCAAACGCCGCAAAACCTTGGAACGCGAGTTGGAATGGGTGCGTATGGCCCCCAAAGCAAGACATGCCAAAGGCAAGGCTCGTCTGGAATCGTATGAACGTATGCTCAACGAAGACGTGAAAGAAAAGGAAGAGAAACTCGAGATATACATTCCTAACGGCGACCGCCTTGGCGCAAAAGTCATTGAGGCAAAAAACATCACAAAAACATTTGGCGACAAACTGCTGTTCGAGAATCTCTCGTTCAGCCTGCCACAAGGTGGCATAGTGGGAGTCATTGGCCCTAATGGAGCAGGAAAAACAACATTGTTCAGAATGATAATGGGACTTGAGAAGCCCGACTCTGGCACATTTGATGTGGGTGAAACGGTCAAGATAGGCTATGTCGACCAGCAGCACGCCGACATTGACCCCGAAAAAACCGTTTGGGAAATCATATCCGGCGGCAATGAACTCATACAACTTGGCAAACGCAGCATGAACTCACGTGCTTACGTGTCAAGGTTCAACTTTGGCGGCAACGACCAACAGAAAAAAGCAGGCGTACTCTCTGGCGGCGAAAGAAACCGTATGCATTTGGCACTCACACTGAAACAAGAAGCCAATGTGCTCCTTTTGGACGAACCAACCAACGACATTGACGTGAATACACTTCGTGCTTTGGAAGAAGGCTTGGAAAACTTTGCCGGATGCGCTGTCATAATAAGCCACGACCGCTGGTTCCTCGACCGCATAGCCACACACATACTCGCTTTCGAAGGCAACTCACAAGTCTATTTCTTCGAAGGCAGCTTCTCAGAATACGAAGAAAACAAACTGAAACGACTCGGCAATGTGGAACCTAAACGATTCAGATACAAGAAATTGATGTAAGCTGTTGCCAATTAACCATTGCTGATAGTTTGGCCCCAATTGATTTTACAATAGAATTGCAAAATATTTATTTTGCATATATTCTGCAATAAAAAACTATACAAATCTTTTAAAAAAACTAAAAAATGAACTTCAGTGAAGCAATAAGCAGCGTATTCAACAAATACGCCACATTCTCGGGACGTGCACGCCGTTCTGAGTATTGGTATTTCTACTTATTAAACCTCTTAGTCAGCTTGGGCATAGGTTTTATTCCATTTATTAATCTCCTTTCTCCGCTTTGGGCCTTGGCTGTACTTATTCCAACAATAGCCGTTGCGGTACGCCGTTTCCACGACATAGGCAAGAGCGGCTATTGGCTTCTGCTTATGATGTTGCCAGGAGTTGTGTTTTCAATAATCTTTTTCATCTTCATCATGCAAATTATAATGGACACCAACACCTTCGGATTAAATGTTGAAGACCTTGAAGATTATGACACTATAATTGAACTGGTGATGAACCATTCCTCAATGCTCATTGCCATGGGAGCATCATTGATTCTGTCAATTATAACAGGTGTGTGGCAACTCGTCTGGCTCGTCTTTGATAGCGAACCAGGCGAAAACCAATACGGTCCTAACCCCAAAGAGACAATCAAAGACAGCGACAACAAAATGGAGGTCCACAGTTCGGCAAACGACTTGACAGTATAAACCCAAGTGACATGATCAGTAACTCGGATATTAAAGACCAAGCCTTGTGCCAATTGCGCAACAATTGGGGCGGACCAATTCTTGTGACCTTCGTATTCTCCGTATTGTCAATGGCTACAAGAAGACTTTTGTGTTCAATATTCATTGGCGGCCCTATTGCGTATGGGCTTAAATTGGCTTATCTTGCTTTCGTTAGAGGAAAGAAAGACGATATGCTCTCGCGTATGTTCTTCGGATTCAACGACTATGGCAAAGCATTAGGCATTTCGTTTATGGTGCGACTATACACTGTCCTATGGTCTATGCTACTGATAATACCAGGCATAGTCAAATCCTACTCCTATGCCATGACCTATTATATTTCAGAAGACCATAAAGACTATACAGTTGACCAGTGCATTGAAACAAGCCGTTCCATGATGAACGGTTATAAATGGAAACTGTTCCTTCTGCATCTTAGTTTCGTTGGTTGGTTCTTTTTGGCATTGCTTTTCACCTTCGGGATTGGATTTCTCTGGTTGAAACCTTATATCGAATCTTCGAACGCAGTATTTTACGAAGAATTAAAAAAAGAGTGTAACGGAGAAAAAAAAGATGATTTTATTGCATAAAAAAATTTTATGCCTATTTTTGCAAACACAAACCTAAAAATCCTTACCAATGAATGATTTTATTGCAATCATCAAAAGCGTAATTCTGAAGAATTATTGCAACTTTAACGGTCGTGCCACACGCCGTGAATTCTGGATGTATTTTCTTTTCTCCTTTATTTTAGGCCTTATATTTTCCTTTTTGGGAGAAGTTGGAATGTACATCAGTGTTGTAATTTGCCTTGCCTTGTTACTGCCTAACTTAGGGCTTGTCGTACGTCGTCTCCACGACATCAACAAAAGCGGTTGGTATCTTCTTATCGGTTTTATCCCATTGGTTGGTGAAATCATACTGATAGTATGGTATGCCAAGGCCGGCGACAATGGGGCGAACCAATATGGCGAAGTGCCTGTGACTCCAACAGCAGAAACAGTTGAATGATAAAACAAGACTTTTTATTACAAAAGCTCCGCCATGGCGGGGCTTTTTGTTTTCCGGCAACCCTTTTCACAAAAAAAAAGAATATCTTTGTAACCCAAACAGACAACGAACTTTTTAATGACAATTGATTTCCATACGCATTATTTCCCCGACCGCATAGCCGCACGTGCCATATCTAAATTGGAATTGATGAGTGGTCTAAAAGCCGCAACCGACGGCACGCTTGACGGTCTCGAGTCATCGATGCGAGAGGCTGGAATAGGCCTAAGCCTCATTCTCCCAATAGCGCAAAAAGCCGAACAAACCACTGTGGTAAACGACTGTGCAATCGAAAACAACAAAAGAACTCGTTTCCGTTCTTTTGGCAGCGTTCACCCTGACTTCCCAGAATGGGAAAATGAACTTGTGCGGATCAAACAATCTGGCATCTTAGGGATAAAACTCCATCCCGACTTTCAAGGAATCAACCTAAACGACCAGCGTATGGTAGCCGTAATGGCACGGGCAACAGAACTCGGCCTGTGGATAACAATACACGGTGGACTTGACTATTCTTATCCCAAGACACATCGCAGCACCCCCAAAATGCTCAACGACATATTGCCAGAACTTGGGGACGCACACATAATTGTCGCACATTCAGGCGGATTCCGCTATCTTGACGATGTTGAAAAATACCTTTACAATAAAGACGAGGTATATATTGACACCAGTTTCTCAATTGGCATAGACGGAATGAATCCCAAACAATTGCAACGAATATACCAGAATTTCGACCCAACTCATATATTATTTGGCTCGGATTCCCCATGGTATTGCCAAAAACAATCTGTTGAAGACTTGCTCAACTTCCCAATTTCCGACACACTAAAAGAACTTATCCTTGAAAAAAATGCGGCACATATTTTACAAATTGACATTAAAAAATAGACCTCTTAGGTGAGTGTCAACATATCATTTATTATTTTTGCAAAATCATAAACACTTAAAACAATCATAACTGTGAAACTATTATGCGTTTTTCTTTTGGCTGCAGGTCTTATAATGGCAACATGTCGGTCAGTATAGAGTGTTTACAACAGCAACGACTCAAATTGCGGAAAAAAAGAAAGCAACTGCACTGTGTGCAACGGTAGCTGCTTCAGCATTGGAAAAGTATAAGGTGCCCTCAAGACATGCGACGCCGCTTATTCCCTCTTTTTCCTCTGACATGCTCACACTTCATGCCACTTTTGCAAAGGCATAACCAACAAACATGAAATGTGCCAACTTATTGTAAAACAGTCGCATATTTTGCGAAATGTCTATACGTCAAAACCTAAATTCAAGAGACAAATGCAACTTTTGCGGAGGTCAGTAAAATCAATATTTTTATCAGAAGGAAGAAAGGAAAGTTCCTTCCTTCCCGTCTGAATGGAAAAAATGATCATCTTTGCCTCCGTCAAAAAAAAAAGTATGTCTCATTTAACCAAGGAACAAAGGTACACAATTTTCGTGTTGAACGCGCAAAATTTTTCACAAAAAAAGATAGCTGAGGCGATCCACAGGGACAAGTCCGTTGTGAGCCGCGAACTGAGGCGTGACCGCGATATGCG
>JAZLGA010000093.1:0-13096 GCA_045616045.1 Bacteroidales bacterium | reverse complement strand
CTGATGTGGCGGCATTGGCTCTTGTGGCTTTGAAGATACATCTCTGCTATACGTTTTGTAGCGCCCAAAATGCTTGCTGGACAAGCGGCTTTGTCGGTAGAAGCGAGTACAAAGGCCTCACAGCCGTATTGGTCGGCCAGGTCTGCAATGTTTTTGGTGCCAACAATGTTGACACAGGCAGCCTCGTATGGGTTTTCCTCCATTAGAGGCACATGCTTGTAAGCTGCTGCATGAAAAACAATGTCGGGTTTGAATCTTTCGAATAGCGAAGCCATCCTTCTTTTGTCGCGTATGTCTGCAATGATAAAATGAGTGTTGTCGGGTACTTTTGAGTCCAATTCAAGTCTTAACTCATGCATTGGTGTCTCGGCATTGTCCAGTAGCAACATTCCGGATGTGTTGCACAGGTTGGCCAACTGACGGCAGATCTCGCTCCCAATGGAGCCAGCAGCGCCTGTTATTGCGACAAATTTGTTGCTCATGGCACAGAGGGCATCGTCGCATAATCCTTCCGATGCCCTTCGGCCGATGAGTTGTTCTATGTCAAAATTAAAATCTCCCATGTTATTTACTTTTGGCATTCAGCCATTAGCAGTAACAATATTAAAAATAAAAATATACAATTAAACAGTTCGACATTGTTAAAGTCTTCCGTCAATGATATTGCGAGGCAGAATGCCTTTTACGTCGTATATTACTCCGTTTTCCTTGACAAGGTCTTTTATGTTTAGTTGCATGAAATCCTTATGAGCGACAGCCATTATGACGGTGTCGAATTTTTCTTTTGGCAGGGTGTTGACTATATCGATGTCATATTCTTCCTTAACATGTGCGGCGTTGGCCCATGGGTCGAACACGGTGATGTTTTTCGAGTATTCTTGCAGAGTGTGGTAAATGTCAACTATTTTGGTGTTTCTTATGTCAGGGCAATTTTCCTTGAAAGTGATGCCGAGTATGAGTATCTTGGCGTCTTTCACTAGTACGCCTTTCTTGTTCATGCATTTGATGGTTTGGTTGGCCACATAAGCCCCCATGCCGTCGTTGAGTCGGCGCGAAGCATGCATGATGCGAGGCAATACACCATATACTTGGGCTTTTTGTATAAGATAATAGGGGTCAACAGAGATGCAGTGTCCGCCTACCAATCCTGGGCTTAGTTTTATGAAGTTCCATTTGCTGGCGGCAGCGTCTATCACGTCATGTGTGTCGATGCCCATGGCGTTGAAGATCTTTGCAAGTTCGTTCATGAATGCAATGTTGACGTCGCGCTGAGAGTTCTCTATTATTTTTGAGGCTTCTGCGACCTTGATGCTTGGGGCCTTGTGTGTTCCGTTGATGAGAACTGAGTTGTAAACGGAATCAACCAGGTCAGCTATCTCTGGTGTTGAACCGGAAGTGACTTTGCGAATTTTCTCGACAGTATGCTCTTTGTCGCCTGGATTGATACGTTCAGGAGAGTATCCTGCATAGAAATCAACGTTGAATTTCAGTCCGCTGACACGCTCAACAACAGGAAGGCATTCTTCTTCGGTAACGCCAGGATAAACTGTTGATTCGTAAACGACTACGTCGTTTTTTGAGATGACTTTTCCAACAGTCTCACTTGCTCCCCAAAGCGGTTTCAGGTCAGGGTGGTTGTCTTTGTCGACAGGGGTGGGAACGGCAACAACGTAGAAATTGCAGCCTTTAATGTCGTCAAGTTTTGTCGTGCAACGGAAACCATGATTGTTTATGGCGTCTTGCAGAAGGGTGTCGTTAACTTCAAGAGTAGCGTCATGCCCCTTCATCAAAGCGTCAACTCGATCTTGGTTCATGTCAAAACCTATAGTGGGGTGTTTTGTGGAGAATAGTCTCGCTAAGGGTAGTCCCACATAGCCTAAGCCTATTACGGCGATTTTTACGTCTTTGATGTCCATATATAATTTTTTTTTTGAATTTTGATTATCTGTCTGTTACCATCCAAATGGGTGTGGTGTACATTCTAGTCTTGCCATTGGGTGGTAGTCGCCTTTCAGTCCAATAGGAGTTGCATTGCGAATCTCATGCACTATTTCAATGCATTTGCGAGCATCGCCAATGCGGAACCCCTTGCCGTTAAGGATGTTTTCGTAACTTTTGGTGTGCAGTTCTGTGAATCCGCTGCTGAACTCAAACTCGTCACCGTCGATGGTGATGGAGCGGAATGTGCGTTTCTCGCCTTGTACGGCGTTTTGAGGCAATGTAGTTCCGTTGATGCTCAAGAAATAGCGAACTCGAGCCCGCTCCAATTCAAGAAATCCCGCTACACGGTCATGTGAACTTATATGCACTATGTTTTGTTTTACGTCACCGAAAATCCATGCAAGCATATCATAGAAATGCACTCCTATGTTTGTAGCAATGCCTCCGCTTTTGTGCACATCACCCTTCCATGACGAATAGTACCAATTGCCGCGCGATGTTATGTAAGTGAGGTCAATGTCGTAAACTTTGTCCTTTGGGTCTTCGTCAACGCGTTTTTTCAGTGCAACTATTGAGTCATGGAGGCGTAGTTGAAGAATAGTGTAAACGTTGTGTCCTGTTTCTTTTGCAGTCTTTTCGAGTGCGTCAACGTTCCATGGGTTTAACACTATAGGCTTCTCGCAGATAACATCGCAACCGAGGCGTAGCGCATAGCGTGTGTGGGCGTCGTGGAGGTAGTTCGGTGTGCAAATGCTCATATAGTCTATATTGATGCCATGTTCTTTCAACTTGTTGTTGTGACGGTCGAAAAGTTCTTGTTCAGTAAAGAAAGACGCATCAGGAAAAAAACTGTCCATTATGCCTACACTGTCGTTCTTGTCGTAGGCCGATAACAGGTTGTTACCCGTGTCTTTTATGGCTTTCAGGTGTCGTGGAGCAATATAGCCTCCGACTCCAATCATTGCGAAATTTTTCATAGCAGGTTGTTTTTTTCTATGTCTTTAAAGTATTTTACAGTGCCATATTTCAACTCGTCGCATGCCTCGTCGTCGCATACGATAATGCCTTTTGGGTGCATCTGTAGTATGCTGACAGTCCACATTTGGCTGACAGCTCCTTCTATGGCATGTGCTAGTGCACGAGCCTTGTTGTGTCCATTTGCCAAGATCATCACTTCGCGGCTGTCCATAACGGTTCCTACACCTACTGTGAGTGCTGTCTTGGGAACTTTGTTGATGTCGTTTTCAAAGAATCGCGAGTTGGCTATTATGGTGTCGGAAGTCAGAGTCTTTACACGTGTGCGTGAGGTGAGTGAACTGCCTGGCTCGTTAAAGGCGATATGGCCATCGGGACCAATGCCGCCCATGAAGAGGTCGATGCCACCATGATTCTTTATTTTTTCTTCATAGCGTGCGCATTCTGCTTCAAGGTCTTTTGCGTTGCCATTAAGAATGTTAACGTTCTCTTTCTTGATGTCGATATGGCTGAAGAAGTTGTTCCACATGAAAGAGTGATAGCTCTCAGGGTGGTCTTCTGCTATTTTTACGTATTCGTCCATATTGAAAGTCACGACATTCTTAAATGAGACTTGCCCCTTTTTGTATAATTTAACCAATTCGCGATAGGTTCCGATAGGGGTGGAGCCTGTAGGAAGACCCAAAACAAAGGGTTTCTTGGCGGAAGGCTTGAAGGCTTTTATGCGTTCAACAATATGGTTTGCTGCCCAACACGACATTTTATCGTAGTTTTTTTCTATTATTACTCTCATGTTATTGTATTTTTTGTGTTTTGTATTTTTCTATCAATTGAATGAAGTCGTCTGTCTCTTTTCTTATTTGTTTTACGAAACCGACTTCGTCAATGCTTCCTATAACTGCAAGTTTTTCTTCTTCGTTGCGGAATGTGGCGTTACGGAAAGGGTTGTCGTAGTCTTTTTTGCGACTTTTGTAAACCTGGTCGCAGATGAAATGCTGTATGCGTTCAGCTGCCTCAAGGGTGTCTTGCCACATTTTTGGCGTAAGCGTGTCAGTCTCATCCTTGTAAAGGAACATAAGAGAGAAGTAGGCGTGGCTCAACTTTTCTTTCAAATATGATTTCCACAATTCGTTATAGCGGTTGTGTATCTCTTCCCAGGTGTTTAGTGTTCCGTTGCATATATCGGCACGCAGTTGGTCGACGTCTTCTTGTGGCATGGTTTGTCCTCCCAGGTTAATCCATTTGCGTAGGCGCTTGCCTTTCATGTTTGATACTATGCTGTCCAATGTTTCTTCTGGGTGTGACTCAAGATATTGTATTATGGTGTTTACGGCATAATATGTTATCATGTCGCCGTATGCGTGGTATGCCATTCTGGCTTTAAGGATGCGCACTTTACGTTTGCCTTTTTCCATTTTTTCGCCCAAGATCTCCAAACTGTCAATGGTGTCAGGCTCGTTGTCGAGAAGCCGTTTTCCGCATGTTCTCAAGTCGTAATACTCCTGTTTGTCGGGGTCTTCGTTTTTTGAATGCAGATATGCTTTTGCAGCCCAAACTTCAAGCAGTTTGCGGCCTTCTATTATTTCTTCAACGGTGTCGGGTGCAAGTGTCTCAAATTCTATGTTTTGGATTTTGCGCTTGCGTTTGTCTCGTCTGACATATTTTGAAGTGTTTCGTGCTATGGCGTACATGTTGTACATCCACCAGTAGGCTGGCATGACTTCCAATTCGTCTTTGGAGGCATTGTTGTTTATCAGGCAGAATGGAAGCATTATGTTTAGTTCATTGGGATAGTCTGCCTTTGACAGCAGAGAGAATGAAGCGAACTTTGATGAGTGTTTTATGCTGGAGCACAAACCTGGCCAGAATCCTCTTGATGCTACTATTTCGCCATCGGTAGCCCGGCTGTTGTGGTTGGAGCCTATGGTGGCGCCGGCGGCCATGTTGCTTTGGCCCATCACACAGGCTGATATCAGGAATGAGTTGTTGTGATGTTGCTCGTGCGAAGGGAATATTAGGTTGTTGAGTACTTCACAACACGATATTGTTGAGTTGTCGCCTAACACGGAATGGATTAGACGTGCACCATATTTGAGGTTGCAGTTGTCGCCCAACACAAAACGCGTTGCCACAACAGAGTAAAATATTCGGCACCCATAGCCTGTGATTCCGTTGACGAGTATGACTCCTTCGCCTATTTGTGAAGGTTCATCCTCGGACGAGTTTATGGTTACGTTTTTAAGTTTGCTTGCTCCTTTTATGTAGCAGTGAGGACCTATTTTTGCATCTTTAAGGATCCAACAGTTCTTGATGACGCACGACTCGCCAACAGTGCCATAGTAGCCGCGGTTTGAGTCAATGCTGGACTGGGTTATTTCTTTTAGTCGTGTCTGTAGTTTTTTGTCATCTGTGTATTTCGCCCATAGGTATGCGTCTGCTGTCGTCATTCCGTCGAAAGGCAATATTTTCCTGCTTCCAACCTCGTTCATCACTTCGAGCCAGATGCGCACGCTCTCTGGCTCGCCTTCTTTGATGATGCCATTGCCAAATTTTGAATGGTCAGTGGTCGACATTTCTTGTATGTTGAACAGTATGCAGTTGTCGCCGATGATGTAGTTGGCCATGTAATGAACGTCGTGAATTGCAACGTCATCACCTATGTCGCATGATATTATGCTGCTGTTTGAAATGCCTATTGGGACACGCAAGTCGTGATATTGGAGTGCATTGCGGCTGACACGGCCTATTCTAACCATACCAAAGAAATGGTTGCCGTGTATCATGCTGGTGTCAAACTCGTCGGTTACCCAAATGTCGTCCCAATTGGTGGCCGAGTTGCTGTTCTTTACCAGACGTTCGATCTCGTCAGAATGTAGATGTCGCCAACCTCCAACGGGTTTTTTTGCCTGTAGGTTGCGGTAGTGGTACTCGTCACGGCCATTGAGCAAGAACTTGTCTTCTATGAAGTTCTTGTATATTCTGTCGTATTCTATTATTGTTACTTTATCCATATACTATTTTTTAGTTTTCAAAATGAGGCTAAGCCAAACACTATTCCTTGATGAAAGTATATGTCCTCATGGAAAAGGATTTGCAACGTCAGCATAACAAGTGCTTTTTTTGATGAAAACCGATGGATAAAAAGTGCTGTGCATTTGTGTCTTTATCTTCCTTTGTACATGTCGTCATAATATCTTTGATAGTCGCCGGATGTGACGTTGTCCACCCACTCTTGGTTGTCGAGATACCATCTTACGGTTTTCTCTATGCCTTCCTCGAATTGAAGTGTGGGTTCCCATCCGAGTTCGTTTTTGAGTTTGGTGGAGTCGATGGCGTAGCGCAGGTCGTGTCCGGCACGGTCGGTGACGTGTGTTATCAATTTATGGTCTTCGCCTTCTTCACGGCCTAACAGTCTGTCAACGGTGTTGATTAAGACTTTTATGATGTCAATGTTTTTCCATTCATTGAAACCGCCGATATTGTATGTCTCTGCCACTTTTCCTTTGTGGAATATGGTGTCGATGGCTCTTGCATGGTCTTCAACAAATAGCCAGTCACGCACATTGTCGCCCTTGCCGTAAACAGGTAGTGGCTTTCGGTGGCGGATGTTGTTGATGAACAGGGGTATGAGTTTTTCGGGGAATTGGTAAGGGCCGTAGTTGTTTGAGCAGTTCGTCACGATGGTTGGCATCCCGTAAGTGTCGTGGAATGCTCTTACAAAGTGGTCGGAACTGGCTTTGCTGGCCGAATATGGAGAGTGAGGAGCGTATTTGTTCGTCTCGCGGAAGAAGTCGTCTCCATATACTTTGTGTGCCGATATGTCTGAACTTATTCCTTCGGGATGCGTGAGATCGAGGGCGCCGTAAACCTCGTCTGTGGAGATGTGATAGAAGAGCTTGTTGTAGTAGCCTTCTGGACATGCTTCCCAATATGTCTTGGCAGCCTGAAGCATTGATAGCGTGCCTATCACATTGGTTTGGGCAAAGGTGAACGGGTCTTTTATCGATCTGTCAACGTGGCTCTCTGCCGCAAGATGAATAACTCCGTCAACCTTGTAGAGTTGGAATATCTCTATAACGCGATTAATGTCGCAGATGTCACATTTCTCAAAGGCATAGTTGTGCTTTCTCTCGATGTCTTTGAGATTGGCAAGGTTGCCTGCGTATGTCAGTTTGTCAAGGTTTATTATGTTATAGTTTGGATACTTGTTTACGAACAATCTGACAACATGGCTGCCTATGAATCCGGCTCCTCCGGTGATGATTATGTTTTTCATTTGATAATTGGTTTATGCTAACTTTGGTCTTGACAATCATACAAAGATACAAGAAACAGATGATAGTCTATATTTTTTTTATTGTTATTTTTCTCTTAGTTCGGCTATTACTTTTAACAGATACTGTCCATACTCGTTTTTAATCATCGGTTCGGCATTGGCGCGCATCTGTTCCTCGCTTATCCAGCCTTTGCGGTATGCGATTCCTTCAAGGCAACCTACTTTAAGGCCAGTGCGCTTTTCAATGACTTCAACAAACGTTGATGCCTCGGCGAGCGAGTCGTGAGTGCCTGTGTCAAGCCAAGCGAAGCCACGTCCCAACAATTGTATCTTTAGTTCGCTATCGGCAAGGAAACGCTGGTTTACTGTTGTTATTTCAAGTTCTCCTCTTGCTGATGGCTTTATTGTCTTGGCGACATTGACAACTTTGTTGGGGTAGAAGTAAAGTCCCACCACTGCGTAATTTGATTTTGGCTGTTTTGGTTTTTCTTCTATCGAAAGGCAGTTTCCTGTTTTGTCGAACTCGGCCACACCATAGCGTTCAGGGTCAGACACCCAGTAGCCGAATACAGTTGCTTTCTTGTCATTTTCGGCATTGCGCACGGCCTCGCGAAGCATGGAAGTGAATCCGTTGCCGTAGAATATGTTGTCGCCAAGTACCAGGCAGGCACTGTCGTCGCCTATGAATTTCTCTCCGATTATGAATGCTTGCGCCAGTCCGTCGGGTGAAGGCTGCTCGGCATATTCAAAGTGTACGCCTATGTTGTTTCCGTCACCAAGAAGACGCTTGAAACAAGGAAGGTCTTGAGGTGTTGATATGATGAGGATGTCGCGTATTCCGGCCAGCATAAGAACTGATATGGGATAATATACCATAGGTTTGTCGTAGATGGGGAGCATCTGTTTGCTGACACCTTTGGTGATGGGGTAGAGGCGGGTTCCACTGCCGCCTGCAAGTACTATTCCTTTCATTTCAAGTATGTTTTTTAGATGTTTGTTATCAATTTTTGTTAGTTGGCTTCATCATATCCGTTAGGGTTGCGTTTTTGCCAGTTCCATGAGTCGCGGCACATGTCAACAATGTCGTATTGGGCTTTCCAACCTATTTCGCGAAAGGCTTTGTCGGGGTTGGAAAAGCATGTTGCGATGTCGCCAAGGCGTCTTGGCTTTATGGAGAAAGGGATTTTTAAGTCGTTTGCTTTTTCAAAGGCTTTGACTATGTCAAGTACGGAGTAGCCCTTGCCGGTGCCGAGGTTGTATATAGACAAGCCTTTTTTGTCTCTTATGTTTGTCAGTGCGCATACATGGCCGCGAGCAAGGTCAACGACGTGTATGTAGTCGCGCACCCCAGTGCCGTCGTGGGTGTCGTAGTCGTTGCCGAAAACACCGAGTTCGGGCAGCTTGCCAATGGCCACTTGTGTGATGTATGGCATCAGATTGTTTGGTATGCCATTTGGATTTTCTCCAATAAGTCCTGACGGATGCGCTCCAATGGGATTGAAATAGCGTAGCAACACCACGTTCCACTCGTTGTCGGCTTTCTGCATGTCTGTCATTATCTGTTCTATCATGCTCTTTGTCTGACCGTATGGATTGGTGCATTGTCCCTTTGGGCATTCCTCTGTGATGGGAATGAAAGCAGGGTTGCCATATACAGTGGCGGAAGATGAGAAAATGATGTTCTTGCAGCCGTGACGGCGTAAGGCATCAAGTAACGTAATGGTGCCGTTTATGTTGTTGTCGTAGTATTCAAGAGGCTTGACGACAGATTCGCCTACAGCCTTAAGCCCGGCAAAGTGTATGCACGCGTCAAAATGATGCTGGCTCATCACTTTGTCCAAGTCTTTGGCGTTGCGTATGTCCACTTTGTGGAATGGGATGTCGCCAATGCCAAGAATCTCGGAAACGCGTTGAATGGATTTTTGGCTTGAGTTTCTCAAATTGTCAATCACTATTGCCTCGTGACCAGACTTGTATAACTCAAGCACTGTGTGCGACCCGATGAATCCTGTGCCTCCTGTGACTAGTATCTTCATTTGTTCAATAGTCTGAATTCAACAAGTTAACCTATTTTGTAGTAGGAAAAACCGTATTCTCTCAATTCGTTTCCGTCGAAGAGGTTGCGGCCGTCTAATAAGACAGGCTGTTGCATGGTGCGTTTCACTGTGTCCCAGTTGGATAGTCTGAACTCTTTCCATTCTGTCACAAGCATCAATGCATCAGCATTTGTGGTCGCTTCGTATTTGTTGTCGCAATAAGTCACCTTGTTGCCTAAGCGTCTGCGGCATTCGTCCATTGCTACTGGGTCGTAAACGCGTATGTTGACCCCGTTGTCAAGCATATTGTTTATGAGTACCAATGACGGTGCTTCTCGCATGTCGTCTGTTTCTGGTTTGAACGAGAGCCCCCACATTGCCACGGTTTTGCCTTTAAGGTCGCCGTTGAAGTGTTTGTTGAGTTTTTCGAAAAGAATGCCTTTCTGTCGCTCGTTAACTTTTTCTACTGCCTTTAGCACTTGCATGTCGTAGCCATTCTGCTCTGCTGTTTTGATAAGGGCCTTTACGTCTTTCGGGAAACAGCTTCCGCCATATCCACAACCAGGATACAAGAACTTCGCACCGATACGGGTGTCGCTGCCTATGCCTTTGCGTACCATGTTGACGTTGGCTCCGACAATTTCGCAGAGGTTTGCAATGTCGTTCATAAAGCTGATGCGTGTTGCCAGCATGGCATTTGCTGCGTATTTTATCATTTCGGCTGATGGCACGTCAGTAAAAATAAGACGGTCGGTGACTATCATAAATGGCTTGTATAGGCGTGCCATTATTGTCTTTGCACGTTCGCTGTCAACACCTACAACAACACGGTCTGGACTCATAAAGTCCTTTATGGCGGCTCCTTCTTTCAGGAATTCGGGATTTGACACTACGTCAAACTCTATGTTTTTGCCCCGTTTGTCAAGTTCTTCCTTTACGGCGGCCTTCACTATCTTTGAAGTGCCTACCGGCACAGTGCTTTTAGTCACAAAGACAATGTATTTGTTGATAAGGCGTCCTATGTTGCGTGCCACGGCAATGACATAACTTAAGTCGGCACTGCCGTCCTCGTCGGGTGGTGTGCCTACTGCACTGAATATAACCGATATGTCATCAATGTATGGAGCAATGTCGGTGGTGAACTCAAGTCGTCCTGAAGCCATGTTTTTTTGAATCATCTCACTCAAACCTGGCTCATAAATAGGGACTATGCCTTTCTTGAGGTTTTCGATTTTTTTCTCATCTATGTCAACGCACAAGACATCGACTCCCATCTCGGCAAAACATGTTCCTGTAACCAAACCTACATATCCTGAACCTATAATTGCAATTTTCATAATATGTAATTTTAAATTGCAAATGTAATAAAAATCTATTTTAGATACGTTTTTTTTAAAATTTAAATACTTTTTGTTGTAAATCTCTAAAATTACTACTTTTGTAGCCTAATTATTACTTGAAAATGGAACAGACAAGAACAAAATTTTATGCTTTGGCGGTTGGCGACTTGAAGACATATATTTATGCTGCACTTTTTGTGGCAGGCAATGTGATTCTTCCTCAACTGTGTCATTTCTTGCCCAATGGTGGCCAGGTCTTTCTCCCGATATTCTTTTTCACGCTGATAGCTGCATACAAATATGGAGTTGTGGCAGGGCTTGTCACTGCAGTCATGTCTCCTTTGGTTAATTTCTTGCTTTTTTGTATGCCAGGTGCACCAATGCTGCCGTATATGCTGTTGAAGTCTGTGTTATTGGCTGTTGCGGCGTCGTATGTTGCCCGTCGTTTCAGCAAAGTGTCTGTGCCCATGCTGATTGCTGTCGTTTTGTTTTATCAGGTTATAGGCTCTTTGATGCAATGCCTTGCTATGACAAGCATGTCTGCCCTGTTGCCAATGCTTTATATGGCTATTCCGGGAATGCTGATCCAAGTTGTTTTGGGATACTTGATAATTAGATTTCTATAGGGAACTTCTGAAAATTGCTCCGTAGGAGCTGCCGTTTAATAACAAAATGCAATAATCCAACAAGCTATGCTCCGTAGGAGTTACCTTTGACTTGATTATAGAAGTCCTCTATGGTCTCTCTTGGCGCGATTATTGCGAATCGTGAATTGTTTTATTCTCGATGCAATTTCTTTATTGTCTCTGCAACCATAATAGCGTCATCTTTGCTGACGCACGGACCGCTGGGTAGGCAAAGTCCCTGGCTGAATAGGCTTTCTGACACTCCATTTGTGTATGCTGGTTCTGTAGCGAACACGGGTTGGCTGTGCATGGGCTTCCACAGCCTTCGTGATTCAATGTTGGCATTGGCGAGTTGGTGCATGACAGAGGTGCAGCTGGCACCGAATTTTTTTTCGTCTATAAGAATGTTGGTAAGCCAAAAGTTGCTGTCGAAACGTTTGTCGGGGTTGTCGTGGATGCTTATTCCTTCAGTGTCACATAAAATAGAGCGGTAAATCTCGTGAAGCATTTTGTGGTGGGTGATGAATTGTTCCAACACGTCCATTTGTCCTAAACCGATGCCTGCGCAGATGTTGCTCATGCGATAATTGAATCCAATCTCGTTGTGCAGGTAGTACTCGGCTTTTTCGCGGGCTTGGGTGGAGTAGAAGACGGCCTTGTCTTTGTCTTCGGCAGTGTTGCACAGCAGTGCCCCGCCTCCAGAGGTGGTGATTATTTTGTTGCCGTTGAAGCTAAGTATTGCGAACTTGCCAAACGAACCGCATTTCTTGCCGTTGAAGCAGCTGCCCAAGGCCTCGGCACTGTCCTCGACAAGTGGCATCTCGTATTGTCTGGCAATTTGTTCTATTTCGTCAAGTTTTGCAGGCATTCCGTAAAGGTCCACAACAATGATGGCTTTTGGTGTGTGTCCAGTCTTTGCAATACGGTCTTTGATGGCTGTCTCGAGCAACTCGGGCGACATGTTCCACGTGTCGGTTTCAGAGTCCACGAAAACGGGTTTTGCACCAACATAGGTTACAGGATTGGCCGAGGCGCAGAAAGTGAACGACTGCACTATGACTTCGTCGCCAGGCTTTACGCCCAATAAAATGAGCGCGAGATGAATGGCGGCTGTGCCTGATGACAATACTGCAGCATGAAGTCCTTCAAAGTGAATTTCCAGACTTCTCTCAAAAGCATCGACATTAGGGCCTAAGGGTGCTACCCATTCGCTTGCAAAAGCCTCTTCAATGTGGCTCATCTCATTGCCGCCCATGCGAGCAAGATGGAGGTGTATTTGTCGGTTTCCGTTCATGTTGACATCTGAAAATTTTTGCAAAGATAAATGAAAAAATGCTTTTATGTCCGGTTTTTAAGTCTTAGGTTACTTTTGTTGCCCAAAATAAATGATAATGTCCGCTTTTTGAGGCTGGTACACAAACGCAGTCTGACGGATTTATTTTGTGTAAAATATCGCAATCTGAATGGCTGAAAACTGCAAAATAACGCAGTTTGACGAGTGTGTTTTGTGTATAATATCGCGTTTTGGCGGTTTTTTTGCCGTTCCTGAGAACCATTGGAAACATCTCATTTATTTTCAAGGCTTGTGGAAGTGCTTTTTGCATGCCAATGTTGTGAATTTTTGCCTTTTAAAAGGAATGTAAGTTCGACGTGGAAAATTAAAGTTAGAAATCAGAAGAAAAATTTGTATCTTTGCAGCGTTGTTCACTTTGGATTTTGTCTAACGGGCTTCACGAAGTCCTGAGGGACGGCACAAAAATGTTATTACCTAAATTCCGCAGAATAAAAATTTGCTAATTCGAGAAGGAGTGTTTACATTCGATGCGCACGTTCTGGGTTGTTGAAAAGTCGTGATGTGGTTGCGGAGTGGCTTTTTTTGAGGTTGCAGTGCACAACTTCCCC
>JAZLGA010000092.1:0-26365 GCA_045616045.1 Bacteroidales bacterium | reverse complement strand
TGGGGGAAGTTGTGCACTGCAACCTCAAAAAAAGCCACTCCGCAACCACATCACGACTTTTCAACAACCCAGAACGTGCGCATCGAATGTAAACACTCCTTCTCGAATTAGCAAATTTTTATTCTGCGGAATTTAGGTATTCTGCGGAATTTAGGTCATATATAATTGTCACAGACATTTTGGCATAATATTTGCATTTTTTCAACATATTTATTATTAACTAACAAATTAAAACAACGCATCATGAAGAAATTAATGATCATCTGCGCTGCAATTGCCATCTTAACCACAATGGCATTCTGCACAAAAGTCAACAGCAATCCAAAAATTAAAGACTTTGTCAACACTTACTTTCCTCAGGCTACCATTGCCGCCACAATTCCTGACGGGCGTGAGTTTGATGTGATGCTTTCCGACAACACAAAACTCGAATTCACACACAAAGTGGAATGGGAAAGTGTCGATTGCGAACACTCAACCATCTACACGACTGTTCCTTCAGCTTTAGTTCCACAACAAATCAGCGATTATGTGAGCAAAAACTACCCTAACAACACCATCGTGAAAATCAGCAAGGACGGAAAAAACTGGGACATCGAACTCAACAACGATATCGAAATTGAATTCAACAAGAATTTTGAGGTTGTCGAGATTGACTTTTGATTAAAAAACCATCCACCCACTATAAGCGTCCTAAATGCATGAGTTAAACTCAAACACTTAGGACGCTTTTTTTTCAGGAAACACCCGCCAAGTCGCCTTTAGTTTTGGCAAATTGAAATTGGAGCTTTCACATTAAGAAGGATGGTAATTGCATGCTGACATTGACAAATCCCAATGCCACGGCAACCCATACAGTTTCCCAAGCACATCAATGAATGAAATTAACTAAGGCAACAACAAGGATAAGGTTTACGACACAACTTGCCGCCACTGCTCGTGTAGTGGGTTTAGCATTATCTTCTCAAGTCATGAATTCGATGTCTTTCAAATTTTGTCATGCACTTAGAAAAACGAGTGAAATCCATCAATCCCCAGTCAGAAGAAAGAGCCGCGACAAATCGGTGTCTCTACAGGATTACAAAACATCCAAACTCGTGCCTGATAATGTTGCGTGGCACGAGTTTTCTTACACCCATAAAAACTGCATTTAACATGGCAAATTGCCTTGAAAATTCCAAAAAATTGAAAATCTTGGGAATTGTGAAAATACAATCGGTCATTATGCGATTTTCCTTTGGCAAGCCTACCAGCAGCAAATCATGCAAGGCACACCGGCAACACCAACTATAGGCAAGGTTTCTCTAACAGCATTGGACGCATCGTGTCTTAGATATAGATGACAACAAGTCCGTACACAAAGGGGGGGGGCGACAAGGGAAGCCATTGCCGTATGCGTGGCGACAGTTATCGTCACACTAAAAACATTTATCAATCAAATCGCTTTTATGGCACTTGCTTGATTTCATTGGATTGACATTATTTTTTGATTATCAATTATTTATATAAATTTCGCATATTCAGCTACACATTTCGACATTCGTTGGAAAATATTGCAAAAGAAAAGAAACTATCAACAAGAAAAACTAATTCATCCACCGCATTTTTTTCTAATTTTGCGCATTAAAATCATCTCATGTACACATTCATCATCGCCTTAGTAGTCCTTGTTTTGGGCTACATCATTTACGGGAGTTACATCGCCCGTTTAGTTGACATCGATCCCAAGAGTCCCACACCTGCCACGACCAAAGCTGATGGCATCGACTTTGTACCCATGCCGACTTGGAAAGTCTTTATGATTCAGTTCCTTAACATCGCTGGCCTCGGACCCATCTTCGGAGCCATAATGGGTGCTCAATTCGGGACGGCATCGTATCTGTGGATTGTGTTTGGGACCATTTTCGGAGGTGCCGTGCACGACTTCATTTCGGGCATCATGTCGTTGCGCAACGATGGCGAGAGTCTGCCCCAACTCATTGGCCGATACCTTGGCGAGAACGTCAAGAAAGTAATGATTGTGTTTGTGTTGCTTTTCCTGACACTTGCAGGAGCTGTTTTCGTTTCACAGCCAGCCAACATCATCGTCGGGTCGTTGAGTGTTCCTGAATCAGCCGCAGGAAACACGACTGTTCCTTTTTACATGAACGTCTATTTTTGGGTTGCAATCATCTTCTGCTATTATCTTGCAGCAACGATGTTCCCGATTGACAAAATCATTGGCAAGATCTACCCGATTTTCGCCATCTGCCTGTTTCTCATGGCCATAGTGATTCTGATAGCCCTATTCGTAAGATGGCCAGCGCTGCCTGAAATGTGGAAGAGTTTTGGTACGAAATACGACCATTATTCGCCAATCTTCCCGATGATGTTCGTTTCGATTGCGTGCGGTGCCGTCAGTGGTTCGCATGCCACACAGTCACCTCTGATGGCTCGCTGTCTGAAAAACGAGAAAGACGCCAAGCTGGTGTTTTACGGTGCCATGGTTGCCGAAGGCATCGTAGCACTCATCTGGGCTGCTGCTGCAACAGCTTTCTATCAAGACAATGGGACATCGTTCACGCAAGGCGAGGTTGTCAATTTCATCTGTCACAACTGGTTAGGTCTCTTTGGTGGAGTACTTGCCATCCTCGGTGTCGTGTTTGCACCCATCACGTCAGGCGACACTGTATTACGTGCTGCGCGTCTTATCGTAGCCGACACGTTCCATATCGGACAGAAAAGCATCAAGAACCGTCTCCTCATCTGCATACCCATCTTTGCCGTCTGCGTCAGTTTCCTCGTATTCAGCCTAAACGACACCAAGAATTTCGGCATCGTATGGCGCTATTTCACATGGAGCAACCAAGTGATGGCTGCATTCACTTTCTGGGCCATCACCATCTATCTCACGCAAAGGCACAAGAACTTCTATGTATCCCTTATCCCAGCCATTTTCATGAGTTTCGTCACCATATCGTTCATCCTTGAGGCTCCAACAGGAACCTACATTTCTGGCAAAGGGCTCACGCCTTGGATTGCCCAAACGATAGCCGCCGTTGCCACAACCGCCATAACCATCTTGTTCTATCGTTGGGAAAAAAGCAAGATTGACAACACCACAAAGCAATAAAAGCTTATATTTGCCGCACTAAACAACACATTATGCTCACATTCGCTATTTCATTGATTGTCCTTGTATTAGGCTATTTCATTTACGGAAAAATTGTTGAAAAAATCTTCTGTGCCGACCCAAAACGCGCCACTCCTGCCACCACCATAACCGATGGCATCGACTACGTGCCAATGAAGCCTTGGCGCATCTATCTCATCCAATTTCTGAACATCGCAGGCGTGGGCCCCATCATCGGGGCCATCATGGGAGCCCAGTTTGGCACGGCCTCGTTCCTGTGGATTGTGTTTGGCAGCATCTTTGCTGGTGCTGTGCACGACTACCTCTCGGGCATGATTTCGTTGCGTAACAAGGGATGCAGCCTGCCAGATATTTACGGTGAGCATTTGGGTAACGGTGTCAAGCGATTCATGCGTTTCTTCACCATCATACTTATGGTTCTGGTAGGTGTCGTTTTCGTCAACACACCAGCCACCTTGCTAAACCAGAACTTCACACCAGACTGGAATCCTCACATCTGGATTACCATCATCATAGCCTATTATCTCATTGCCACACTGTTGCCCATCGACAAGATAATTGGCAAGCTCTACCCCATCTTCGGCTTGCTGCTCTTAGGCATGGCCTTGGCCATCCTTGTGGCTTTCATTATCTACAAGCCAGCCATCCCCGAGATATGGAGCGGACTGCACAACCGCCATCCCGATGCCGAAAACAACCCCATCTTCCCGATGATGTTCATCTCAATAGCCTGCGGGTCCATCTCAGGATTCCACGCCACTCAATCACCCATCATGGCACGCTGCATGACGAACGAGAAGCAAGGGCGTCCCGTTTTCTACGGAGCCATGATTACCGAAGGTGCCGTCGCTCTCATTTGGGCTGCAGCAGCTGCCTTTTTCTTTGGTCCTGACAGCGAGGTGGATGCCACGGAAGAGAGCGGTGCCGCCATCGCAGGCATCATCGCCAACGCTTGGTTCACGCCTGCCATCGCCGCCGTCACTGTTTTGGGTGTCATCAGTGCCGCCGTCACCTCGGGCGACACAGCCATGCGTTCGGCTCGACTCATCATCGCCGACTTCTTGGATTATGACCAAAAGCCAATAAAAAACCGCCTAATAATTGCTATCCCCATGTTTGCTGCCACAGCCGCTTTATTGGTTTACAGTATTGCGGACAACAAAGGATTTCAATTCATCTGGCGCTATTTCGCTTGGGCCAACCAACTACTTTCCACTGTGACACTCTGGGCAATAACCATTTATCTTTTCAAGGCCAAAGGCAAGGCATGGTATTTCATAACCCTTCTCCCCGCATTGTTCATGACAATGGTGACAAGCAGCTTCATTTTTATTGCAAAAGCATCTGAAGGGGGCCTTGGCTCCATTGTAAGCAGGCCTGTAGGCTATGCCATTAGCGGATGCATAACACTTGCTACCTTGATACTGTTTATAGTATGGGCAAACAAAAGGGCAAGAACAATTTCATAAACGGTTTTTGCGCACAATCTTTTTTCTTTATGGCAAATGATGATAGAGGCACAGGTTTTTGCTTTTGCCAGGTGTCGTCATTTAGTTTTGAGACCCGTCACTACTGAAAGGACAATATACAATAGCATTATAAATGGCAAAGCTGCCAATTGGAATATTGCCAAACCTACAACCGCTAAAGCCAGAAAAGTCCATCTCACCTCATTGCCTCTCCATGCAACAGACTTCATCTTGAACGAAAAGAAACCTATCTCGCAAACCATAAGTGCAGACAGCAGGACTGCCAGAGCAAGAAGGGTAAAATAAGCTAATGTTCCATGTATTTCAAGGCCGGTCTGAAAAGAAGCTAACGGCAAAGAGGCCACGAAAATAGCCATTGCAGGCGTAGGCATGCCAATGAAAGACGTAGTCTGGCGTGTGTCAATATTGAATTTGGCAAGACGCAGTGCGGAGAAAACCGGCAACATCAGTGCCATGCAAGCGGCAAGGTTCACATTGCCAAAAACAAGGCTTTCGCACGGCATACAATCCCTCATGATGCAATAAAATATCATGCCAGGAGCAACGCCAAACGACACAATGTCGGACAAAGAATCCAAATCAGCGCCTATAGGCGACTTTGCATTGAGAAGGCGTGCAGAAAATCCATCCAAAAAATCAAAAACTCCTGCAAGAAAAATCATTACCGAAGCTGGTTCCAACATTCCGTTAAAGGCAAAAATGACCGATACGCAGCCCGACAGGAGACTACAAGATGTTATGGCATTGGGAATATGTTTGACTATGCTCATCAGTTTTTAATAAGTATTTGCTTGCAAAATTATCAATTTTTATTTAATTGATTATCGGTAACTTCTGAAAATTGCTCCGTAGGAGGTTTCGTTTAATAACAAAACGCAATAATCCAACAAGTTATGCTCTGTAGGAGCTTTCTTTGACTTGATTTTTAGAAGTTCCCTGTCGTTTAATTGTTTAAAAGTTTGATTCATGACAATGAGACAGTACATTCATAGTGCCAAAACATATTCAAAAAACTCACAAATATTGTCGAATTATTGTAAATCTTTGAAAATATGCGTACCTTTGCGGTTAAAGAAAAACAAAATATTCATTCAATATGAAAAGGGCAATAAAAACCACAAAAGCACCAGGGGCCATTGGGCCATACAGTCAGGCTATCGAAGCCAATGGCATGTTGTTCATATCAGGCCAATTGCCGATAGATCCTGCCACTGGCACTATTCCTGATGGTGTCACTGCACAAACAGAGCAAAGCATGAAGAACCTTCAAGCCATACTTGCAGAAGCAGGTATGACTTTCGACAACGTAGTCAAATCGACGTGCCTTCTTGCCGACATGTCATATTTTGCCGACATGAATGCCGTTTACGGGAAATATTTCACTGCGTCTCCACCTGCACGTGCTGCTTTTGCTGTCAAAGAGTTACCAAAAGGAGCTTTGGTAGAGATAGAGATGATTGCTGCGCGATAAAGAAACGGTTTTCTTCTATGAAAAACAAAAATCAGGTGCGAGCACCTGATTTTTTATTGCAAAGGCAAGCAATACTTATACAAGTTTCCTCACCCACATATCGGCATCACCAGGAAGCAGACATACGGGCGGTATCTCTATCATTGTGTATGCACCTGTGCGTTTTTCATTGCGCAAACGCACGGCTGCACGGGCACATGCGACAATCACCTGTCCGGTAAGAGCAGGGTTGTTGATTTCCATATTGAATTCAAACCTTTGGTTATGGGTGCAACCGCTAACACCCAAACGTTCCAGATGAACGCCATGTGCAACATTATTGAGTGCATCAACTGATGGCACCTGTATGACACGGGTCTCGTCATGGGCAAAATAATCGTCTTGTAAAAGCAATTTCTCAACAGTAGCGAAGTCAGCGCCATTCTCAAGTTCCACATACACCATTCTGCGGTGTATTCCCGTTCCCAAAGGGATAGTCATTGAGAGGGCATTTTTCACGCCTGCTATGGACTTGGCAACCACAGTGTGTCCCATACTCTTACCCGGTCCGAAGTTTGTGTATGTCAATCCTTTCGGTGCTATAGCAGTCAAAAGTGCACGTACCACAGAGTCGGAACCCGGATCCCAACCTGCAGCTACAATACTCACTGCATTATTTTGGCGTGCTATTGGAGACAAATGCGAGCGCAATTCGCCTATCTGTCTATGTATGTCGAAACTATCCACAGTACAGATGCCTCGTTTCAACAACTGTTCAGCGAATTTCGGCACTTGTCGAGTTGGCACACACAATGCCGCAACATCTGCATCAATGGCATCAAGGTTTTCGTCATGATGGAAAACTCCTGCCAGAAGCATGTCTTCCGAAGACGACACTGCCTGTTCAACAGCTTTTCCAATGTTACCATAACCTATAATTGCAACTCTTGTTTGCATGACTTTCAATTTTTAAGATGCAAATATACATTTTTTACAAAGAAATGAAATGATTTCAGGGTGTAGTACAAAAAAAAAATCATGTGTCTTTGTCAAATATCATTTTATTGGCGAAGACATTACGTTTCAAAGCATCCAAACCTGCCCGTTTAAGTGGGGAATGCTTGCTTATTTCAGCATAAGTAGTGGAGTCAAGGTTTTCCCACATCTCGTCTGTCATTTCTTTAAGAGCATCATTTGGGCTGAATTCTTCCACATCCGTTGGCTGTGCGAAACGATTATTATAGGGGCACACATCTTGGCATTCATCGCAGCCCAATATAAAACCGTTCAAGTCGGTTCCAGGTTCGAGTTCTCCCTTATATTCAACTGTTAGATATGAAATGCAACGTCGTGCGTCGATGCTTAAGGGGGAAAGAGCACCTGTGGGGCAAGCATCAATACAGCGATGACAATTTCCGCAACGGTTCTCAATAGTGTTTCCAACAGGAGTCAATTCGACAGGCAAAAAGAGATGGCCTATAAAAAGAAAGGAACCGCGATGAGGGTCTATCAGAGAGGTGTTTTTACCCACAAAGCCAAGTCCGCAGTTCACAGCCCATGCCCTATCCATCACGGGAGCCGAATCGGCAAACATTCTACAGTTCTCCATCTTAAGCCCCGTCTGTCCCTCTATGAAACCGAGCAAACGATGAAGTTTGTTTTTTACCACCTCATGATAATCTTGTCCATAAGCGTATTTGGCAATTTTCAGTTTTCCTTGAGGGTTAAGTTTCTCTTTGGGGAAATAATTAAGGGTGACAGAGAGTACTGTTTTGGTACCTGGCACGAGAAGACGAGGGTCGTAACGTTTTTCCCTGTTTCGTTGAAGATAGCTCATTTCGCCTTCGTTCCCGTCACTCAGCCACTGTTCCATGCGACCGGCATGGAAATCCAACTTGGCGGCTTGTGAAATGCCACATTCAGCGAAGCCTATCCTTTTGGCCTCGGCTACAATCCTATCGGAAAAAGTTTTGTCAAACTCCATTCCGGACAATATGGGTCTTATTTAGAATGGACTTAAAGACAAGCCCACTGACAGAGGCAATATGGCAGGGCCACCACTCGCCTCACTAAACACCTTAGACATTTGGAATGAAGCGTATGCCGTTATCCACTTGTACCCTATGCGCAATGTGGCAGCGTAGGCATAACGTTCTATGATTTCGCTGTTTATGCGGGTGTATTTTTCATGAACGAGAATACCGTTTTCATCGTTGCCTACATATTTAGTCTTAGCTGAGACTTTTATTCCAAACTTGAAACCAATGCCGATTTTCACAGCATTTTTTATGCGGAAACGCAACTCAAGCGGAATTTCAATATAGGTAGGATTGATTTTAAAACGCTTAAAGTTGGACGAATCGGCATATTGGGTAAACGTAAGCTCAGAATCATAAGGATTGTTGATACGACTTTTAGAATAATAGTTATGTGAAGACATACCAACACCAAGGCTGACTTGATGGGCCGAATTCTTACCAAGAGGGAAGTTATATGTCAGCCAGGTTCCAACACCTTGGTTTATAGTACGCGGAACCCAGTTATCGTTAGTCTTCATTTGGAAATCGGTAAAGACATCCACACCAAGTGTCAACCTGTCGTCAGTCTTGTTTTTTATCAGTTGTGCGAAAGTTCCTGTTGTGATTGCAAGTAAAGTCAATAAGACAAAAAATTCCTTTTTCATATAGGGTTCTTATTTTAAGATTCAGATGGCAAAGTTAAAAATAATCTTTTATTTGAAGGTTAAGAAGGCAGAATTATTCCAAGCCATCCAAAATCTTCATTCTCTTGTCAAGCAATTCATTCATTTCGCTATCGCTAAGGTCAGGTCTGGACAATTGCCTGTCAATCTCGTCAAGCAAGTTACTTCGTCGCTCTATGTCGTTGGGCATTGCAGCTACTTCGGCTTCGATTTTCTGCAAAGCATCGTCAGGCTGTTGAATGTCGAATTTGAAATCCAAGCCACCCAATTGCGACATAATTGAGGTTATGATAGACTTTGTGAAAGGATCAAAATTATGAATTTCTATTTTGAGGTTATCTTTCATCTCGTTGAAATTCGAGAACAATGTCTTCAGTTCCTCTGCCTGCTCGGGTGTGACACCAGGAATTTCATCAATGTTCTTGTTAGCGAAAAATTGTTTCAGTTTCTCAAACATCTTTTCCAGTCCATTGTTAAGATTCTCGTTATTTATGTTCTCTTCATCCATAATGCATTATTTTATTATGTTTCATCAAATAATATGCCTTGTTTTATTTTTCGTTGGCAAACATAAACAAAATTCTCAATCTTTTTGAAAAAAAAACTAATGTCATAAAAATAAGCAATTTTCAAAGCATAGCAAGACGGCATTTATGATTCAGGCATGACAAAACTGACATGGATGGCACAAAAAAGCAGGAGACACCCCCTGCTTTTAGTTGAAATCATATAATTCATCGTTTCAACACTTTGTGCACAAACAATCTTTTGTCAGTATTAATTTGAAGCAAATACTGACCCTTTGCAAAAGAACCCAAGTCGATGCAGACATTGTGACCACAAACCACATACTCGACAAGAGTTTGTCCCAGCATATCAACCACGCGAATATTGCTGATATTACTTCCCTCTATGGTAATTGTGTTCGTGGTTGGATTAGGAAATACGCTGACATCACATCCATTGTCATAAATACCATCGGGATCTTCCTCAAACAAAGCCATATAATCTCCATCACCAGTTACGGTAAAGGTGTATGAAGCTTCAGTTGAAACTATTTCCCCATCTTTGGCCCACCCAACAAACAAATAATCGTAAGTTGGGATTGCCAAAAGAGTACAGTTAGCTCCATGCTCATAAGTTCCAGCCCCTTCAACCGAACCTCCTTCTACAATATTGGCAGACACTGTGATAATGTATTGTGAAACCTCAAAGTTGGCAACATAACTGCCGGCACCTGTGACTGCGAAGCTGTAGCTGGCACTGGTCGAGACAACGGTATCGTTCCTCGTCCAGTTAGTGAATGTGTATCCTGCGTTGGCTGCGGCCGACAATGTGCATGTCGCACCGTGCTCGTATTGGCCGCCTCCACTGACGCTACCGCCCGCTGTTGGGTTTGCAGAGGCCTCAATCTCGTATGTGTTCTTGCTGAAGTTGGCAACATAGCTGCCGGCACCTGTGACTGTGAAACTGTAGCTGGCACCGGTCGAGACAACAGTATCGTTCCTCGTCCAGTTCGTGAATACGTATCCTGCGTTGGCTGCGGCCGACAATGTGCATGTCGCGCCGTGCTCGTATTGGCCGCCTCCGCTGACGCTACCGCCCGCTGACGGTTTGGCTGCTGTTGTAATTAAACAGGCTGGTTTTTTGACATTGACTATCACATGGTTCGATGTATCCGACTCACCTTTATAATAATTTGTTGTCAAAAAATATTCATATTGACCTACAGCAAGATTTTTATCAGTATAGGCGAAGCCATCCTGTTTGGAAACTATCTTTACGTTATTGCGATAAATATTATAAGTGTAAATCCCATCTGTTATATATGTTCTTATGAGGGCAGAATAACTACTTGAATAACTATTTACACTTATGTTGTTTATAGATGTACCCAGATAAAGTCCATTGGTATTACCTGAAGAATTAGAGGAAAGTTGAAAATTCTCTGGTTTGGCAACAATAGTCCAAACATCCAGATCTCCAACAACAATTACAGGTGCATCAAGGTCAATCTCAATCCAACCTGTTTTTTCAACGACACTAATTGTTTTTGTTGCGGCAAGATTAAGAGGTTTTCCATTTCTTGTACCTGTATAAACATAAACTGTATAGTCTCCATCAATATTGGCGTATGTCTCAATCTTATAAATTGACTTGTTGGCAAAAGCGGCCATGTTGCTTGCTGGGAATCTGTGGCCTGCATAAACAGTGTAATTACTTCCATAACTCATTGTTGCAGCAGGTTCATTGTCACCATAATACAACAATGCAGTTTCTGATTCAGGATAGCACCATTCGGGAGCAGTCCATGTCAGTTCAGCATCCATGTCTGCAATCGTTGCGTAAAGGTCGTCAACCACTGGTTGCTGATAATCCAGTGTTATTATTGCATAATTGGATGGCAACGACAAGAGGCCGTTAGCATCAACAGCTCTGACATAATATTTGGATTGGCCATACGGCACCGAGTTGTCGGTATATGTTGTTGTGCCAACGTCCGAAGAGATCATTAGGCCGTTACGATATACATTATATGAAGAAGCACCTATAGAGGCATCCCAATATAAAACAGCCACTTCGTTTTCATATACAGCAGTAAGGTTCAATGGCGCATCTACGATGCTTGTTGGCGGCTGAATGCCAAAGATAGCGCCTTGTTCATCATTGTAGGAGCCTTGTCCGGCTCCTGAGCCTCCAGTACCTGGGACAAGATTGTTGATAGCATAATATCCGTCACAATATCCGCTCCATCCCCAATTGAAGTGAAAATTTCCGTCTGTATCGTATCCGTCACAAACAAACGAATGGCCCGACGACGAACTCCTTCCGTTATACTGCAAGGGACGTCCGTTGTCAAGGCTGTTCTTGAGCATGTTAACCCATTCGACATCATCATTGACATTTGCTCGCAAAGTATAGTATATGCTTTTGTCATAGTTAAAGTAGTTCTTCAGTGCATCTGCAACATAAGCAGTCACGGCTCCACTTCCATCTGTGCCATAGTTCATGTTGACCGACACGCCGCAATGGTACATAAGTGTTGCCACTGCAGTTTTTGCAGCATCCGACGATGATGGGGAATAGTTATTTGTCATGTTGCTCCACTCATACGATGTTGAACCAAAATCAGCTCTCAAGGTCCCATAAGTAGGGTGACTATAACTATGAGAGCCAACACCATGTTCAGGATAGTTCCAAAATTTCATTATCTGGGCCATTGCTGTTGCGACACATCCAGTGTATGTACCTGAAGGGCAAAGGTTATTGTAAGGACTTGTTTGGTCCCATGTAGTAGAAAGCAAGGGACCCACAACCGGAGTTGCCCGCATTGAAGACATTTGTTTCCCATTTTTCAACACACTCCACTTTTCGGCGATGTCGTGCGAGGGCAAATCCGCTAACTCGATAGCAACTTCTATCTGTTCATCATAGCCACGTAGCCAGTCTGATGCATTTTCTGGCAATCTTGCCATATCAAAAGTATTATTGGTAGAATAAGCCAATATAGGCTGAACACAATCATCAGCAGACACAATTACAAAACTGTTGGCATCGGCAAAGACATAAAAATTATGGAAATCAGCCTTTGCAGAAAACTCAACAAGTTTGATCTCAGATATATTTCCCGTTTTGGCATTCATGAATATTTTGGCCACTTTTAGTGCTGTTTTGGCATCAACTGGGGCCGCTTCTACATTTGCACATACAGATACGAACAGCATAAGCAACACATACCAAAACATTTTTTTCAACTGTAGAGTGCTAATTTTCATAATATTACTATTTTATTAAAATAAAAGAACCTTATTATTTTTAGAGGTTATATCTATAAAACAAAACCGCACCAAAGATACAAATTTTTGAAAAAAAACACAAAGCGACTTCTAATTAAATCTCATTGATAAACAAATTGTTACTTTGTAAAAATGATTATGTGACGAAAGGAAGTCTTTACGAACAGGAAATGGCACTGGCTCACGCCGGCAAGAGAGTAAAATGATATGATGCGGAAATCTTGTTTTCAACATGGATAAATTTGAACAGATAATTCGGCTTGGCAAGAGCAACAGTACACAACACATTGATTATCAATTTATCCATAAAAACATTCAAAGAAAGAAGAAATAAAAGTATATAGATTTGCAGTGTCGTTATCATTGGTTTCTGTTTGACGTGCTTATCAGGAAATGGAAAAACGACATGAAATCGTTAAAACAGAAGTCTCCATAAGAAAAAAGGCGGACATAAAATCCGCCTGAATTGTGTATAACATCTATAAACCATCATTTCTTATGAGCTTTCACCCATTTGCGAGCATTGACAAAAGCTTCAAGCCAAGGTGTTACCTCATCGTTCTTGCGATCATCAGGATAATATGGCCACTGCCAAGGCAAGAAAGCACGCTCAAGGTGAGGCATAATGGCCAGATGGCGGCCATCGTTGCTTGTGATTGCCGCGACAGCCCAATCGCTACCATTGGGGTTGCCTGGATATTCTGTTTGTCCATAAGTGGCAGCAATGCAATACTTGTCGCGGTAATAAGGGAACGAGAACTTTCCCTCACCATGTGCTACCCATACACCAAGACGCCTACCCGAAAGAGATGACAGCATCACACTATTGTTTTGTTCTATCTCCACATTCAGGAAACTTGATTCAAACTTGTGTGAATCGTTGTGTTTCATTACAAGTTGTTCGTCATGGTCTGGATAAAGGAGTCCCAGTTCAACCATGAGTTGGCATCCGTTGCAGACGCCAAGACTTAATGTGTCGGGGCGGGCATAGAAGTTATCAAGAGCTTTCTTTGCCTTTTCATTATAAAGGAAAGCACCTGCCCAACCTTTAGCCGAACCGCACACATCAGAATTGGAGAAACCGCCAACAAATGCTATCATGTTGACATCACTGAGGTCCTCGCGTCCGCTAATGAGGTCTGTCATGTGTATATCCTTCACATCGAATCCTGCCAGATAAAGAGCATAGGCCATTTCACGGTCACCGTTAACACCTTTTTCGCGTATGATGGCTGCCTTGATGCCCGAGGGACGACGGCGTTTCATATTAACACCCATATCAGAAGCCTTGCCAGTGAATCCATGACCGAAGCTATAGTGCATGTATTGTGACTTGTAGTTCTTGAAACGTTCGAGGGCCTTCTGTTCACCGCTTTGACGACGGTCAAGCAGATATGACGAGCGATACCACACATCACGCAAATTATCAATATTGAACACACATGAATGGCCTTCGTGAGCGACCACTATGCGACGATGTTTTGAAGGTTTGCCAATTACAGTGAATGACACTCCAAGTTTGCGAAGCATTTTCTCGGCCATGCCATTGTTGGATACCTGTATCACCACTGAAGGTTTCTCGCAGAAGAGTATTTCTATGATATCTTTTCCGCCCATCTTTTCAAGGTCGATCTGCATTCCGAAATCGCTGTTTGAGAAGTTCATCTCAAGCAGAGTTGTAATAAGGCCACCAGCCGACACATCGTGACCTGCCAGAACTAAACCTTCTTCGATAAGTTTCTGCAATGCGTTGAAGGCCTTTTTGAAATATGCGGGGCTCTTCACATCAGGGGCCTGTGTACCTATAAGGCCTATAGCTTGTGCGAAGCTGCTTCCTCCCAAGTGGAAACTGTCTTTTGAGAAGTCTACATACAATAACTTAGTATTCTCGTCGCGTTTCATGACAGGGACAACTGTTTTGCGCACATCGGTTGACTGTGCAGCAGCCGAAACTATAACAGTGCCTGGCGCCTTGACTTTCTTGCCGTCAGGATATTTCTGTGTCATAGAGAGGGAGTCCTTTCCTGTAGGAACGTTCACTCCAAGCGAAACACAGAAATCACTAAGAGCTTTGACAGCATCATAAAGTCTGGCGGGTTCACCTTCTTGTTTAGCGGGCCACATCCAGTTGGCGCTCAGTGAGACACCTGTCAATGCGTCGGCAACAGGAGTCCAGACAATGTTGGTAAGTGCTTCTGCCACCGAAAGGCGGGAGCCTGCTGCAGGGTCTATCAAAGCAGGAACAGGTGCATGTCCCAATGCTGTTGCTATACCAGTAGTGCCTGTATAATCCAAAGCAGTAATACCCAAGTCAGCCAGAGGCAACTGAAGTTCGCCAACACACTGTTGTTGTGCTATGCGGCCTGTAACCGAACGGTCAACCTTGTTGGTAAGCCAGTCCTTGCAAGCGACTGCTTCTAGTTGCAACACATTTTCAAGATATTTGTGGACGTCGCGTTTAGCATAACTGAGTTTATTATAAGTTATTTCTTTTCTCTTGTCATGGAGAATTGTTTTAGGGGCACTGCCAAAGAAGTCTGACAAAGCCATATCAATTGGGGCCTTGCCTTTCTTGCGTTCGAAGCGCAAACGCTTATCGCCTGTCACTTCACCAACTTCATAGAAAGGGGCACGTTCTCGCTCGGCGGTTCGCTTCATCATTTCAACATCCTTTGCCGATGTTAAAAGGCCCATTCTCTCCTGCGACTCGTTACCTATTATCTCCTTGTCGGAAAGGGTATTGTCGCCAACGGGCAAAGCGTCCACCGATATTCTACCACCTGCATCTTCAATAAGTTCGGAAAGGCAGTTAAGGTGACCTCCAGCGCCGTGATCATGTATCGAACGTATGGGGTTATGCCGAGATTCGGTCATAGCCCTCACCACATTGGCAACACGTTTTTGCATCTCAGGATTTGCACGCTGAACTGCATTAAGTTCTATAGCATTGCTATATTGGCCTGTATCGACACTTGACACAGCACCACCGCCCATGCCTATGCGATAGTTGTCGCCACCAAGCAGCACGATGATGTCGCCTGTTTCAGGTGTCATCTTGAGAGCATCATCCTTTTTTGCAAAGCCGACACCACCTGCAAGCATAATGACCTTGTCGTAGCCAAGTTGTTGTTGCTCGTCATGTTCGAAAGTCAAAACACTACCATTGATGAGAGGTTGGCCAAACTTGTTGCCAAAGTCGGATGCTCCGTTTGAAGCTTTGATAAGAATGTCTTCAGGGGTCTGATAAAGCCATTTGCGAGGCTGTTCGTTTTCCCACGGACGCCCTTCTTCAGAACGGGGATATGAGGTCATATAGACAGCTGTTCCGGCCAAGGGCAGACTGCCAATACCACCTGCCATACGGTCGCGTATCTCACCACCCGTACCTGTTGCGGCTCCATTGAAAGGTTCGACAGTGGTCGGGAAGTTGTGCGTTTCTGCTTTTAGCGATATGATAGTATTAATATCGGTGATCTTGAAATAGTCAGCCTTGTCAGGTGATGCTGGCGCAAACTGCTCTACTTTTGGACCCAACACGAAAGCCACATTATCCTTATAAGCCGAAACCAACTTATTGGGATTTTCTTTTGAGGTGCGTTTTATCAAGGCAAATAGTGTATTTGGCATTTTCTTGCCGTTAATTACAAAAGTGCCGTTGAAAATCTTATGGCGACAATGCTCAGAGTTCACCTGTGCAAACCCATAAACTTCACTATCGGTAAGTTTGCGGCCTATCTTTATGGAGATTTCTTTGAGGTAGTCCATCTCGTCTTCGCTAAGTGCAAGACCTTCTTCGTTGTTATATTTTTCAATGTCTGATATATAGCGTATCGGTTCTGGTTTGCGGTCAATCGTGAAGACATCTTGTCCGATGTTCTCGTAATACGACTGTAGCATAGCGTCATAGGGGGCCTTTTTGGACGACACCTTGACAAATTGCTCAATACGCGAGATTCCTTTGATACCCATGTTCTGAGTAATCTCAACCGCATTGGTACTCCAAGGCGTAACCATCTCGCGGCGAGGACCTACGAATTTGCCCTTTAACATTTCTGTCTGGAGAGGCTCGGCCCCGCCAAATAGCCACGAAAGTTTAGAGACATTATCAGCCGACAACTTCTTATCTGCCTTAACGACTATAACCTGTTGATTTTTAATTTGAAAGAACAATATCATAATATTTTTCATTAATATAACAACGGCTGCAAAGATACGCTTTTTATGTTTACGAATATACCTTATCATAACAAAGTTGAAAAAAACTTTTTACAAAATTACTATCTATCATTTTCATTTTGGAAAACTTCAATTTTGCAGTAATGAAAAAGAGTAAAAGGACTGCCAAAATGCATAATTTGACAGTTCTTGCATAATTTAAGGCAAGGCACAATGTCGTTCAAGATGAGACATTGTTTTGCGTTTCACTGGCAAAGCAGGCTCCTGTCTTAAGGCCAGACGGCAAATAAATGACTGTTTGACTGCTGCATTAAACATCATTTGCCACAACATGTTGTCCACAAATGTCATACAATCTATCGGGGCATTTTGGGCATTTTCAGCAACCAAATGTGGTTTCTGACCAGCCACGACTGGACTGAGCATTACACTTACACTTTTCGCGTTCTCATCCAATTTCCAAGTCTCGTCCCAAATCATTGGTGTACAATCAGGATTGTCGATGAAAGGATTGCGGCTTGTCTCCTTAGTGGTCTGATTCGAAAGAACAAGTGCATTTGGGTGTTCCACCGTGAATGTCCAAAAAAAAAAGTCTCAAACCATGGAGATACTGTCGGGATGCGCATCTGTCAAATAATATGCAGCACACATTCCGCAACAAGACAGATGTTCGTCTTATGGTGGGTTCTATAAATTCAACGAAATAAAATACAAATGATATGACAAATTTAAAATTTCTTTTCCTCGCTTTTGGCCGTTTTTCGGCATCTTGCTGTTTATCAATCGGTTGTATAACCCGCTATGTACCCTCTTTCTGCGCAGCAATCTAATCGAGAACCGACTCAAAATCACTGGAAATTAATTTATAGAACCCACCATATATCATTTAAGGGTTCGAAGAAGGGCACCAACTCGCCAATCCGTTTGCAGAACTAAAGTTTCATGCTGGAGTTTGTGCGTTAACACATGGCGAAAGAGCCGCAAAAACGAAAGACAAGATAACATCTGGCCTTCATATCTTAATTTTGCTATGATTGTTTATATATATTTCAAATTATTCCACCAAACATATATATTATTGACACCACAGCGAGAAAGGCCCCGCCTGAAAACTGAACAAAGGCTGTGGTTCGCATTGTTCTGGGTGTATATCTGATATTCAGAGAAACAAAAGCCCATACAAAAGTTGCCAATGCGAATGCCACCGTCATCCACCTTCCCATTGGATTGACAAGATTAATTGGAAGGGCTGCCATAAATGTGTTCAGCGAGGAAAGTACGGCTATCAGAAAAATGTCCATATTGTTCATTGCAGTGTATAGGCGTTTCCCTTTCAAGACTTGGATTGAATCGTATATCATTTTTGATGCGACGAAAACAAGAACTGCCCCTACGATGTAATTTTCCATGCCTTTGACAAGATAGATGAAGAGTTGTCCTACAAATGCACCAAAAAAAGCGATAGCAGCATGTACCAAAGCAAAAGCCAAGGCTATTGCAGTTTTCTTAAGGTGCGTATCGTCGGGTAGCGACAAGCCAGCAGTGGCCGGCACCACAGACGTTGTTACCGATGCCACAAAAACCAAGAATATGATTACCGCAAAATCGCCCATGTTTTCAAGGCCTTATTTCAACTCGGCTAGAACGGTAAGTTTGCCACGTGTCTTGTCACCTATTTTTACTTTAACGTCGCTATCAACAGGCATAAACACGTCAACACGCGAACCAAAGCGAATCAAGCCAAACTCGTCGCCAACCTCGGCATACTCACCGGGAACCACGTCACACACAATACGTCGTGCGACGAAACCAGCAATTTGGCGCGACAACACTTCTCTGCCGTTGTTATCACGTATCACTACTGTATTGCGCTCATTCTCGACGGATGACTTAGGTTTCCAAGCCACAATGAACTTGCCAGGGTGATATTGGCGATATGAGACTGTACCACTTATGGGATAAAAGTTAATATGAGCATTATATATCGACATAAATATGGACACAAGACGCATTTCCTTCTTGAAATACTCGTCTTCGTAAACAATCTCATTGGCCACCACTTCACCGTCGGCTGGTGCTATGACGGCATTGTCTGTCCTATTGGTTTCACGGATAGGCAAACGAAAGAAGCATATTGTCCAAAACATGTAAAGGCCCAACATGACATAAGTAATCACATGCCATGCCGTTTGATGAGCGCAAAGCAGGTTGAGCAGCAAGACCAACGCCACCAGTATCAAGGCTGTTAGGATTATTATTTTATAGCCTTCCTCATGAACTCTTTTTTTGACTATTTTTTTTACGCTTTTCATTTTACAAGGACTAAGTAAGTAAATATAAAGGTAGTGGCAAACATAACTGAGTCAAAACGGTCGAGTATTCCTCCATGACCTGGTATTAGTTTTCCGGAGTCTTTCACACCGGCTTGACGTTTTAGCATTGACTCAACCAAATCGCCTAAAGTGCCAGCAACGATGCCTATGGCAGCAATGACCATAGCTTTTGTGCATGACAGTTCTGAATTAAAATGACTATAAACACACATTGCGGCCACTGTCGCTGCAAGACCGCCGAGACTACCCTCGATGGTCTTGCCTGGCGAAATACGCGCAAAAAGTTTGTGCCGTCCCAATAGCGAGCCAACAAGATATGCAAAAATATCGTTTGTCCATATTGTGACATATAATACAACGAGCAGTACCGGCCCATTAAACTCTCCCACAAAGTCGCTGCGATACATCAGCAGCATAAGCACCGATGGCATGACAAGACAAAACATTGCTGCATAGAAGGTTGAAGCTAACGACTCGAAGGTGCATTTAACGGAAAACAAGGCCAAAAGGAAAGGCACAAGCGCCACGGGGGGCAAGAACCATAAGACTTCTGTTCCCAGATAGCCTAAAGCATAACCAGCAAATATTATATATATAAGTAAAACAACAAATTCTGTCATCGCCAGGCACACTCTGTTGTTTATCTTTTTCATGCGACACAACTCAAACGTCCCAACAGCCACCACTACAAGCATGAGCAATGCATACAACATTGGAGACAACAATATGCAACATACAATAGATGCAACAACAACTATTCCCGAGATTGCCCTTGTTATAAGTTCACTCATACAAAAAAAAACATTCAACTTGCAAAGGTAAGTTTTTTTGAATGAAATCCGTATATTTTTGTAAAAAAAAGAAAAATTATTGGAACTTTATAAAAGTTGACTATATTTGCAGTTAGAATCATAACACAAAGTTAAATTATATGAAAAAACATTTACTTACATTAGCAGCTGCGATGTTACTGGCAGGCGGCAACCTCGTAGCACAAGAGCCAAAAGTGCTTTTTACAGATTCCTTTGAAGAATACACTGTTGGCAACAATCTTGCTGTTGAGGCTGTTGCAGCAGGCAACACATGGTGGTCCACATGGTCTAACTCACCAGGTTCACCACAAGATGGTGAAATAATCGACAGTTATGCCAGCGATGGTGAAAAAGCAGCAATGTTCACCTACGGCAATGACCAAGTCCTTCTGCTTGGCGACGAGCAAAACGGTATTTACGATATTGAATTCGACATACTTGTTCCCGAAGGGCACAATGGTTACTTCAACATCCTCCACAATTTTGCAGGGGGGAACAGCACATGGGCAATGCAGTGCTACCTACACCTTACAAACGACGGCAGCAACTCAACACCTGCTCCAGGCCACGGCACAATACACGCTGGCAGCAAAAACACCGCCGACGTTAGTTGCGTGTATGATGCATGGATGCACTTCCGTTTACATGTTGACACCGACAACGACTTGGCACGATACTATTACACTGCTCCCGGTGAAGAAGAGGTCATGGTTTGCGAATGGCAATGGAGTCTTGAAAGCTTTGGCAACGGAATAGTAGGCCGCAAACTCGCCGCCATCGACTTCTTCCCTCCAGAAAACACTTCAACATCAACGTTTTTTGTTGACAACATTGTTTACACCAAAACAAGTGGTGAAACAGCTCCATCTATCAATTTCAACATAGAGGAAGTGGTTAAGGATCTCCCTGTAAACGAAATAGACATCATCGACTTCGAAGCCAACAATGACGGGACTAGTATAGCCGACTACGTTGCATACATAGACTTTGGCGAAGGAGAAGAAAGTGCTCAAGAACAAATACTAAACTACTATACTTTTGACGAGACCAACATTTCTGTTGTATCTTACAACACACATGAAGAAGAAAGCATAATTATTGAAGCCGGAGCCATGTTCCCAGTTTCATTCTATGGCGGCGCCATCATGGGAACAAAAATAACAAAAGCCAAGATATTCATTGGTACCGCATCATCATCCGGCGACACCATGCCGATTATGGAAAACGAACCTATTGTGTTCCGCATATACGGGCCTGGCCTTTACAACCAACCTGGCGAACTGCTCGCAGAAAAAGAACTGCCTTACAACCAAGCCGTCATAAACGACTGGAACGAAGTCACATTTGACGAACCTATTATTGTCAGAGGATTCAACTTCTGGGCTACAGCCGAATTTGTACAAAAGAAAAATATGTTTCCTCTTTCATTCGACAATGGAGAACCCAATACTAATGGTGCCTATGTACGCACAAACGGAGGTGGCAACTTTGAATCACTTGCAGATGGAGACAACACTTATGGCAACATTCTCATCGACGTAACATGCCAAGGCAAACCTATACAAGGTTCATGGGCCTACCTTAACAAGACCGAAGGATCCATTATGGCTGGTCAAAGCGACGTGATGATACTCTCACTCAACTCAATAGGCCTGACACCTAACACAACATACACCGCCAATATGGTATTCACCACAAACGACCCCGAAAATGAGGAAGTTATAATACCCATCTTTCTTTACGTAGGTTACGATGGCGTGATTGAACCCGTCAAAACCGTCACAAGCCTATACCCCAACCCGACTAACGGCAACTTCCACATCAAAGGCGAGAACCTTGACCGTGCAGCCATCTACAACACTGTCGGACAGTTGGTTAAGGAAGTGAACTTGAAGAACGGTGTCAACAACATCGAACTGAATGTTGAAAGCGGCGTTTACTTTGTCAGCATCTTCGACAACAACGGCAACAACAGCGTTGATCGTCTGGTGATAAAGTGACGTAACAGATTCTCTTAATATGAAAAAAGCGAGGCATACGCCTCGCTTTTTTCATATTTGTTTGGCCTCTTTCCACAAAGCCAGCATCTCATCAATGCTCAGGTTATGCACCTTGAGCCCTTGCTCAGCTGCGCGTTTCTCGATATAGGAAAATCGCTTCTTGAACTTGCGGTTTGTATGCTCAAGAGCCTCATCAGGATTTATCTCGAGATGGCGTGAATAGTTTATCAATGCGAAAAGCAAGTCGCCCAACTCCTCCTCCTGCCTTTCTTTCGGCTCATCTTTTGCTATTGTTTCCTTAAACTCACTCAACTCCTCGTCAACTTTTTTCCAAGCGTCTTCGGGAGACCGCCACTCAAAGCCCACGCCAGCAGCTTTTTCTTGCATACGATAAGCCTTGAGTATGGAAGGCATGGCGGCAGGCACTCCACCAAGAACCGTCTTGTTGCCCTCACGGTCTATCTTGATTTTCTCCCAATTGTCAAGTACTTCAGCCGCCGTTTCGGCCTTTTCGTTTCCAAAAATATGAGGATGGCGAATTATGAGTTTGTCACATATCGCATTTGCGACATCGGCAATATCAAAATCCCCACTCTCACTTGCAATCTTGGAATAGAAAACCAAATGGAGCAACAAGTCGCCCAATTCTTTCTTCATGTTTTGCATATCGCCATTAAGTATGGCATCGTTCAACTCAAAAGTCTCCTCAATTGTCAGGTGCCGCAGGCTGTCGATGGTCTGTACGCTATCCCACGGACATTTGGCCCTAAGCTCGTCCATTATGTCGAGCAGGCGTTTGAAGGAAATTAATCTTTTGTCTTCCTTACTATACATATTTCAGATATAAAAAACCAATAACCAATTCGTTGATTTTTGGATTGCAAATTTATGACTTTTATTTCTTCAGTTCACTACAAGTTTCTTTCCCGAACTTTTCACCGAACAACGCCGCCGATATGGATTTGCCTTTTTCTATTTTACTATTTTTGCGTAAATAGGCATTTTTAGTTAATAGAATAGCCCGTTTTTGATACTTTTGCGTAAAAAAGACAAACTATCCAACACTATCAGTGTTAAGCAGAAATTCGTAGATGTTCATAAATGTCACGCCGCTGTCGTCCTGGCAACGGCTTATGATATCTTCAGTAATCACAAACTTTTGGAAACTGTCGCCGATGCGCTTAAGGCTGCCCAATTCCTGTTCGCGTTTCTCTTCTGTAGGCAGTCGCAATGCCGATTGAATGTAATATCGTCGGCTGCCTTGGATAACTTCCGCCCTCGCACGCCGCGCCTTCACAATCTTACACCCTTGTTGCGCTGTTCACTTGAATCGGGGAAAGCGCATTCTGGTTAAGAAAAAAAATTAGTTTCATAGCGATGTTTTTGCTGCTTTCAGTGTGTTCCTCAGTTCTTCAAACGCGAAACAGCCTATTCTTCCATCTTGGTGGGACACTGCCCGTAGGAAAATGGGGAAAAAACTGGGGACAAACACACTGACAGGCTGCAAAGGTAAACCTTTTTCATGGTAAGACAACAACTCTTAACTGATAAAATCAATACGCTTTTGCGAAATAGGCTCTCATCTTGGCGGGCTTGCCAGAATAGACATCCACGCCATCTTCCTCTTTGTGGTCAAGGGGTATGAAACGCAGCGTAGCCTTTGTCTCTTCCTTTATCTTCAACTCGGTCTCGGTGGTGCCGTCCCAGAAAGCGTGGACAAAACCACCGGCTTCGATCTGAGCCTTGAACTCGTCCCATGTGTTGACATCAACGGTATGGGCATTGCGATAGTCGAGGGCTTTCTTGAAGAGGTTATCTTGTATGGTTGTCATCAGCTGGTTGATGATGGTCTCGGCATCGGCGAAGCTGGCCGGCTCCTTAGTCATTGTGTCGCGACGGGCAATCTCGATAGTGTCGTTTTGAACATCGCGAGGGCCTATCACCACACGTACCGGCACACCTTTCAGTTCCCACTCGTGGAATTTAAATCCAGGTTTCTGTGTGTCGCGGTCATCAACTTTTACGCGCATACCAAGTTTCAACAACCTGTTTTTCAACTCATTAGCCTTATCCACAGTAAGTTTAAATTCATTTTCATTCTTGTATATAGGAACTATCACCACTTGGATAGGAGCAATTTTGGGAGGCAGGACAAGGCCGTCGTCGTCGGAGTGAGCCATGATGAGGGCACCCATCAAGCGTGTTGAGACACCCCAAGAAGTAGCCCACACATAGTCGAGTTTGTTCTCCTTGTTGAGATATTTCACATCGAAAGCCTTGGCGAAGTTCTGTCCGAGGAAGTGCGAGGTACCGGCTTGCAAAGCCTTTCCGTCCTGCATAAGAGCCTCAATGCAGAAAGTCTCGATGGCTCCGGCGAAACGCTCGTTTGCAGACTTCACACCTTTATATACAGGTATGGCGAGCCATTTTTCGGCGAAGTCGGCATATACGTCAAGCATTTTACGAGCCTCCGCAAGGGCTTCTTCGCTATCTGCGTGTGCGGTATGTCCTTCTTGCCACAAGAATTCAGCTGTACGTAGGAACAAGCGGGTACGCATCTCCCATCTAACCACATTAGCCCACTGGTTGCATAAGATAGGAAGGTCTCGATAACTTTTTATCCAATTGCGATATGTGTCCCATATAATGGTTTCGGAAGTAGGTCTAACTATCAACTCCTCCTCCAATTTTGCGTTCGGGTCAACCACAACACCTTTTCCGTCCGGAGAGTTCATCAAGCGATGGTGAGTCACTACAGCACACTCTTTGGCGAAGCCCTCAACATGGTCGGCCTCACGACTGAAAAAACTCTTGGGTATGAACAAAGGGAAGTATGCGTTGACATGTCCGGTAGCCTTAAACATAGCATCAAGAGCATCATGCATAAATTCCCAAATTGCATAGCCGTATGGCTTGATAACCATACATCCACGGACAGCCGATTGCTCAGCCAAATCTGCCTTAACGACAAGGTCGTTGTACCATTGCGAATAATTTTCTTCGCGGGTTGATAAGTCTTTTGCCATTATTTGAAATTTTTGGTATAATATTTGTATTTTTGCACTGCAAAAATAGTAAATTTATAAGTACCAACCGACAAAACTAAATAAAATGAAAACTATCAGATTAATATCAGCCATTGCGATAATAGCTTTGGCAGGTTGCACAGCAAAAAAGAATCTGACCAAAGACGATGCCTATTATTCACCCTACGGCAAACAAAGCAACAATGCTGTTACCACGACATCAGGCTCTTACATCGGTTCTAGCATCAGTGCCGACGGCAACTACGACTATCAGAACTATTACTCTGACAGCAAAAACTACGTCAACAACACAGAGCCTGTCTATCAAACCACAGAAACCATTACCGACACAAACGGAGTGGTTTACACGAGTACCGAGACATACTACGACACCGATTTTGCGGCTCGCATAAAGCGTTTCGGGACTTCTTCAACATCAACATTGGACTATTACGACGACTACTATACCGATTGTGGCACAACCAATATTTACATAGGCTTTGACCCGTGGTCATTCGGATGTGGATTCTGGCCATGCTACCCGTCATTCTACTATCGTCCATACTATTGGAGTTTCAGTTGGAATTGGTATTGGCCCCATCCATACTACCATCCAATATACCACTGGGGGCATCCTTATATCTATGTAGGTTATCATGACTGGGCATACTATAATCATCACGGACCTCGTCATGCAGGTTTTTACAACAGATACAACAACAGCAGCCTTGGACAATATGCGGCACGCGTTCGCCGTGGTGGCGGCAACACAGCTGGCTCAATGAGCAGCAACAACGCAATAGCAAGCAGACGCAACGGCACTGGTTCACTTGTATCATCACAAGCGTCAGGCAGTTCGACCTCACGTCCAACTATCAACTCGAACAACGGACGCATTGGAGCAAGTGCCATATCACGTCCGTCTGCAAGTTCGACAAACGAACGCATTGGAACAAGTGCCTCGTCACACACCACAACCACCGGTCGCATCGGCAGCTCAACAACACGTCCGGCATCGTCAACATCGGAAGGCCGCGCCTCAGCTTCGTCTCGCGTAAACCAAGCCAAAAACAATCGTGTCGCCACTGGCACATCAGAACGCAAAACATACAGTTCGCCCAACAGCACACGCCAATCAAGGTCAAGTTCTGAATATGTTAGACCTTCGACTTCAGGAAACAGTTCAAGTTACAACAGACCAGCCAGCTCAAGTTCGTCCTCTACACAAAGTAGTTACAACCGTCCTTCATCGTCAGGAAGCTATAACAGGCCTTCTTCGTCAGGAAGCTACAACCGTCCTTCTTCGTCAGGAAGCTATAACAGGCCTTCTTCGAGCAACTACAACAGCGGACGCTCTTCTGGAAGTTACAATCGCTCATCATCGAGCAGTAACAGCAGTGGACGTTCATCAGGAAGCAGCTATAGCTCAGGCGGTTCTTCACGTGGC
>JAZLGA010000091.1:0-37389 GCA_045616045.1 Bacteroidales bacterium | reverse complement strand
TTTCATCAACTACGGACAAAGCGCATCAAAATACACCTTTGTGGAAGACCGTGGCGAGATGCTCGTCATCTGCCCTGACCAATATATGGAAGCCATGCAGCCTCTCGTTGAATGGAAAAACATATCAGGACGCCCCACCACTATGGTAAGCCTTGCCGATGCTGGAGGCAACACCGACACTGCCATCAAGGAATACATACAAAGCATTTATAACGACGAAAACCGAAACCTTAAATACATACTCCTTGCAGGTGACTATAGCGACATCACTCCACACCTAAACGGCTCAAACGGATATTCCGACATCTGGTTCGGGCAATTGGAGGGAACCGATTTTTACCCGGAAGCACTAGTAGGCCGTTTCTCGGCAAACAGCATTGCCGACATTACCACTCAGGTGAACAAGGTGATTTACTATGAGCGTGAGATTACTGAAGGGCTCACTTGGCTCAACAAAGGCATTGGCATAGCCGCCAACGAAGGTAACGGGGAAGGACACAACGGAGGCGAATCAGACTTCGTTCACATGGACTTCATTCGTGACACACTCCTCAACTATGGTTACAAAGTTGTCTCACAACAATATTCTGGCGTTGGTAACGGAACGACAGCTTCAGCAATAAGTGCCGACATAAACGAAGGCGCTTCAATATTAAACTATTGCAATCATGGCACAGCAACATCTTGGTCTGTAGCAAACTACAGCAACTCAAACATCAGAAGTCTCACCAACAATTACAAACTTCCATATATCATTTCCACAGCTTGTTACAACGGACAGTTCAACCAAGACTGTTTTGCCGAAGTATGGCTAAAAGCCACAAACAGCACTACAGGCGAACCCACTGGAGCCATAGGAGGCATCTTCTCGTGGATTAGCCAACCATGGACCCCGCCAATGACTGGCCAAGACGAAATAAATAACATAATAACCGAATGGCGCAGCACCGACATATTCAACCACACCATGGGAGGAGCTTTCCTAAACGGCAGTTCCTACATGCTCGACATACACCCATCTGACCAAGGAAAAACCTTCAACACATGGATATTATTCGGCGACCCCAGCCTTATGCTTCGCACCGACAACCCAACCTCAATGGACCTGACAACAGACAAAGAGACAATAAAAATCAACGACACACAACTGACAGTGAACGCACAAACAGATTTCGGCATTGCAACACTATCGTTGAACAACACAATAATAGGGTCATCATATATCGAAAACGGGAAGGCTATCATAAACATAGAACCATTAAACACAGTTGGAACGGCCAAGTTAGTGGTAATCGGATTCAACAAGGCAACAGAAGAAAAAGAAATCAGCATCATCCCTTCCGAAGGCTCTTATATTACCATCAACAGTTACACACCACATTATGCCGAATTAGGAGAAGAGACACAATTGTCGCTTACACTCAAAAACATAGGTACAGAAGCCAACACAACCAACACAACAGTGACATTGTCAACCGACGACAACAGAATCAGTCTAATCAACACAACAAGCTATTTCAGCACATTGGCGCCTAACGCCTCAGCAACATTTGACAAATTCAGTTTCACATCAAATAGTGGAATTGAAGATGGTACGATAATACCATTTACTGTAACAATAGAAAACAGCGAAAGCACATGGACCTATGAGATAGAAATCACCATGGGACGGGCGACGCTCGAATACCAACGTCACATCTGGGCAGGCAGTTTCAACGCTGGACAAACCATAAATGTTGCGGCCGTATTCAAGAACAAAGGACACATTATCTCGGAAGATGCCGTCGCCACAATAAGTTCCACTTCTCCTTACGTCACATTCGCCGAACAAACGATAAGCTACGGCATCATAATTCCCGAAGGTACAGCAACATTCAATTTCAAGGTCACTATAGACGAGCAATGTCCCGAGTCGGAAGTGATTCCACTTCGTTTCACGCTTGCCGACAACGGCAATAACACCGCAGAAGGAGAAGCCTCGCTTCAAAACTTATGCGACTACGCAATAGACATGTTTGACAGTTTTGGTGACGGATGGAATGGTGCCACCCTGACTATTTCGTTCGACGACGGCACTACCGACACCACACTCAGCATGGCAAACGGATCTTTTATTGAACATATACTTTCGCTTGGGCAAGGAGTTTATGCCACAGTCGTGTTCAACGGAGGTGTACCAACCAACCCATACTACGGGCAAGTTTTTGACAACGAATGCTACTTCAGCATAAAAAGCCCTAACGGCGAGACAATATTCAGTTGCAAAGAAGGCTCTCTTGAAGGGCATAGCGGCGACACCATCACAGCATTCACCACAAACTGCAGCGTCAGAGCTGACATATTCATCACTCTAACGGCAAATGGAAACGGCAGCAATGCCGAACTTTCATGGAATATAGACCCAAGAACCAAACCGAACAAATACTTCATCTACCGCACCGACAAGTTGAGTCCGATAGCCACAACCAATCCTGACGCAACAACATATACAGAGAGAAATCTGGCAAACGGAACATATTATTATTATGTCGAAGCTAACTATGAAGAAACAAACATAACGTCAAATCCTGCCAAAGTTGTGATTAACGCCACAGGAATCGACACTTACAACAATAGCATAACGACATATCCTAATCCAGCCAAAGACAAATTATATGTAAAAGGAGAAAACATAAGAAACATAAGCATCTACAACACACTCGGCCAACTTGTGCTATATAATGATGTCGTTTCCGATGAGGTTCCAACAAACATAGACAATCTGCCAACAGGGGTTTATGTAATACGGATCACATCAGGGCAAGGCGTATTAACCCAACGTATTGTAATCGGAAAATGACATTTTCAAGAAAAAAATATTTTGAATATCAAAAATAAAACCTTATATTTGCAAATAATAGAACAAACTCAGCGCAAGGTCAAGTTTTTCGATACATATTTATTGATAACAAACAAAATACTGAAATGAAAATAAAGTTTATCGGTGCGGCACAAGAAGTAACAGGAAGTAAGCACCTTATAGTCACGGAACACGGAAAGAAGATATTGCTTGACTGCGGAATGTTTCAGGGCAAAGGCCTTGAGACTGACTCAGCCAACCGCAACACCATGGTTGATCCTGCCGAAATAGACTATATAATACTTACTCACGCACATATCGACCATAGCGGTTTGATACCTTATTTCTTCAAAAACGGGTTCAAGGGGCAGGTGATATGTACCAATGCCACCCGTGATCTTTGTTCAATAATGCTTCCCGACAGCGGTTTCATACAAGAGAACGATATGGTATGGTTCAACAAGAAACGTCGTCGTCAAGGCCTTCCTGCACTTGAGCCTATTTATACCGAGAAAGACGCACGCGCCTGTATGGAACTCTTTGTCAGTATAGGATATAACCGTTTCCTAAACCTTGACAGCAATATTAAAGTAAAATTCAACAACACAGGCCACCTTCTTGGCAGCGGATGTGCCATCATCGAGATTGACGAAGGCGGGAAAATGACCAGGATAGCATATACTGGCGACATCGGGCGCAAGTCAAACTATCTGCTAAAGGCTCCTGAACCTTTCCCACACTGCGACTATCTCATAACCGAAGCCACATACGGAGATCGACTTCATGGCGAGCGCAAAAACGCAGAGCAGCAACTGCTTGACATCATAAACTACACCTGCATTGAGAAAAAAGGCAAGTTGCTAATTCCTTCTTTTGCCATAGGAAGAACACAAGAGATAGTCTATCTGCTCAACAACTACTACAACGAAGGCAAACTGCACGAGAAAATACCGGTATATGTAGATAGCCCTCTGACGGTAAACGCTACCGAAATTTTCCGCATGCACCTAAACTTGTTCAACAATGAAGTTGCTGAAGTGCTTGAACACGACGACGACCCGTTCGGATTCCAAAGCCTGACCTTTGTCCGCGACGTAAACCAGTCGAAAGCCCTTAACACACGCAAAACACCATGCATAATCATATCAGCATCGGGAATGATGGAGGCTGGACGTATCAAACACCATATTGCAAACAACATCTCAAATCCAAAAAACACCATTCTTGCGATAGGCTATTGCGCACCTACGACTTTAGGCGCCAGAATTCTTGCAGACCCACGTCCTGATGTCATATCCATATTCGGCAACGAATATGCAGTAAAAGCCGACATTTACAAGATTGACGCATTCAGCGGCCACGGCGACTACGAGGAGATGATTGACTACCTCAGCTGCCAAGACCCGTCCAAAATAAAGAAGACCTTCATAGTGCACGGCGAACTGGAAGCACAGAAATACTACAAACGCATGCTACGCAAAGCTGGTTGGGACAACATTGAGATACCAGAGCCCGGACAGGAGTATGAAATTGGGTAAAAATTTCAAGCCAATGAATTTTAGACACTATATGTCACCTCATATAGCTTTGTTTTTGGTGAGTCATAATTCTTTCGCCAAACGCTTGAACTTCCATCCCCTCTCCTCGAAATTCTTGTATTGGTCGTAACTAGATGCTGCCGGAGAAAGCAAACACACACTGCCTTTCACAGCATTCGTTTTTACATAGTCGAATGCCGCTTCCATATTGGCATAAACATACATGTCAGAAGTGACGTTAGCGTCTTTCAACAGCCACATCATACGCAATCCCGCCTCGCCTGTAAAAAGAAGATGCGGAACAGGATTCTCTTTAAGGAAGTTGACCAAGGGCACATAGTCAATGCCACGGTCGAAGCCTCCCAAAAGCAGGAAATCCACCTTGCCGATTGCTTTGCACGCCGAAATTGCCGCCTGTGGAATGGTTGAGATGCTATCATTGACGAAAGTCACGCCACCAAAAGTGCCAACAGCCTCAAGACGGTGCTCCAATGGACTATAAGTATATAAATACGGAATCATCTCACGATAATCAATGCCATATTGCGAACATGCCGCCAATGCTGCCTTGACATTCAACTTGTTATGCTCGCCCATCAGCGGCATAGCCGACCAGTCAACATCCTCGTCAAAATCGAGGTTGGAGAACACCACACTATTCACGCCCAATGGCAAAACGTCATCAAAAAGCATGTCGTGAATCACAGCATAATCCTCGTCACCCATATAGCGCAAAAGGTTAAATTTAGCTTGTTTATAACGCTCAAAAGTGCCAAAATGGTCAAGATGCTCCTCAAAGACATTGAGCAACACACCCACCCGCGGACTATTGTGAACAAACTCCAACTGATGCGCCGAAAGTTCATACACAATAACAGATTGGCCATCAATCTCTTCAATTATATCAAAACAAGGAATGCCTATGTTTCCCGTAAGGATAGCCTTGCGCCCGGATGATTTTATGAGATGGTAAGTCAAACTTGTTGTCGTGCTTTTGCCTTTAGTACCAGATATGCCTATTGTATGTTGTGAAAAAGCCGACAAAAAGAGTGCAGTCTGCGAAGTGACCTCCACTCCAGATGGGACATCAACATTAAGAAAACTTATCCCTGGTGTCTTAATGACAACATCATAATTGTTTATCATTCTCAAGTAATCATCGCCACTGAAGCATGGTATGTTCAAGTCCCTGATTGACTCGAAAGCGTTCTCGTTGCGGTCGGCAATGGCGACATTAGCGTCGGTGACATACTTTTGCAGGAAGCGCAGAGTTGATTTGCCTTCCCTGCCGAATCCCAATATCAGCAGCGATTTGCCGCTAAGTCTCTCAATAATTGAATTAATCATATTTCTTTTCTATTATAAAATACAGCTTACTCCCCCGTCTGCTGACATCCCATCTCCCTTCGACAGGCTCAGTGCAGTGAAGAGGTGGACGGGGAAGCCGTTTTTTATTATGTTTTTTTTTTATTTATTCTATTGTCACTTCCAATTTAAACATTCTTATACAACGCTGTTTTTATAACGTCAACAAAGCTTTCAGGCAAGAAATTCTCCGTATTGAAATTTCTCAACAGTTCCGACAATGCAACATCAGACTTGGGAGAACTTTCAAATATCGTCCCTTCCCTGTGGTTCATGACATCCACACAAGCCCTCACCTCACCCACCGTGCCTACGCACTCGAAAGGCTTGACTGGAGCCGTGCCGTTAAGTTCCTCAAAGACAGGCAACAAATCCTTGTCATTCGACATATCCGAACCAAAAATGCTCACCAACTCGTCATGCGACAGGAACGGCGAAAGGATAATCCACGTGAACAAACACTTGGGGCAACGGCAGCACCACGAGTCGGTCTTGCTGCCAGCGTTGCAGCTGCGGAACGCGGCATGATAGTTCTTGCAACGGCTGAACAGCATGGCTATCTGCAACTCGCTCAGCGGACGCAAAAAACTGAAATACTGCACCTTGTCGTTGACATAGGTCTCTACATACGTTCTGAAGTCACGCTCAAACTCAATCGACTTGCTGTACTGATGGTTTATCTTCGTTCCTGGCACCGTCGATTCGTTTGCGCTCGACTCGTTCGACAGGGCTATGTAGCGCGACCCGCTTCCCGCCGCCGCCAACAAGGTAACGAAAGCCAGCATTGCCGAGAAGGGCGTGTGCCCGTTGAGGCAACCTTCGGCATTAAGTTTCAACATATTGGCATCGAGGGTACGGTTTATGACAAGGCAGTCGTCCAAGGTGAAACCAGCCGCCTCGATGCAACCTATGGTGGCACCGCGCGGATTCACTATCAGCGGCGTGACAGACATCTCCCTGCGCAGCAGCTCCAGCGTGACGACAGAGTCTTTTCCGCCACCGATAGGGACAAGCGTTTTCTCCTCCAACGGCAACGAAACAAGCGAAAATTCACGCTCCGAGTCTGATTCCATCTGCATGAACTCCTCCTCGCCAATAGTTATCCCGTTAAGGTAGAAAAACTCGCCCAGACCGTTGTAATACAACTTCTTCCACCATTGCATCTGCGGCTCGCTCAAAGCAAAAGGCCTTATCACCACTCTCATGGGGCAAAGTGTCTTCCAATAGCTTATCAGCTCTATCATGCCGGCATTAAAGACCATCATATCCAAGGCCTCGCGGTCAATGTTTTCCCAAACAAGGAAAGGTCGCGACGGTATGTCAACACTGGGATTGAAGAAATGCTTGCCGTCGATGTCGAAATGATATACTATATGTAGGCCATCCTCATCCACCGATGTATCAAAGCCTTGATAGGTAAATACAGAGAGTTCCGCACGAAGCGCATCATATTTCCATTGGTTATCGGTTCTTTTCACAATCTAATAATTTGAGACAAAGGTAAGAAAGTTTGTTGAAATTTTGCTTTGCAGAGAAATAAATTCGGCATTGTTGAAGTGTTTTTTGACGCGGGACTACGGGACACAAGATACAGAAATCAAACCGATTGTCCATCCAAATACGATGATTATTTTTCAAATCAGATTGCGATGTAACCAGAAAAAAAACTAATTTTGCCTTTGAAATAATAAAGGCGCTGCTATGAGACGAACCGACATTGTGGAAAGAATCAGAGTGGAGGCACAAAAAATGCAACCTTGGGTACAGACCATATTATATGGCTCTGAAGCCCGTGGTGACGCACGTCTCGACTCTGACATCGACCTGCTGCTGCTTGTTGATACCGACAATTTGAGTTATTCCGACAAGGACAGAATCATTGCTCCTTTCTATGATATTGAACTTGACACAGGCGTTATCATCAGCCTAATGATAATGAAGCGCAAAGAATGGGAAAGCCGACCTTTCGCTACTCCATTCCAAATTAACGTAAAAAACGAGGGCATAACACTATGAACACAGGACTAACAGATGAAAATTATGAGGCTTTGTCGCGTCACCGCAAAGAACGTGCACACGAAACCCTTGCCGAGATACCATATTTGTGCGAAAAAGGATTCTACAACACTGCCACAAATCGCTTGTACTACGCCTGTTACTATGCAGTTGTAGCTCTCCTTACAAAACACCATATCGCCACAAACACTCACTCTGGCGTAAAAACCTTACTTGGTCTGCATTTTGTTTCAAAAGGACTCATCTCAAAAGAAAGTGGACGGGCTTTCTCGAATTTGTATGACAGTCGCCAACGAGGTGACTATGACGAGTTTGTGTACTCCACAAAAGAAGAAGTTGACGAACTCTACCCTAAGGCACAACGGTTTATAGAAGAAATCGACGCATTGCTTGAACAGTAGAGAAGCGCATCTTAAAAACACGCATGATAAATGACTGCATTGAATAAACTGAATTCAAGTCACAAACGCAACTTTGTTAATGTTCAGTTTAATATCGGGTGTGAATTTAGTGATAAAACATTCAATTGGGGTCAAAAATTTCAATCTTTTTCTCGGTCTGTTGTTTAACTTATTCTGTATCAATTCAATGTATTCGTCCGTCATATTCTCGAAAGACGAACCTTTCGGAACATATTGCCTGATGAGGCCGTTCATGTTCTCGTTGGCGCCTTATCTCGCGGCTGACCATCGACTTGTGCCGGCCTATCGTCGCTGCGATTTCACTTTGGGAGATTTTCTTCTCCAACATCACGGAAATTGTGTACCTTTGCTTGCTGGTTAAATGTGCCATCTTTTTTTCTTTAGGACAGAGGCAAAGATAGCCGTTTTTTCCATTCGAGCGGGGGAAAGGGAAAAACCCTTTCTCCCGTTTGAAAAAAACATCTTTTCTTCACCTCCCGCTAAAGTTGCATTTAACAATTGAATTTAGGTCGGATTGGGGCGACACATCTAAAAAATAGCATTTTTTTCACGTCCATCCCCTTTCTTCAGAATTAAATTCCTAAGCCTAAAACGAGCAATAGGATTTGCAATTAACAAAACAAGCCTGTTTCCCGTCGGGCGCATGTTTTATTTTCAAAAGAAAACCTTTTCTTTTTGCGTTTTCAAATATTTGATATAATTTTGCAGTGATATTTAAACCTATAAATTGAAATATTTACATATTTTTATAATATATACATTGAAATAATTACTTAAAATGGATAAGCAGGTAATAAAAAGAATCATTGCCGAATGCCACAAGGAAGTGAGAGAAAGAAAACTGGTGAAGAGACAGCAAGAATTCGAAAGAAACATGAATTATGTGCTGGTGGGTATCAGAAGAGCCGGAAAGTCATGCCTGATGATTCAGGACATTCAACAACGCATTGCCAGAAAAGAAATAAACATTGAAAACTGCCTGTACATCAATTTCGAGGACGAGCGCATACGATACATGTCAGCCAACGAACTGGGGCTGATTCTTGATTGCCACGCCGAAATGTTTGGAGATCAAAAGCCTCTGATATACCTTGACGAAATACAGGTCATCGAAGGTTGGGAGCAGTTTGTCCGCCGCTTGTCCGACCAACAATACCGCATTATGGTGACTGGAAGTAACGCCAAAATGCTGAGCAGCGAAGTGGCCACCACCTTGGGGGGACGCTTTGTAATACGCGAGACATGGCCCTTCTCTTTCAGTGAGTTCTTGACATATCAAGGCATTTCGCTTGACAACAACTGGCAATACAACCCTAATATTCTCCACGAAGTGGCACGCAACATAAACGAATATTTCTATAATGGCGGATTTGCCGAGGCCTTCAACATTGTTGGCAAACGGGAGTGGGTCAACAGCCTTTACCAAAAAATTCTGTTGGGCGACATCATTGCACGTCACGGCATACGAAACACACGCTCAATACGGCTTCTGGCAAAAAAAATGGCCGAAAACGTCATGCAACCCACCACATTGTCAAGGCTACAAAACATTGTGAAGTCAACAGGCGACAAGATAAGCCTAGCTACTGTCAAAGACTATCTTGACTATTTTGAAGAAAGTCATCTGACATTCTCAATCCCCAATTATGTTTCCCCCATCACCGAACAAGAGACTATCAAAAAACGCTATTTCACCGACAATTCACTACTCAACAACTTCCTTTTCGACAGCGACACAAAATTGCTTGAGAACATCTGCGCCATACACTTGATGAGAAACTACACAAACACAGACGAGCCGCGTTTGTTCTACTACAACCGCAACATCGAGGTGGATTTTTACGTGCCAGAAACTGGGCTAGCCGTTCAAGTTTCTTTCGACATCAACAATGACGACACCCGCCAACGCGAAGTTTCAGCACTTGTCGCACTAAACAAATCTTTACATCTACAAAAAGCCGTCATCGTAACCCGCGACCAAGAAGAACAAATTGAGGCTAACGGACTAATTATAGAGGTCATCCCCATAGGAAAATGGTTACTACTAGATCTATAACACCCAATATCCGAGAGTCAGTTTGACAATCTGACAAAAAAAACGAAACGATTCGACAAAGAAAAGAATGTGGGAATGATATGAACACCAGCCGCGCCCGACAGGAGTTTCCCGTCGGGCGCGTGTTTAGTATTCACTTTTTATGAATCAACCCAAAAGCAATTTAAAGTATTTTATAAGAGGATGGAGGATAAGTTTGGATACAATAAATTTCAATTATAGAACCACCCCTATCTGAAATTCACTGCAAGATGCAATATATTTCGGATGAAAAAACTTCCCCGCAGTATGCCAAAAATCCTTATTTTTGCAGAAAAAAACAAGCATGGACGCAAGTGAACTTTTTGTTATCAAAAGCAATACTACAGAGCCAGTCGAAGGACAGATTCTTTTGGCCGAGCCCATGCTAAACAGTCTTCATTTTGGCAGAAGCGCAATACTACTAATAGAACACAACAGCACCGAAGGCAGCTTCGGCATTGTCGTAAACAAACCCATACGTACCACCATCAACCAACTTGTTGAAGACTTTCCTTATTTTGATGTCCCCGTTTTTATAGGTGGTCCTGTTGAGGAAGACAGGCTTTTCTTCCTGCACACATTCGAAGAAGTGCCTGACTCCATAGAAATCATGGACGGTCTTTATTGGGGAGGAGATTTAGAAGCAATAAAATCACAAATTACAATAGGACGAGCCAACGGTTCAAACCTCAGATTCTTCTTAGGGTATTCCGGTTGGGAGCCTGGACAACTAAAAAAGGAGCTCGAAGAGAACTCTTGGGCTGTAGTCGATGCCAATGCTACTCAAATTTTGAAGACACCCCACCACAAACTGTGGCAAAACCTGTCAAAACAACTTGGTGGAATCTATAGATATTGGTATATGTATCCCAAAGACCCTAAAATGAACTAAAGCAAGGATTCATAACAACAATAACGATTCACCACAATCAAACATTCAATAATTATACAATGAAAGACATGTCACAAAATACAGACAACTACCAACTTGTCACAAAGACAGTATCCGGATTGGAAGAAGTCCTGGCAGACGAGATAAGAGCCTTGGGTGCCAAAAACGTCAGGTTGATGCACCGCGCCGTTCTTTGTGAGGGAAACAAGGAGATGATGTACAGGATAAACTACAGTGCAAGGACTGCGCTGAAAGTATTAAAACCATACAAAACTTTTTTTGCCCGCAATGAGGAGCAGCTTTACAAAAGCATACAAGAGATACAATGGAGCAACATGTTTCGTACAGACCAAACATTTGCAATAGATGCAGTGGTCAGCGGTCGTTTCTTCACCCATTCTCAATACGCTGCCCTCAAGACAAAAGACGCCATTGTTGACCAATTTCGCGACATTTTCGGCATCCGTCCAAGTGTGAACACGCTAAATCCCGACCTTCGCATAAACCTGCATATTCGTGAAGACAAAGTGCAAGTACTGCTCGACAGTTCTGGAGAATCGCTGCATAAGCGCGGCTACCGCAAACAAGTTGACAAAGCCCCCATGAACGAAGTGCTTGCAGCTGGTCTCATACAACTATCAGGCTGGAAAGCAGACTGCAACTTCATCGACTGCATGTGCGGTTCGGGTACCATTCCCATTGAAGCAGCCATGTTTGCCATGAACATCCCTGCAGGGTACTATCGCAAGGAATGGGGCTTTATGAAATGGAACGACTACGACAGTGTACTTTGGGAAAAGATAAAAAACGAGGCCGATAGTCAAATATGCGACTTCGACCATGAAATATGGGCTTCCGACCGTTCACCAAAAGCCACCGCCATAGCCGAAAACAATGTAAAGTATGCCCATCTACAGCACGATATCAAGGTTATGAAAAAAGACATGGAAGACCTTGTAGTGCCTGAAGAAAAAGGCATTGTGATAATAAATCCACCATACGGCGACCGTCTTGACGAAGCAGACATTGACGAAACCTATCGCAACATTGGCAACACCTTGAAACACAATTTCAAAGGCTACTCAGTTTGGCTCATAACAGACGATGCTGTGGCGCTGAAAAACGTAGGCCTAAAACCAAAAACAAAAATTCCGGTATGGAATGGACCTTTGGAATGCCGTTTCGTAAGATTCGACATTTTTGAAGGCAGTTACAACGACATGAAAAAAAAACAAGCCGAAAACAATGAGAGAGAACAATAAAGACAATGGAACGGAAGAAAAAAAGGACAAACCTGCAATACCAACTGTACACCTTAACGATTTCGCCGCCATTGATTTTGAAGCTGCCAATGCAGCATACACAAGTGCTTGTAGCATGGGAATAGTGATAGTTCACGACAAAGTGATCACCGATAGGATATACACTCTACTCAAGCCAACACCAAATTACTACCATTGGTACAACTCGAAAGTTCACGGACTTACACGCAAAGACACAGACAACGCTCCTATTTTTGGTGAAATATGGGGACAGATATCCGACAAAGTCAAAGGTCTTCCTTTTGTAGCACATGGCATGCTGTTCGACAAGAAAGTGCTTCAAGAACTTCATAGGCTATATAAGATACCATATCCGAACTACAAATTCTACTGCACGCACAAAGGTTCCGAAGTCGCATTGCCAGAACTAGAAAAACACAAACTTGACACCGTGGCCGCCTATTTCGGACTCAAACTCGACAAACACCACAATGCACTGGCTGACGCAGAAGCCTGCGCAGTGATAGCAATGAACATTTTTTAAGTAAAACAAAAAAAACTTGCATATATAAAAATCAAACCATATCTTTGCACTAAATCTAAACTCATAAACATCATGTTCAAAATAATAGAAAGGCAGACTTTTGCAGCCGACACCTATCTGATGAGAATCGACGCTCCGCGCATAGCCAAATCAGCACTTCCTGGGCAGTTTCTCATCGTGAAGATGGACAAAAACTCTGAACGCATCCCTCTTACCATCAGCGACTACGACCGTGAGAAAGGCGAGATTGTCATTGTATATAAAGCCATAGGCCACTCGACCCGCAAGATGGCTGAAATGAAAGCCGGCGAATGCTTCGAGGACGTGGTTGGTCCTCTCGGACAACCGTCCGAGTTCACCCACATCCAGCTCGACGAACTAAAAAAGAAGGCTTACGTCTTCATCGGCGGAGGCGTGGGCATTGCCCCCATCTATCCTCAGGTGAAATGGCTCTATGAACACGGCATCAAGGCCGACTGCATCATAGGCGCTCGCAGCAAAGACCTGCTGATCTTCGAGAAAGAACTTGAAAGCGTATGCAACCTCTACGTCACAAGCGACGACGGCTCCACAGGCCGCAAAGGTCTTGTCACCGACGTGCTGCGCGAGCTTGTGAACAACGGCAAACACTATGACGAAGTAGTAGCCATAGGCCCTATGATCATGATGAAATTCGCCACCAAGACTGCCACCGAACTAAGCATACCCTGCACTGTGTCGCTCAACTCCATCATGGTTGACGGAACAGGAATGTGCGGTGCCTGCCGTGTCACCGTTGGCGGAAAAACCAAATTCACATGCATCGACGGCCCCGAGTTCCCCGGAACAGAAATAGACTTCGACGAAGCTATGAAACGCCAGGCCATGTACAACAACGTGGAGACCCGCAAACAGCTTGAGGCAGAGGAGAAAGCCGAAGGCCACAAATGCCACATAGGAGGCATCGACGAGACCCAGCGCGACAAGCAGCACCGTGTCCCGATTGCCGAACAAAAGCCTGATGTACGCGCACAGAACTTCGATGAAGTGTGCTTAGGCTACACCGCCGACGAAGCCATACTCGAGGCGCAACGCTGCCTCAACTGCAAGAAACCCCAATGCGTTGAGGGCTGCCCCGTCAACATCAGCATACCCGACTTCATCAGCCACGTGGCCAAAGGCGACTTCCTTGGTGCCGCACAGGTCATCGACAAGGACTCGGCACTGCCGGCAGTGTGCGGACGTGTGTGTCCACAAGAGTCGCAATGCGAAGGCCGCTGCGTGATGGGCAAGAAGTTCGAGCCTATCGCCATCGGAAAACTGGAACGTTTTGTTGGTGACTGGTCACGCGAGAACAACGTAAGCCTCAACAACGCCATGCCAAAGAACGGACACAAGGTGGCCGTGATAGGCAGCGGTCCCTCTGGCATCACCTGCGCCAAGGAACTGCTGATGAAAGGCTACGACGTGACAGTGTTCGAAGCCCTGCATGAGTTCGGAGGCGTGCTGACCTACGGAATACCCGCTTTCCGTCTGCCAAAAGAGACTGTAGTAAAACACGAGATAGAGAACGTTCGCCGACTTGGAGCCGAGTTCGTGAAAGACGTCGTGGTGGGCCGCACCCTAATAATTGACGACCTGCTCGACAAAGACGGCTACGAGGCTGTGTTTGTTGGCTCCGGTGCCGGGTTCCCGAAGTTCATGGACATTGAAGGCGAGAACCTCTGCGGCGTAGTCTCGGCTAACGAGTTCCTCACCCGCAACAACCTGCTCAACGCATACCGTGAAGGCTTCGACACACCCAACTACGTAGGCAAGAAAGTCACAGTGGTTGGCGGTGGCAACGTGGCAATGGATGCCGCACGCACCGCCTTGCGCCTCGGCGCTGACGTGACAATAGTGTATCGCCGTTCCGAAAAAGAACTCCCTGCCCGTGTCGAAGAGGTGCACCACGCCAAGGAAGAAGGCGTTAAGTTCAGCCTGCTGTGCAACCCCGTCGAGATTCTCGGCAATGAGAACGGCTGGGTTAACGGCATCAAGTGCATACGCATGGAGCTTGGCGAACCCGACGCATCAGGCCGCCGCAGTCCCGTTGAGGTGAAAGGTTCAGAGTTCGTGATAGAGTCTGACATGGTCATCATGTCGCTTGGCACCTCACCCAACCCGCTCATAGGCAGCACCACAGAAGGCTTGGAGACCAACCGCAAAGGCTGCATCACCGCCGACGAGGCTGGTGCCACCACACGCAAGGGCATCTTTGCAGGTGGCGACGCCGTGAGTGGCGCAGCAACGGTTATACTCGCCATGGGAGCCGGCAAAAAAGCCGCCAAAGCCATAGACGAATATATAAAGAGTAAGTAAACATTTGAGTATCAGCATTTTCATAGAGTGCGTTATATAAACAGCGCACTCTTTTTTCGTTTGTATTCGATAAAACACCCTATATCTATTATAGAACAAGACATGAAAAAACTCCTGCAAGAGCTTTTCCTGCGGGACTTTGGTTTGTCGGTATATTCGGCGGATTATTGCTTATCAGCAATGAGCCAAAGGTTGCAAATCCTTATATTCAATGAGACCGCTGGATTACAAATCCAGCGGAACAGGATGTTGAAAATCACGAAAAATAGATTTTTTCGCTTAAAGTATTGCGGGTAATAAAAATATTACCTAAATTTGCGGCAAATAATAAATAGTTATGCCAACGATATTTACATTGCTCGGTTACAAGTTTCTGTTTTACTCCAACGACCATACGCCTATCCATGTTCATGTTGTGAAAGGCGGGGCAAAGGCTAAGTTCAACTTGTTCCCTGTTGAACTTGCTGAAAATTATGGTTTTAAACCGTCTGAACTTAAGATGATTGAAGCCATTGTTGAGGAGAATGTTGAAACAATAGCCAAGCATTGGAATATGTTTTTCAATAATAACAAATGAAGGAGGAGGAAAAAAATATGAAAATAGAGAAAATATGGTTGACACAAACGGCGGTTTGGATTCGAACTGACGATGGCAAGGAAGCCTTTGAGTTGTTTGCCGATTATCCAAGACTGAGAGATGCCACGATGGAACAATTAAGTGATTACGAATATGATGGGTTTGGCATTCATTGGGAAACGTTGGACGAGGATCTGAGTTTTGATGGCTTCTTCAACAAGCCAGAGCCTACACCTCTCTATAAACTTTTCATGTCGCATCCTGAGTTGAATGTGTCTGCTTTGGCACGCCGTATGGGCATATCACAAAGCCTGATGGCACAGTATATCAGCGGGAAAAAGAAAGCCAGCAAAGCCCGTATGGCTTTGATTTTCGACACCATTCATGCCGTAGGGCGTGAATTGACTGCTGTGTGAAGAAACTGTAAACAAAACACACGCGCCCGACAGGAAAGCTCCCGACAGGTTACTAATCCAGCGGAACAGGGCTTTTCGTCAGTATTCGATAAAACCGCATTTGATTTTGACAATCAAAAAAATAGTAATCCAAAATTTATATACGATTTTTTGGATTATAATCCGAAAATCAGATATGATTTTTTGGAATAAAAATCACAATCAGCTTCCAGTTCACTGCTATATCAAAAAATCCAGATAATTATCCGGAGTAACCACAGAAGTCGCTTCCACCTCGTAAGCCTCAAGGAATGACTTTGGGAAGGTGGCATTGCCTTTTCTCGGGTTCCACTTCATCTCAAAGGCCGTCATAGTGCCGTCGCTCTCCTCAATATAATCAATCTCCTGACGCTCATTAGTGCGCCAAAAATACGTGTTTGCATATCGTCCATTATAGTGGTTGAATTTCTTCCTCTCGGAAATGAAAAAGTTCTCCCACAAAGTGCCCATGTCGTTGCGCTTGTCTGAAGGCGAGAACTGCTGAATGACAGCGTTTCTGATACCATTGTCGTAGAAATATATCTTTTTCGACTTTTTCAGCTCGCTGCGCAAGTTACGACTTAAGCCATTCAAGCGGAAAATGATATAACACTTCTCCAACAGGTCAACATACTTCTCCACAGTCTTGCTGTCGGAACCCACCGTTTGTGCCAGTTCATTGTACGACACTTCACTTCCTATCTGCAAGGCAAGGGCCACAAGCAACTTTTCCAGGATAACAGGCTTGCGCACGCCTTCCATTGAAAGCAAATCCTGATACATATAGCTCCCCGACAGGTTCATAAGAAGATTTCTTATGTCCCTTTCGCCCGACACAACCTCAGGATAGGAACCGTATATCAAGCGTGACTCCAATGTCTGCCTGACCCGTATAAGACCGCCATCCTCAAACAGTTCCTGCGTGGAGACGGGATAAAGATAATACTCGAACTTACGGCCTGTAAGAGGCTCATTCAGTTGGCCTTGCAGCATGAAAGACGAAGAGCCTGTCACAAGCAGCTGAACATCACTGAAATGATCTGTTATCATTTTAAGCGTCAAGCCTATTCCCTTGACACGCTGTGCCTCATCGACCACAACGAGACGCCTGTCGGCAAGAAGCTGTTGAAGCGTTGCTATGTTGGCTTTTTCGAGCAATGCCCGTTGTTCGGGGTCGTCACAATCGATGAAAAGGACTTCCGCATCCGCTACCTTACCATCCATGCGACCAATGATTTGGCGAAACAGCGTTGACTTGCCAACCTGACGCGCCCCTACCAAAACGATGGCTTTACCGCAAAACATCAAATCGGTAATTACTTGCTCAAGATGCCGTTTAATTAATCCCATATCCTTATATTTTTCCATTTTCCAATCGGCGACAAAGATAGTAAAAAAATCGTAATCCAAAATTTATATACGATTTTTTGGATTATAATCCGAAAATTAGGTAAGATTTTTTGGAATATGTCAAAAAAAAATCTTTTTCATTCATTTTTACCACATACCTTTAATATTACGGACACTGCCACGGCGTGAAACAAAAAAAAACTCCCGCAGGCGGTTTGCCTGCGGGTTGCAAACACAACAGAACAGGTCGTTTTTCTCTTTTCTTTTTATTCCAACACCCTATATCGAAACACATTTGGGCAAATGCGACACTGACACCAGAATGCATACCCTGAAAAAATTGTAATTGAATCCTGCCACATACTTTCAATATAAAACGTTCCGGCACCACGAACCTTTTGCGGATTAACATCAATACGCGTTTGGTTAGTATTCGTTTTTTTTGACATGCACAAAAAGAGTTTTTTTAAAGCAAGAGTTTTTTGGAGAAAATTTAGCATCTTTGCATTAGTAAACATAAAAGAGAGTGACAGGACAGCGATGGAGATGAATGCCCAGATATGGCGCGACATAGCCGAGATAGCCGACGACGAATCCCTGATGAAGCAACTGGCAAAATACCTGAAGAAACTGGTCGCCAAGAAAAACGACCCGACACTTATGACAAAAGAGGAGTTTTTCGCGAAGCTGGAGAATGGCGAAAAAGAATACAAGGAAGGCAAATGCCATAAAATGCTTCCTAACGAAAGCCTCGACGATTTCCTTAAACGAGTAGGATAGCCATGTTTGAAATCAACTACACAGACGACGCCATAAGCGACCTCAAACGTTTGAAAAAAACGAGCCAAAGGCTTATCAGAAAACTATTCGTTTCATAGACGAACTAAGGGAACACCCAAAAACAGGCCTTGGGAATCCCGAACCGCTGAAAGGCAAACCAGAGGGGCGCTGGAGCCGCGAGATAACCAAAAAGCATCGCCTGGTATATCGCATCTTCGATGACGAAGTGCTGGTTCTTATTTTGTCGGGCTACGGCCACTACGACGACAAATAATTTGTTGATTGGTTTTATCCCACACCCTGAGCCTGTCGAAGGGTAGATTTGTTGATTTGACACGTGAATTACTAATGATCTGGTCATCGTCATAGTCATAGTCATAGTCAACGGTCATCGTCATAGTCACTCATCCCAACTTCTGTCTCCCAAAAATTCTTATCTTTGCACCGATTTTCACACCATATATCATAATATGATAGTCTGCATAGCCGAGAAACCGAGTGTGGCGCGTGACATCGCCAAAGTGCTGGGGGCCAACACGTCCCACGATGGTTACATGGAAGGCAACGGATACCAGGTGACATGGACATTCGGACATCTCTGTACACTTAAAGAGCCTCACGACTACACCGACGAATGGAAACTGTGGGACATGAGCCGCCTGCCCATGATACCGCCACGCTTCGGCATAAAACTAATAGCCGACAAAGGCGTTGAGAAACAGTTCAAGACCATCGAGACACTCTTCGGCAAGGCCGACAGCATAATAAACTGCGGCGATGCCGGACAGGAAGGCGAACTGATACAACGCTGGGTGATGCAGAAAGCCAAGGCGACATGCCCCGTCAAAAGGCTGTGGATCTCGTCGCTGACCGAAGAGTCGATACGCGAAGGTTTCAACAACCTTAAAGACCATTCCGACTACCAGTCACTCTATGAAGCTGGCCTCTCACGTGCCATAGGCGACTGGCTGCTCGGCATGAACGCCACACGGCTTTACACACTGAAATACGGCCAAAACCGGCAAGTGCTGTCGATAGGCCGTGTACAAACCCCCACCCTGGCACTCATCGTGAACCGCCATAATGAGATTGTCAACTTCAAGCCAGAGCAATACTGGGTGCTTTCTACGACATACCGCGACACCACATTCACCGCCACAAAAGGCAAATACAAGTCAGTCGACGAAGGCCAGAAAGACCTGCAAAGCATTGAAGGAAAGGACTTCACCGTGACCGACGTAAGCAAGAAAAAAGGCACCGAAGCCCCTCCCCGCCTCTACGACCTCACCTCGCTGCAAGTGGAATGCAACAAACGCTATGGCTTCTCGGCCGACCAGACACTGCAGACCATACAGAGCCTATACGAAAAGAAATACACCACCTATCCACGTGTCGACACCACCTACCTGAGCGACGACATTTATCCGAAATGCCCTGGCATATTGGCAAAACTAACCAACTACTCAGAACACACCGCACCCCTTGCCGGCAAGAAGCTGCCCAAGAGCAAAAAGGTGTTCGACAACAGCAAGGTAACAGACCACCATGCCATAATCCCAACAGGAGTGGTACCGAGCGGACTCTCGTTTGCCGAGGAGAAGGTCTATGACGAAGTGTGTCGCCACTTCATTGCCGTGTTCTATCACGACTGCGTGTTCTCCACAACCACCGTCATGGGCAAGGTGGAGAAAGTGGAGTTCAAGGCCACTGGCAAACAGATTCTCCAGCCTGGCTGGCGCGATGTCATAAAACCTGTGAAACAAACCGAGCCTGAGAAGGACGAGGAGAAAGACGAGGAAAAAATCCTCCCCGACTTCAGCAAAGGCGAACAAGGTCCGCACAAGCCACAGCTTGCCGAGAAATGGACCAATCCGCCCAAACCATACACCGAGGCTACATTACTGCGTGCCATGGAAACAGCAGGAAAACTCGTCGATGACGAAGACCTGCGTGAAGTGATGAAAGAGAACGGAATAGGCCGTCCATCGACTCGCGCCGCCATAATTGAGACTCTTTTCAAACGAAACTACATAAAAAAAACAAGAAAAAGTTTAGAGCCTACGGCAACCGGAATAGAATTAATAGGCATAATACATGAAGAACTGCTTAAAAGCGCCGAACTTACTGGCATTTGGGAAAAGAAACTACGCGACATTGAGCAGCACAAATACGCCGCCACCCAGTTCATCGACGAACTGAAGCAGATGGTTCAGGACATAACAAGAACCGTCATGTTCGACACCACCAACCGCCATGTGACAACGATAGCGGAGCCTGAGAAACCCAAGAAAACGGCTTTGAAAAAAAGCGGCACGACCGCCAAAACGAAAAAAGAAAAGTCAAAAAACACACCAACCGTGACAAAAGTCGAAACACTCATTGTGGGGCAGACATGTCCAAAATGCGGGAAAGGCCACGTCATAAAAGGACGCACAGCCTACGGCTGCTCCGAATGGCGCAACGGCTGCGACTGGAGAAAAGCGTTCTGAGATAACAACTATTTTGTACGGGCACCAACTTCCTGTTCATCGTACACCTCAGTATCCAGCAGGTCGCCCTCGTCGCTGTAGATTTTCCAGTCGCCACATTTGTTGTTGTAACAATAGTTGCCTTCTTCCTGTAGCACTCCGTTGGGGTAAAAAAGCTTTGTCTGGCCATGCTTCTTACCTTTTGAATAGGTTATCTCGGCCATGACCTTGCCGTCAGCATAATACTTCTTGCACAAGCCTTCGCGCTCGCCATTGTGGTAAACGACATCCTCGGCCACCCGACCTGTCTTGTTGTCATACACCTTGGACGTCCCTTCCAAGACACCATCGGAATAGTTCTCGACAAGAACAAGTTTGGCATTGTCAGGTGAGAAATAACTCCATTCACCATCTTTTTTCTTGTCTTTGTAACAACCTTTGGCAACAACTTTACCGTTTGGCGAATAAGCTGTGTATGTGGTGTTTACACCAGTCTTGTCATAAACATTGATAGCCTTCAAGTTGCCTTCCTCGTCAAAATATTTAAATTCGCCAACCGGCTTGTCGTTCTTAAAACTCCCCTGATAGCGAATCGAGCCATTTGAGTAAACATCGCGCCAGCCACCTTGTCTGCGACCTTTGGAATCAATCTTGTTGAAACTTTGGGCGACCGATGCAACAACAACGAGAAAAAGTATCACAACAAGAACAGAAAATCTTTTCATATCACATTTATTTTATGCAAAGATACTAAATAAACACTAATAATACATATTTCACAGCACCAGAATGCAGATTCAAGAAAAAAAAAGTCATTTCAATTCTATTCATAACACAAAGGCAACCAATTAATTTTATTTATAAAAAAAATTTGCAAGAAGCGCCTTAAAACAACACTAAAAAAATGGAAAACATAGGCAAAAGCAACAAAACGATGAGAACGACCTGGCAAAAAAGACGGAAACCAAACACCTAATTCTTGGGTTTATGAAAGAAGAGCCAGGTATAACGGCGCAGAAATTGGCAGAACATATTGGAGCAGCTCCCGAAACCATTGGAAAACAGATTATAAGGTTAAAATCGTCATGTTTGGCAAAACGAGAAGGCTCAAATCGCACGGGGGGGGCATGGATAGTTTTTGATAAATAATATTTCTATTATATGTCGTCATTTTTATTAAAAAGCAGCGAGAATAATTCACGCTGCTTTTTCTTTCAAGAAAAAAAAGCCTATCTTTGCACAAATTAGCGAGTAGTATGGAAAATGACGAATTAGAAGACATCACAGATAATGAAGCAGGCGAAAAGGGGCATTCAGACAGTATTGACAACGATAGTTTTCGCGTCATACCCGTTAACGGCATGCTTGAGAACTGGTTCCTTGACTATGCATCCTCTACTATTTTGGACCGTGCTGTGCCAGCAATAGACGACGGTTTCAAACCAGTCCAGCGCCGCATTATGCATTCAATGAGCGAACTTGACGACGGTCGCCTCATCAAGGTTGCCAACATTGTAGGCAACACCATGAAATATCACCCACACGGTGACGCATCAATAGGCGATGCCCTTGTGCAGCTTGCGCAAAAAGACCTTCTTATTGACACCCAAGGGAACTTTGGCAACATCCTAACAGGCGACACTGCCGCAGCACCTCGTTACATAGAGGCCAGACTCTCGAAATTCGCCAAAGAGGTAGTGTTCAACCCGAAAACTACAGAATGGGCGCCATCATACGACGGGCGCAACAAAGAACCCGTAACGCTACCCGTCAAGTTTCCTCTCCTGCTTTTCCAAGGCACCAAAGGCATAGCAGTAGGTCTTACCACAAAGATACTGCCACACAACTTCAACGAACTGATTGAAGCATCAATAGCTTATCTTCACGACGAGCCTTTTGAGATATACCCCGACTTCCCAACAGGCGGACTCATGGATGTATCAAACTACAAGGACGGCACACGCGGAGGACGTGTCAGAATCAGAGCCAAAATAAGCCAGCAAGACCGCTACACCTTGGTAATAAGCGAGATACCATACGAAACAACAACCCAATCAGTCATTGCAAGCATCATAAACGCCAGTTCAAAAGCCAAGATAAAAATAAAGAGTGTTGACGACAACACAGCCGAAGACTGCGAAATTGTTGTTCATCTACCAAAAGACAGCGATGTGTCGCCCGACCAGACAATCGATGCATTATACGCCTTCACAGAATGCAGCGTTTCACTTTCACCTTGTGCCTGCGTCATCAAAAACAACCACCCCATGTTCCTCGGTGTTTCAGACATCCTTAAGCACAACGCCGACCGCACAATGGAGTTGCTGAGTCTTGAACTGCAGATCCTCATAAGCGAATTGGAAGACTCTTGGCATTGGATTTCTCTCGAAAAAATATTCTTTGAGAAAGGCATCTACAAAGAATTGGAGAAAAAAGACTACCCATCGTGGGACGACCAATTGACAGGCATAGAGCGTCGTTTCGACCCATACCGCAAAATGCTAAAACGCGACATCACACGCGACGATGTGGTAAAATTGTGCGAGAAACCTGTTAAGAAGATATCTTTTTTAGACATAAAAAAAGCCGATGAGCAAATTGCCGACATCGAAAGCAAGATAACACAAGCCAAAGACAACCTCGACAACATTGTTGAATACACAGTAGCCTTCTTCTTGCACCTAAAGGAAAAATATGGCAAAGACAGAAATCGCAAGACCGAGATACGCAACTTCGACAACATATCTGCAGTGGCAGTGGCAGCCAACAACGAGAAACTATTTGTCAACAAAACATTGGGGTTTGTGTGTACAGGCGAAGGCTTAAAAAGAGAAAAAGACAAGGACAGTTACGAGTATGTGTGCGACTGCTCCGACATGGACTACATTATCGTTTTCCACGAAGACGGAACCTACAACGTCACCAAGCTGCAATCAAAACTCTTTGTCAAGGAAAAGATAATACACGTTGACATTTTCCACCGCAACGACACCCGAATGACATATAACGTTGTTTACCGCGACGGTAAGCCAGGAGGAATATATTACGTGAAAAGATTCGCCGTATCAGGTGTGACACGCGACAAAGACTACGACCTCACCATGGGCAATCCCGATTCGAAAGTGATATATTTCAGTGCCAACCCCAACGGCGAAGCAGAGACCATAAAAGTGCAACTGAGACCACAGCCAAAACTCAAAAAGGCCACTTTCGACTACGACTTCTCTGCTCTGTCAGTCAAATCCCGCTCAGCAAGAGGCAACATCCTTACCCGCTATCCCGTCAAACAGATATACAAGCGCGATGACGGAGTCTCCACACTCTCGGCACTTGAAATATGGTACGACGACACCGTCAGACGCCTCAACGCCGACAAACGCGGCATTTATATCGGAGACTTCAAAGGCGACGACAAGATTATACAGATATTCTCAAACGGAGAATTCAAGATAACAGGCTTCGACCTAAGCACTCACTTCGACGACGACCTTATTGAAATAAGGAAATACGACCCAGAAGAAGTGTTCACAGTTGTTTATGTAGAAGGGGAAACACAAAAAACTTACATAAAACGTTTTCTCATAGAAAACGAGACAAAAACCAACACTCGAATATCATTCATTGGCGAAAACGAAAAAGCGCAATATCTTGCACACAACACCGACATCTTGCCAAGACTGACGTTAAGTTACAAGGTAAGCGAAGCCGGCAACTCATTCCCCGACGACGAAATCAACGTCAGCGAGTTTATTGGGATAAAAAGTTACAAGGCCAAAGGCAAGCGTTTGACACTAAAGGAAATAGACAATTTTGAATTTGTCGAGCCTTATCAAATTGAAGAACCCGAAACCGAAGAAAACGAATCGGACAACAACAATTACGAACTGGACGACTTCAACGATGAAGATGACAAGAAAAAAGGTGTTGACGGCATTCAAACAGAATTGGTTTTCTGACATGAAACAAATAATTCTTTTTTTATCGGTTGCCATTCTGCTTGCAAGCTGCGGCACCGAGTTGCGACTTGCAAAACAGTTCGTCGGGCAAAGTAACAACGCACATATAGCAATATATTTTCCAGAGACAGCATCAATAAGCGACGCGCGCCGTCTGGACACCACTTGCTCCCCTCCACTTCTTGACTCGCTCAACAGTGACGTTTTTTTAGATGTGATGTATTCGGCGTATAGCGAAGAACTGCAAAAATACAAAGTCAAAATCTACATCCCCGAAAACCCCGACGACATACAGGTTGACTCACTGCATTGGATTGCCTTGCTTACACAAGTTGACATCACCGAAAACACAATAGAATACATGGACTATGGCTATGGGCCTCGCAACTACCGCTATTTTTACCCACTCAAATGCATCAATGTTGCATCATGGTTTGATTTCAACAATGGGGAATGGAGCAGCACCCAGTTTCACGAACTCAACCTAACCGACAACTTTAGTTCAGAAGCATCATACGCACATGGCCGCCTCAACTACACACACAACATTGACACCCTACAAATAGACAAAGTGTATGATTTTGCGGTCTTTTTGGGCAAGTTGTACGCTTCCTACACCTTCGACCATTTTATGAACGAGCACATCAATGCCCAAATGAAAGGCAGAAAGCCAAACGGCAGACTACACTATGACCCCATCGAAGACAAATACTACTATTACGCCAAAGACGACGGCTTCTATAGCCTTGGGAACGACAACAATACACCAAACCAAGAAGAACAACAATGAACTGGGAACAATTACTTTCACCCGTACGGATAAAAAAACCTATCAAGGGCAGCGAGATCAGGAGTGCCTTCCAACGCGACTACGATCGCATCATTTTCTCAAATCCATTCCGAAGGCTTCAAAACAAGACACAGGTATTTCCCCTGCCAGGCAGCCGCATGGTACACAACCGTTTGACACACAGTCTTGAAGTGGCAAGTGCGGGGCGTTCCATCGCCTTGATGTCGATTCAAGAGTTGGAGAAATGCCATCCTGGCATAAAAAACCAATTAGAAAGCATTGACACGGTGGTAGCCACAGCATGTCTTGCCCACGACCTTGGCAATCCTCCATTCGGCCATTCTGGAGAAGATGCCATTAGTTGTTTCTTCAAAGACGGCAAAGGGATGGACTACGAGACATTGGTGGAGCCTTGCCAATGGAGCGACCTCGTCTCTTTCGAGGGCAATGCAAACGCTTTCCGTATGCTCACCCACAAGTTTGCCGGACGACGCGAAGGAGGCTTTTCGCTGACAGCAGCATCATTGGCTACTCTCATAAAATACCCATATCCTTCTCATGACAAAGGCGAACGCAAAAAATACAATGTCTTCAATTCCGAGATCGCCGATTTCAAAGAAGTCATGAAACAATGTGGAATCCCATGCCTTGACGAGAAACACACCGTGTATGCGCGACACCCCTTGTCGTATATGATGGAGGCCGCCGACGACATTTGTTATCTTGTGCTCGATATGGAAGACGCACACAACCGAGGCATCATAAGCACCGAGGAAACCGAAAAATGCTTCATATCGTTTTTCAAAGCCAATGACAAGGAATTCCTTGCCCACAAGAATAAAATATATGGTGAGGTTAGCGATGTCAACGAACGCATCGCCTTCCTTCGCGCATTGCTCATCAACAAGTTAGTGAACTGTGCCAGCCGCATCTTCAGCGAAAACTATGATGCCATTATGGAAGGCAGTTTTGAAAAAAGCCTTATTGCACACTTGCCCGATTTTGAGAAAGACGCTTTGGACAAATGCCGCAACAAATCCATTAGCGACATATACCGCCACAAGTCGGTAGTGAAGATTGAGGTGACAGGCTTTAACGTCATAGGAACGCTGTTGGAAGAGTTCTCAGATGCCGTGATGCATCCCGACACGCCATACAACAAGAGACTCCTGTCGCTCATGCCCGACCAGTTCAAGGTGGCCAACGACGCCCCAACCTACCATAAGCTACAGTCGGTCATCGACTTCGTCTCCAACATGACAGACCTGTATGCCGTGCAGATGTATAAGGACTTGAGGGGGATTGAGTGAAAAAAAAGCAAAAACAATAGGGGAAAAAAGCAAAATTGCATTGAAAGATTAAAAAAAAATACTGAAATACCCGTTGGCGGAATTAAAGTAGTGCATATTTAACATGACCAATCGGTTTGTTGTTCGTTTTGTTGATATATTGCAAGACGGTAAATGCACTGATTTTACCGATGATTCTTGTGAATAGCCCATTGACATTCTTGGCATAGTTTCTGGATGAAAAGGAACTGGTCGCAAAACTGTGAGAAGTTAGTCTCGATGCGTTTGCGCACTTTCCTAAGAATGGCAGGAAAAGGTCAGGCATTCTTCTGGTTGGAGTGCAACGGAGTCTCAAGCCTAATGTTGGCCGTCTCAAACAGGTCGATCTGCACCTCGGCTCTGATGTATCCCTTGTCGCCGATGACACCGCAGTCGTGGTATTCCAGCTTGATGTCATCCAAGTAGTTTATATCGTGGACATTGGCCGCTGTGATGTCGTAGGAGTGGAACACGCCGCTTCTGCCAGTTAGGTCGTGCAGCTTGTAGCCGTAGTAGTACTTCCCTTGGGACGCACAATAGCCGTAGGAAGGGGCTCGGCCGATGTCTCCCCGACCCATAGTGCAACGCTTGGAGCGGGCCAGCTTGCACACCTCAATGGGGTTCGAGTCAATGATGAAGCAGTCTTCTCCACCGTCGATTTCCTCGGCAATCCTCTTGCGAATCTCCTCGCTCAGTCCTGCCGTCAGTTTGCGGCGGTCATTGTACGGCCTCCGTGACATGAGGTTCGGCATCTCGTCCTTGTACGACGAAAGCCTGTGGAACAGACAGTTCTCGCTGTCGATGCCCATCGCTTCGGCCGTAAGGCTCAGGGCGACGACTTCAAGGTCTGAAAAGCGGGGAACGACACCAACGCGGGGAACATTTCCCAAGAGGTTGACAAGATTTCACGAGAAACGCTTGCATATTTCAAGGATTTGTCGGAACTTTGCGCAAAAGTTGTACATAGGTTTTTCTCGTGATTTACTTTTGATTTCAACCACAAAATTACTGAAAGCCAGTAATATAAACAACTTTTATCCATTTATTTTAATGACTTTTCTATTCTTTTTAATTCCGCCAACGGGTTATTAAAACACTTACTAAAGATTTTGAATACAATTCTATTTCAGACTTACAATACACGATAGAACACACAGACGGTAAATCTAACCCATTAGAAAAAAAATTAGTAAGTAGATTAGGATTGCCAATTATTTCAGAAATAATACAATTCTTCAATGTAAAAAAATTGAGAATAAGTGGAACTGGATTATGGTATGGAGTTTTTTTCGCCAAATTTCATGGTATTCAAATAGACTAACAACACTTTTGTTATTGAGCAAATAATCTTCGCTGCCATTCTGTTCCAGAAACAAAACCGTGGAGTTGCAGTTTTGCGGCGAATATTGCGTTCAAAGCCACGTTTTTCTTATTTTTATAGGCCAAACTATTTTTTTGTATATCTTTGCAGAGAAAAGGGCAAAAGAAAGTATGCTAAAACAATAAAAATAAACGAATACGAAACAGAACACAAGCCTGTATGGGCTATTACGATGCCTAAAGGATGTCCTCACCGAGGATATTATGGTTCCGTTTGAGCATACTTTTTATCGTTTGTCAAAAAACAAGTCTTTCTTCGAAAAGGACGATTTTCTCACATATTCAGAGACTGACCCAAAAAAAAAACTGGGGAGAAAATCTGCCTCTTGCCGTGGGCCTTTCAGTAATTGACAACGAAAACAAAGCGAGAAAAAGCCTCAAACTACCTTTATTTAAACGTTTTGCAGGTATTATAGTCTTGACGCTTAATCCTGAAGACGGAGTGTTGAAACAGACCGGTGCCCACAACTCACATTACACATGGTAGAGAACCATGACTTTTGACATGTCAAACTCAAAAATGCTGCAATTATGAGACAACTTGTTTTGAATCAAATACTTGAATATTACGACATTCCACAGATTCTTGTGGCAACCGATGCAACAGGTATGCGTTATCTATGCACCTTGTACGCACAATCCGAAACTGAGGGATATAAGTATATAGGTGTGCAAATTTCAGAACCTCGCCTGATGGCTTTTACAGGAGGCCAGTTAGATCTTCGCGACGCTTATCTTCACCCTGAGGTTGAGAACGCTGTTTATGAGGTTCGTGCTAAAAATGAGACTTTGAATGCTATTGCTCCCATTCCTCAGCAAGAAATGGCAGAAGATATGTTGCCAGATGCAGGATATTTCTTGGATTCAGCTGAATATCAAAACTAAACAAATTCTATTTCAGACACATATCAGTTAGAAGTTCCCATACACGACCGCATGACATTTTCAACCCTTGTCAGCCGAATGGGTTGGAAAGCCTTCGCACTTCATAAGACAATCGGTAAAATTGCGGTATTATAAACCGATAGCCTTATTCCTCACTTCACCCCGTGAAACGAATTCACTATTCTAACTTTAATATCAGGGAAGCTGTCCACTATCTGAACCTTCACATCAGGAAATGAGTTCACTATCTGAACCTTGCCACAATCGTCGGGAAACGAGTTGACGATTTGTACATCAACATCAGAAAAAGAATCGACAATCTGAACTTTTATGTCAGGAAAACTATTGATTATCTGCACCTTGCCATATAGTTTGTATATCCTGCCATCCTTGGTGAAAGTGCAATCCGACTTGTTGATGCCATCTGCAACCACGCCATCATCGCCAGCACTTTCAACCAAAAATCCATCACCATCAACGACAAGACAAGCAACATCATCAGTTTGTGCTGTGGTTTGCAATAAGCCTATTGCACAAAGAGACAACAGCAAGAGAATAACTTTTTTCATAATCATTGTTTTATCATCGTTAAATATATAATTCATTTCAGCAAAATAACATCAAATATTATGCCTTTTTTATTACCTTTGTGCTTGATATATAAAAAAGACATGGAAGAAGTCAAAGACACACTACGCTTCGGCATCATCGCTGACGACACAAAAATGGAACTTTGGAAGATAAACACCATCAAAACATTGGTTGCCAACGGATTAAAGTTATCACTTATTATCAAGATACAAGGCCAAAACGAAAGTTTCGGAAATAAGGCAGCCGGATGGCTCAAGAGACTCAACCAAAAAATGTTTTTCAACACCAAGAGCAACAAACAGGCAGCTCTCAAAGACCATGTTAACATAAGCGGCATTCCAATCAAGAGCTGCATGGCAAAAGTGATAGGCGACGCCATGTTTTTTTCTGAAAACGATGTCCAATTCATCGAAAACCAAGACATTGACTTCCTCATCAGGTTCAATGCCCTACGAGTAAGCGGCGAACTGACCGAAAGCCTACCTTATGGAATATGGGAGTTCTGCTTTCACGACGAAAAAACACACAACGAGTCGCGTCCCGAAGGCTTTTGGGAGTTTGTAGGCAATGGTGAAACCAATACAGTGTCGCTGCAGAGGGTCAGCAACCAGCGTGACAAAGCCATCATCCTAAAGAAGAACCACTACCCCATCATAAAATCGTCATACGATGAACATGTTGAGCGATTTCTCACAGACTGCAGCAACATTCCACTTCAGGTGTGTCGCAGCATATTGCATAACGGAAAGGCTACATGGACCCATGAGACGAGAGTTGGAAAGGAAACAAAAAACAATGTTGGATTTGGCGGTTTAATGAGATATGCATGGGTTTCCACATGGCGTAAAATAGCTGGCACAGGAACAAGCGACGACGGCTTTGACCGAGACATCGGCATTGCCGAAGTGCCCGTCTTCGACTTCTTTCAGAATCCAGACAAGCACCGCAGAAAAATCAAATGGCTAAGGCGCACCTCCACTTCTATGCGCTACTCAACGCCAAGCGTCATCACCAACGCCAACGACACATACATTTTCTTCGCAGTTGACGACAGAAAGGAAAACAAGAGTTGCATTAAAATGTCAAGGAAATCAGAGGAATACAAAAAACAGCATACCGTCCTCGAAAACGGCCACTCCATTAGTTATCCTTTTGTTTTCCGCAAAGACGACAGCCTGTTCTGCATACCACAAGACACAGAATCGCAGCAGATAACACTATACCGATTCAACGAAGACACCCTTATGATGGAGAAAGAAACAGTCTTGTATGACGGAATAAAGGCATACAGGCCAACAGCCGTATTTGGCAATGGCTGTTGGAACATCTTCTATGGACGCGATGATAGTTTTGACACCAAACTCAACCTTATGACTTCTGATGACCTCAGGGGTAATTACACTCAGTTTTACAACAATCCAATAAAGACAGACTGCCGCAGTTCCCTCATGGCGGGCGGATTCATCTCCATAAACGGAAAGATGTACAGACCTTCATATAATCAAAAACAACACAGTGTGACACTTAACGAGGTTTGCGAGATGAGCGTCGACAACTACATGGAACATGACACCGGCCTATCTGTGGGCAAATTGAGATGGTCAAGATTTGGCAAAGGAGTACAGTGCATCAGTGGCAACGACCTCGTCACGGTCATTGACGGGATGAGATGACCCCCCCCAACAAAACAAGCAGTCACCAACCCATACCCTACTTATTTGGGATTATTAATCTTTACAACACGACATTACAACAAATGACATCAAATGCTTTTTTTGCTTGTTTGAGCGTATTTTGCCAACATGAATCGTGTTTTTAGGTTTAACTTTTCGACAACCTATATGACTTTTACATTCCACCAACAGATAACAGAATAAACAATAGGCACTTTGAACAGAAAATGCAACTTGACATGATAATATATGGCACGCTGATTATTGACCTTTACACGCAAATAAAAACATTCAAAACGCGAAGAGACAACAGAAAGACATACAGATTTGCCGTGTCGTCATCTTCGGATTCTGCTTAACGGACTTTGCCGGAATCGGGAAAAAGACATGAAATTGCAAAAACAAGATGTCCACATTATTACCTTGAACCAACACTTAATGGAACAGAGACAGGTTCTGCAATTTGTCACATCGACTGTTCCAATTTGCATGTTGACCCTATAGGCAATGGCAAGCATAGCGACCTAAACAGCCACACTTGCTTTTTACAAGGTGTGGTTTTCCTTTGACTTTGCACAAATCAATTTCGTTCTCCCAGGAAACACCCACATATTTGCTTTGCAAATCAACACATTACCCCAAATATGAAGACATATCTTATGTTAAAACCATTTTTTTGATTGAACATTGTATATTTTTAGGATATTTTTCTAACTTTGCAACATAATAAAGACAAAAAAAACATGAATAAAACAAAGTTTTTTCTCACAATATTTTGCGTTTTAACATTAATGACATCCCATAGTGTCAAATCACAAGAACTTTCAACAGTAGGAACTGATTTTCATGTGATGTTTTTGAGGAATGACAAGAATTTTCCATTAAGCAATTCGTTAACTTACTATCCTGAAAAGCTACAACTCATAATGACCGGCAAAAATGCCTGCTCAGGAATTGTAACATGCACAAACGGCTCGTTCACTAAAGATTTCACCGTCAAGCCAGGAGAAGTCACAACCATAAACATACCAAAGAACACATCTTCCAGCAATCCGGTTGGCAAACAAGCTGGATACACAATGTCGTCTGGATATGTTGAGAACAGGGGGTTGCATGTTACCACAACCGACTCAATATCACTCTACGCTGTCAATTTCTGCGATGCTTCTTTCGACGCCACAAACGTGCTGCCCACTCATGCATTAGGAGACGAGTACATCATACAGAACTACAAAGGAATAAAGGTTTCGGACAAATACAGGCCTGCAGAATTCGTTATAGTGGCAACTGAAGACAACACTATTATTGACATCACCCCAACAACCAAGACCGGTATTTTCATGCCAGGAGAATCAACTTTGCCCGCAACAAAAACATACAAGGCAGGCGAAACATTCTCGATAACGCTTAATGCCGGTCAGACATACCAATTGTTGGCTTGGAGTACAGACTCTTTTGACGGCACTTACGTGAAAGCCCACGATTGCAAAAAAATAGCCGTATTCCAAGGATGCGGCATATCGCCAGTACCATACAGCAACTATGGTTATGAGGATCACCTCTTTGAGCAAAGCATTCCCACTAAATTTTGGGGAAAGAACTTCATCGTCACACAGTCGCTGCAACGCGCCAACGACCGCGTGAAAGTAACCGCACTTAACGACGGCTGCACTGTCAAGGTCAACGGAGCACTCATGAAGACTCTTGCCGCGCGCGAGACATACGAGTTTGAGATTGTGAAAGACCATGCAGCCGACACTGTCGACGCACCAATCGACAAGATATATGGCCCTGCTCATTATATCGAGACATCAGAGCCTGCTTCGGTATTCCTTTTCTTGACAAGCCGCGAATATAGCAGCAACACCTATGCGGAAAAAATAGGAGACCCGTCAATGGTGCTTATCACACCTGTAGAACAACAGATAAACCATATCACTTTCAGCACTTTCGAGACCGAACGTGTGAAGATACACCATGCCAACATCATCACCGAGACCGACAAGGTTGGCAGCATGAAACTTGACGGTGCAAGCATATCCTCTGAATTCAGTCCAGTGCCTGGCAACACCAATTTCTCATACGCCCGACTCGACTTGGAACACGGAGCACACACGCTGCAATGCCCGGGAGGAGGTTTTTCCGCACACGTCTATGGCTTCGGACAAACGGCAGGCAAGGACGAGAGTTACGCCTACACCGTAGGGACAGGCGTGAAAGACATAAACAAGCAACTCTTCATCAATGGGACCAACGTTGATGACATAACAGACTCCTTCGAAGCCTGCAACGATGAGAGTATCAACTTTGAAGTGACTACGAACATGCCTTTCTCCCACATAGAATGGATTTTCGGCGATGGCTACAGCACAAGCAGCAATGGAACGACAACACACGCCTACGCCTCGACCAACGAATATGAAGTCCTGGCATTGATATACTGGGAAAACAACGAATGCAGCCCAATCGACACACTTAGGGCACAGCTGATGATAAACGACTGCACCCCACCCGTGCCTGGCGGCTGCGTGGAGATAACCGACCTTGATGCAGATTTCATCACCTGCACAAGAGGCTACTTCGACACCCCGTTCAGATGGACAGGTAAAGTCGATAAAGGCGAAGCCAACAAAGAAAGCCGTCACACCATTGTTGACAGCGTGGCTGCAACAGCCACCGACCCAAGAACAAACGGCGGCCTCTCCTACTATCCACCAGGTGAGACTTACTCGGTAAGGCTGGGCAACTGGGTAGCAGGAAGAGGTGGCGAAACCATCACCATCGACATGGAAGTTGACAGCGTGAACGCACCTATCGTAATACTGAAATATGCCTGCGTGATGCAGAACCCAGACCATAATCCCGCTGAGCAGCCCCGATTCTCGATACAGATTCTTGTCAACAACAACAACGTCATCGGCCCCGACTGCATGTCGGTTGAGTTCGTCGCCAGCTCCTCTTTGGGATGGCACTCCACCACATCAACCGATAGCCAAGGTACCCCCGTGCCGCTGCTATGGAAAGATTGGACAACTCTCGGCATGGACGTTTCAGACTATCACGGACAGACCATCAAGATTCAACTCATCAACCGCGACTGCGACGAAGGCAAACACTACGGCTATTCCTACTTCCACCTCTCGTGCGCAAAAAAGAACCTCGTCAGCGATGTTTGCGGCACAGCCGACAGCTTCACATATACTGCACCTGTCGGCTTCAAGTACAAGTGGTTCTTCACCGATGCCCCGAGCACCATCCTCTCGACAAGCCAGACCGTAACAATCACGTCGGACGGCAACATAGCAAGGACATTGTGCTGCCGCTGCACCTACAAGGAAAACAACAGCTGCTACTTCGACATATTCACCGAGATACAGCCCTTGTTCCCATTGCCGGACTTCAGTTATGCCACACAAGGAAACTGCTCCCCCACAGTGAGTTTCACCAACAACAGCACCATATCGAACGACGGTGTCAACCCTGGCACCAGTCCATGTGAGAGCTATTTCTGGGACTTCGGCGACGGCACCACCTCGACCGAGACCCATCCATCACACACCTTTGCCTCGGCTGGCGACTACAACGTGACACTGACGGCAAGCATCAACAACGGAGAATGCTCAAACGAGACCACAAAGACGATAACAATAGGTCTCTCATCCGACACCACACTCTACGCCACCACTTGCAGGCTGCCATACGAGTGGAACGGCGTGACCTTCACCGAAGCAGGCGTAAAAGACATCACCATTCCACTTGCCTCAGGCTGTGACAGCATCGTGCACCTCAACCTTACCGTGAACGAGACCAGAGACACGACCCTTTTTGCCAATGTATGCTCAAACAAGTTCCCATACGAATGGGGCGGTGTTACATTTGAAGAAGGCGGCCCAACCACTTTGGTTGACACCGTACAAACAGCATCGGGCTGCGACAGCCTTGTCATCAAGACCATCACCATCAAAGAACCATATTACAATGAGGAGGTAAAAGAGTTCTGCCGTAACGATGTTGAAGGCGACGACTTCACCAACAAACAAAGCTTCAAATATTACTGGTATGAAGACGAAGAAAACGATATTATTTTCAGTGTAAGCATGCCTTTGAACAGCACCGAAACGTTCACAATGACAAAGACAAAGACATATTCAAGCGCAAGCGGATGTGACTCCACCATAACCCGAACATTGATAATATACCCATCTTTCCAATTCAAAGAGACCGTCATAGTTTGCGACAACGAACTTCCTTACTACTGGAACGGACAAGCTATCACCCCGACATTCAACCACATGGTTCAGGAAATATACGAGAGTACCGTACTGCACGGTTGCGATAGTATATACAAATTAGACATAACCAAGAAACACGCCGACACCGCTGTTTCATTCAATGCCGTTGTATGCGACAGCTACACATGGGAAGGCACAACATATTCAACTGCCGGCAACTACACAAGACTTTTTGAGAATATCGAAGGCTGCGACAGTATTGTCACCATGCACCTCACCATACTCAGAGACGACATCGTGTTAGACTCTTCAGTATGCGAGAAGCTTGTTTGGAACGGACAAACCTACACCACATCAGGCTCACATACCCAAACATTCACCAACCAACACGACTGCGACTCGGTTGTCACCATAAACCTCACCATACTCAGAGACTCAAGCGAGTTCACACAAGAAGCCTGCGGCGAGTTTATATGGAACGAGATACCATACACAGAAACAGGCGACCACGTACAACACCTCACCAACAAATACGGCTGCGACAGCACCGTCACACTGCACCTAACCATATACCCTGTTTACGACAACATATCAGAGACAAGAGATGTTTGCGCCGACGAACTGCCTTACACTTGGTATCCCGGTGTTGTGTTCACCTATAATGGAGAAATAACCGAAGAAGTGACACTGACACAAGAGCCCACACTGCATACAATAAACAACTGCGACTCGACTGTCACAATGACGCTTATAGTCCATCCCGCCTACAACACAAGTGACGAGACTACCATCTGCGAAGACGAATTGCCATACGAATGGAACGGAGTTATATTCACCGAAGCCACCGAGGGCATAGCCTACTTGAAAAGCATTTACGGCTGCGACTCCATTGTCGGCCTAACACTACACGTTAACCCACATGACACAGTATCCGACACACGCAAAATATGCTATAACGAGTTGCCCTACGAATGGTATCCCGGCATAGTGTTCAACTACGTTGGTGAAGTTACCGAAAATGTGACGCTAAACGAGACACACACTATCACTTCGTCACTCGCCTGTGACAGCACCATCCACATGACACTCATAATACAGCCCATTTACGAGAAGTCAGAGACACGCATCATTTGCGATGACAAACTTCCTTACACTTGGGAAGCATTCCTCCCAGACGAGAACGTGACATTCACAGAAGCCGGCACACAGACACACACACTGACCTCGTCAATAAGCTGCGACTCGACAGTCACCATGACACTCATTGTCAACCCGACATACGAGAACATATATGACACCAACACCGTATGCCAAAACGAACTGCCTTACACATGGTATCCAGGCATCGTATTCAACAATCCTGGTACACTGACCGAGACCGACACCATAACACAGACACACACACTGACCTCATCGCTCGGCTGCGACTCGACTGTCTCCATGACACTTATAGTCCACCCAATGTACACAATAACCGACTCGAAAACTATATGCGACAACGAGCTTCCTTACGACTGGAACGGAGTAATGTTCACAGAGGCCACAACAATAACACACAAATTCCAAACGATACACAATTGTGACTCCACAGTAACAATGACGCTACACGTCAACCCCACTTACGAGAAGTCAGAGACACGCATCATTTGC
>JAZLGA010000090.1:0-5092 GCA_045616045.1 Bacteroidales bacterium | reverse complement strand
ACGGCTCGGTTATCCCTCTGTTCCGCCAACAAATAAAACACGGAGGCCCTGTCACCATCACAGACAAGAGAATGACACGCTATTTCATGACCATACCAGAGGCATGTCGTCTCATAATAGAAGCATGCTCAATAGGAAAACAAAACGACACTTTCCTTTTCGACATGGGCGAACCAGTCAACATGATGGATTTGGCAAAAAAGATGATAAAGCTCTCAGGCAATCAAGAAATACAAATCGTTGAGACAGGAATAAGACCTGGAGAAAAACTTACCGAGACCCTGCTAAACATAGGCGAAACAACAGAAAGCACCTCACATCCACGCATCATGAAAGTCATATCCCAAAAGACAATAAAAGAGCAAGGCGATGCCATACTTACAGCCATCACCAAAAGCCTTGAAAGTTGTGATGAAAAGATTATTGTCAATACTTTGAAGTCTTTTGTCTGAACACATCATCACACCACAATTTGCAATCTGCCAAAGAATACACCTCTTTTTATTAGCTTATCACATATATTCAACAATTTTTCATACCTTTGCCGTAAAGTAACAAAATCTTAAACTATGGCATTAAATTGTGGAATCATTGGTCTTTCAAACACCGGCAAAACAACCATATTCAACTGTATATCAAACACTAAGGCCGAGATAGGCTTTGCCTCGAAGTCGAACATAGGAATGTGCGAGGTCGTTGACGGCCGACTCAAACTCATTGACAACATATCACATTCTAAACGTATAGTACCAGCCACGGTAGAAATAGTTGACTTGCCAGGACTTAGCAAAGGCGGACAAGGCGTTGGCAACAAACTGCTTGCCGAAGTACAGACAATGGACGCACTCATTCATGTTTTGCGTTGCTTCGACGACCCCAACATACCCCACAGCGAAGGCAGCATCGACCCTGTTCGCGACATGGAACTAGTGGATCTCGAACTTCAAGTGCGCGACCTTGACCTCGTGACACGAAAACTGCAACGTGTCGAGAAACTGCTTAAAAACGGAGAAAAAGACAACAAACGCGCCCATGAGGTACTTTCCGTTTATAAAGAAGTTCTTGAAAACCTAGGCAATGCCCGCGATGCCAATGTTGCCGAGGAAGACAAGAAATACGTGCAAGACATACAGCTTCTCACCGCAAAACCCATCATCTATGTATGCAACGTTGATGACGCATCAGCAACTACAGGCAACAGTTATTCCGAGTCCGTGAAAGCCGCTTTGAAAGAAGGACAACAGATGCTCGTTATAGCAGGTAAATTGGAAGCCGAAATTGCCGAACTCGATGCCGACGACCGCAGCATGTTCATGGAAGACGCGGGCTTGACCGAACCAGGTGTCAACAAACTGGTGCGTGCCGCCTATGGCACCCTCAACCTGCAATCGTTCTTCACCACCGGCCCCGACGAAACACGTGCATGGACCATACATGTTGGCGACACCGCCCCTGTAGCCGCAGGTGTCATACACTCCGACCTGCAACGCGGCTTCATACGCGCCGAAGTAATGAACACAGAAGACTTCCTAAAATATGGTTCCGAAGCAGCAGTGAAAGAAGCTGGCAAATTCCGCATCGAAGGCAAGACTTATATTGTGCAAGACGGAGACATCCTGAACATCAGATTCAATGTGTAACAAACAACATGGTTGTCCTATTACACATGTCAGCATATTATAAAAAACATCATAAAAAAAATATTTCTTTCCATAATGGATGAGATGTTGAATCGCAGACAAAAACAAATGACAATTTAGTCACTGCAAACCTCAGCAAGAGACCTATACAATTAGACTTCTTAATTTATCACAAACAAGAAGAACCCATTAAATAATAGTCAGTTGAAAGAAACATACCCCAAAAACGAATACGTCATCCTCGTTGACGAGCACGACAATCCTATAGGATTAAAAGAGAAAATGGCAGCCCACGACGGGCCCCATTTGCATCGTGCCTTCTCTGCTTTTATTTTCAATAGCCAAGGTGAATTACTGCTGCAACAACGGGCAGCATCTAAATATCACTCTCCTTCACTCTGGACAAACACCTGCTGTAGCCACCCACGACAAGGCGAAAGCGTCATAGAAGCAGCCTCACGGCGCCTGAAAGAGGAAATGGGCATGCAATGCGACCTAAAAGAAATCTACTCCTTTTTGTATCAAGCCAAAGTCGGCAACGACCTCACCGAACATGAATTCGACCATGTTCTGACAGGCACAAGTGACGACATGCCCAAAATAAATCCAGACGAAGTGCGAGACTACAGATATATGACTATCGATGACATCAAGAAAGATTTGGTTCAACATCCAGAATCATATACCGAATGGTTCAAAATCACATTCAACGATTTCTGCAAACATCAGGAAAACAAGCAATGACAAGTGCCAACATGCAACAACGGTACAAAAATCTACTTACAGAAGCCGTAACAACAAAGGCAAGACTAAACAACAAATCAATAAAAATTTCGACATTCAGACTGCTCTCCTTTGTTTTAGCTGTAATAGGGGCATTCGTTTATGCTAACTCACAAAACACAATTTGGATCATAGCCTCAGCTGTCCTTATCCTGTGTCTCATAATACTTGCAGTAACGCACAGTCGCCTTATAGAACAACTGAAGCATACTGAAAACAGAATCACCATACTGCAAAACGAGTTGGATTGCATTGGTTTTAATCCAAAGACATACGGCAACGGCGAACAACACAAACGCCTTCTCCCCTTTGCCGACGACCTTGACCTATTTGGGAACAAGTCATTATTCCATCTCATAAACCGATGCAGCACCACAGGAGGAGAAAAAATCCTTGCCAAGAGCCTTATTGAAGGGAAACCAAGCATAGAAAACGTTAAAGAAATGCAAGAGGCCGTCAAAGAAATGGCCGCACAAACAGACTTGCGCATTGAGAGCCTTACGACCCTACGGGGCATCAAAGACATAGAACACACCAAATCACATGACATCAAAGACGACAAGTTTCTGCGAATATCTCAGCTGGCATACCCTCCCATCTTGGCAACTTCGATAGCGGCCTTTGTCGTCACAGGAAGTTTTGCAGCAATCATTATATGCCTGGCTGCTGCATGGGCCATAGCCTACCATTACAACCAGATTGCCGAACAATGCGCAAAGGAAACCGAATCACTACATGCGCAACTCTCAGTATTCGGCAAAATAGCTGAAAATCTCAACAGCATAAGTTTCAAGTCGCCACTCATCAACAAGATGAAACTAGTCCAGAGACAATCGGCCTACGAGACAAAGCGTCTTGCATCAATCAACAAAGGATTCGAGAGACGAGAAAACATATTATGGCTCTCGATTTCAAACCTTCTTTTCCTAAACGACCTTCACCTCATAAGACGATACTCAAACTGGAAATCAAACAATGACAAAAATATTGGAGTTTGGATTGACAGTCTCTCGGAGTTGGAAGCACTACTAAGTTGCGCATGCTTTGCCGCCAACAACCAGGAATACGCATATCCTGAATTTACAGAAGAGTTATGTCTTGAAGGGAAAAACCTAAGGCATCCCTTGCTTAACAAGGACATAGCCATTGGCAACGATGTAAGCTTGTGCAAATCACCGCGTTTCATGCTCATCACTGGCAGCAATATGAGTGGCAAGTCAACATGGTTGCGAACTCTTGGGACAAACACCATTATGGCACAAGCGGGCATGCCTGTATGTGCCGACTCGATGACCATAAGCATGATGAAGGTGCTAAGCTCGCTGAGGCAATCCGACTCTCTATCCGAGAGCACTTCGCTCTTTATGAACGAGCTTAACGAATTGAACCATATACTTAAAACCATCGACAATGGCACAATATGCCTCATACTACTTGATGAAATACTGCGCGGCACCAACTCTGACGACAAATACACAGGTTCGAAAGCCTTTGCCAATAAGCTAACGCAATATAACAGCATCACCGTAATGGCCACCCACGACCTGAAACTAGGAGAATTGGAAAAAACAAAACCTGACACTTTCACAAACTACTGTTTTGAGAGCCGTGTCGAGAACGACAAACTACTCTTCGACTATCGAATCCGTCGAGGCATAGCCACCAACCGCAACGCCACTTGGATCATGAAAAACATGGGTATCATTTAGCAATAAACAATCCACATTCGACCCAAAAACACATTTGTGCCATTATTCGACTTTTAAAGGTGCCTTTATTTGATGTTTTTTTTATTTTTGTCCCAATTTTCAGAAAGACAAAGATGAATTGTTTATCAAAGATACTTATAGGAATGCTTTTCCTTCTGCTTCCATCGCTCGCCAATGCACAAACCGACAGCCTATTGAGTGAAATGGCAAGACTACGGCTGGAAGTTGACGAACTGAGGCAGGAAATAAACAACATGAAAAGCAATGTTGACCGTGTCCCCAGACTGTCAGGATTTGCACAATGTTTGTTCGACTTTGAAATGGACAATAATGGTTTTTCGGCAAACACGTTCCGCATACGACGAGCACGCCTGACAATAGATGGAAACATAAACCATTTTATCTCCTACAAACTTCAAGGTGACTTTGGAACCAGCCCAGCTCTCGTTGATGCATTTATTAAATTCGATTTACTGCCCGAAATAGCCATTCGAGTAGGGCAATTCAAGACACCTTTCACTCTTGAAAACCAGATTGGAGCCATTGACCTTGAAATGATAGACTACAGCGACGAAATAAGCGCTCTGGCCGGTTTCCATGACATAAGCACAGACTCCGGTCACAAAGTCGGAGAAAACATCGCATCCGGACGCGACATCGGCATCATGCTAAACGGAGGGTTTATCCATATTGGAGAAGGTGAAAACAAAAAGTTTGACATAATTGAATATAAAATCGGTGTTTTTAACGGCAACGGAATAAATTGTCTTGACAAAGGCAAGGCCAAGGATATTGCAGGCCAGATTAACATTCACCCCATGCTGCACAGTGTCACTCTTTCGGGTTCACTCTACTATGGCTCGCTTTACGGCAACGACACCACAAACCTTGACAGACATCGGTGGAGCGCAGGAGTGCAATATAACGACGGCCGTTTTGTGTTTCGCAGTGAATATATTG
>JAZLGA010000089.1:0-35759 GCA_045616045.1 Bacteroidales bacterium | reverse complement strand
CACTTAACATTGACACAAACAAAAACAGCAAATTCTCAGACGACTTTGCCAATCTGTATGAGATGATGGGCAATGATGACGAAGCCGTGCGCATAATATTGAGCACTTTCACCCAAACCATTTGTGACGACATGCTCTCTTTCAACGAAGCAATTGAGAAAGATGACTTTGAGCAAACAAAAAAACTATGCCACAAAGTGCTGCCAATTCTAAAAAGCCTCGAGCAAGAGCAAACACTCGACTACCTGACAAAAATGAACCGCCTCAACAATTCGCGCAACAACGAAAACGAATATACAAACTGGAAAGAAGACACTCTGGCATTCATGCAAAATATTGACGAACTACTCGACCTGTTGTCAACAAAATACGGAATCGACTGATGTTTTTGATTCTAGTTTGCTTTTGCATGACTACACAAAATACAACAGCCATTCGCATGTATTTTCAAATTAACACAAAAAACGAACTTTTTTCATCATAAATCAAATAAAATTTTAAATTTGTAGAAAATCTAATATTATGGGAAGCAATTTTGACCCTAATGCCGCTGCCACTGCCGATTCTGGCATATACGGCCTTCCATGTACTGCCGAAGAGGCTAAAATCATAATCATACCAGTTGAATGGGAACTGACAACAAGCTATAACAGAGGAACCGTTGAAGGGCCTGCCGCCATTATGGAAGCCTCTCTACAGGTTGACCTCTGCCACCACGACTATCCCGACCTTTGGGAAAAAGGCATTTGGCTTGACCACTTTCCTGAAGAACTCAGACTATTGCACGACCAGCTCATTCCTGCCAGCAAAGAAATAATCGACGCACTTTACGAAGACAAAATCAACAGTGCCAACGAAGAACACTACAATTCCATATACAACAAGATAGAACAAGCCATGGACACCCGCGACAAATGGGTAATGCAAAGAATAGAACATTGGAAAAAACAAGGCAAAGTTGTTGGACTCCTTGGCGGCGACCACAGCTCTCCTCTGGCATACCACCAATACCTCAACGCAAACAAGGTTGAATATGGCATACTGCATGCCGATGCACATCTGGACCTTCGCGACACTTTTGAAGGTTTCAAATATTCTCACGCATCCATCTTCTTCAACACAATCAAATTCAATAATGTCAAAAAACTTGTTCAAGTTGGCATTCGCGACTACTGCCATCAAGAAAAAGCCTTGGCCGAAAGCCTCCCTGACAGAATAAAAGTGTTCTACGACCGTGACTGCCGACGCCGCATGTATGAAGGCGAAACATGGAAAAACATAGTTGAAGAAGTCGTTAATGCCCTTCCAGAAAAAGTGTATCTCTCAATAGACATTGATGCCCTTGACCCAAAACTATGTCCCAACACCGGAACGCCAGTGCCAGGAGGACTTCAATACGAAGAACTTATGTATATGCTTAACTGCATTCACGAAAGCGGAAAGGACATAATAGGATTTGACCTTTGTGAGGTTTCGCCAGGTGATGACGATTGGGACGGAAATGTTGGTGCAAGGGTATTGTTCCACTTGTGTGGCGTCGTGTCATAATTACCATATACATAAAAAATGAAGCCAGAAAGAATAACAACAAAAATATAAATTAGATATGAGAAGAATCATCAACAGTTTGTTAGACAACGACTTGTACACTTTCAGTGTGTGCTATGCATACCTACAAAAGTTTCCGCGTGCCATAGGACAATACACCTTTGTTGACCGCAACAATTCAGTGTATCCAAAAGGATTTGCCGACAAACTAAAAGAACAGTTCCTTATGATTGAAGACTTGCACATCAGCGACGAAGAAGTGTATTTTATGAAACGCAAGTGCTACTATTTCCCACTATGGTTTTTCACCTTCCTAAAAGGTTTCAGCATGAAGTCTTCTGAAGTCGAGGTAAGTCAAGATGCCGAAGGGCACCTTCACATAACAATCACAGGACTGCTATGGCGCACTGTGTTCTGGGAAATGCCTATTTTGGCAATAATCTCAGAGTTGTCGCACGAACTGAATGGTGAGTTTGAGAATTATAACAAAGAAAGAGAATACAAGAAATCACTTTGCAAAGCGGCACGCCTCATTGAAAACAAAGTCAAGTTTAGTGATTTCGGCACCCGCCGCCGTTTCTCATTCGATCACCAAGATATGGTGATACGCTCGTTTGTTGACGCACAAAGCCGTTATCCGCAAAAATTCCTAACAGGAACATCAAATGTGTTGCTTGCCATGAAACACGACCTCACACCTATTGGCACCATGAGCCATCAATTTGTGGAGACCTGTTCTCTATATGGATACAACGAGGCCAACTACATTGCCATGGACTATTGGCAAGAGGTTTACACAGGCAGTTTAGGCATTTTCCTATACGACACATACACACGCAAGGCCTTCTTCCAAAACTTCACCGAATTGCACGCCAAACTGTTTGACGGATTGCGTGTCGATAGTGGCGACAACATTGAAGCACTCAATGATATAATTGCAAAATATGAGGAATTGGGCATCAATCCGCAAGACAAATCAATCATCTTCAGCAATGCTCTCGACACAGACCGCGCAATTGCCCTACACAAAGCCGTCAACGGAAGAATGCTTGACTCATACGGCATAGGCACTCACTTCACATGCGATGTGGACGGAGTAAAGGCAATGAACATTGTAGTGAAACTCACTGCCGCCAAGATAACAGAAAAACGAAATTGGAAGAAAGTCGTCAAACTAAGCGACGACATTGGCAAATACACTGGCGATCCCGAAGAAATCGAAATCTGCAAAAAGACACTTGACATCGAGTGATACGAACAAAAGCAACAGGCTGTTTAATAACAGCCTGCTCTTTCATTCACACACAAAAAAAAGAGGACCACAAAATAATGGAGTCCTCTTTATGTTCATAACCAATGTTATCTGACAACAGAAATACGTTTGACTATTTCATCGCTTGAAGTCTTTACCTTTACCATATAGATGCCTGATGTAAGTCCACCAAGATCTATTACCTGGTTGTCGTCAGATTTTTCGATATTGCAAACCAATTGTCCCACTACATTATAAATGGCTACTGATTGTATTCCATTACCTTTAATGTTAAGATTGTCTTTGGCAGGATTTGGATAAACGATTACAACGCAATCCGATTCGGCAATACCGTCAGTAACATCGACATCCAAGATATATTTATTCTCAGCGTTCTTCACATTGGCAGGCATTGATTCACACACATCATCAGAATTTGCATTATATACGGCGATTACTTTATAATAATACGTATTAAAAGGCAAGACACTGTTATCTGTGTAGCTGGTAGTGTTTGCACCTTTCATCAAATAAGTCCATTCGCCGTCACCTTCTTTTTTGTAGATATAGTAACCGCATTTGCTTCCAGAGAAGTTAGAGCAGGTTGGTTTGGTCCACATGATCTTCACTTTGTTGGTTGAAGTAAACTCATAGTACAAATCTGTTGCAGGACAGCAAACACCGCTCGGGTCGATTTGCACGCATGAAACATTCGACTTTTCACCTTCTCCACCTTCGGTCAGGCAAGCAACAGTATAGCAATGTCCACCAACTATCGGCTCATTGTATGAATATGTGGTTCCGCTCGGCACGAGTGCCATGAGAACATCATCTTTGTAGATGTTATATCCATAGCCAGCGTCGTTCAACCCATTCCAAGTTAGGTTTACGTTGCTACTTGCATCAGCGGTAGCCACAAGGTTTTCAACAGCCATAGGAGTTACCGAAGCATCACAAGCACTATTGTATGTAAAGAAATTCTCTTCCAAATCATCTGAAGAACCGTTGGTGTATGTGAAAACGTTGGTGTTTTGAGGGTTCTTGAGTATTATTGTCATATTTGCCACTGTTGAAGTGGGTGCATGCCAAACAAAATTGAGTTTGCCCAATGGAAGTTGAGGTGTCAGTGTCTTCAACGATGACGTTGAAGTGGAATATTGATCGAACTCTTTTCCTGTCGCATCAACAACAGACATGTATCCGTCTCTGAAACCAGCTGTAACATTGGAAGAGAACATGATTGTCCATTGGCAGGTAGGGCCAACATAGACAGACGTTTTTCCGGCGACACCGTGGGAACCGTTAACTATTGCATAAACTTTATATTCATAGTTGGAGTAGCAAGGAACGTCATTGTCAGTCCAATTCATGTTTTGACCTGGAGTAGGGTTGTTTGAAGTATATACAACAACACCGTCTCGTTCGACAACAATCTTGTCAATGGAACTTAAAGAACTGTTATCCATCCTTTGTGATGGGTTTTTCCATGACAATGCAACAGTAAGGGCATTATTGCTACCAGCAACGGCAGTCACATTGGACGGAGCTTTTGCTGTATTGTCATATACCAAGGAAGGAACCATGTTGAATATGGCACGTTGGTCATCGTCAAAAGTGTAGGAACCTGCTTGTGGGGCACTCAACGAATAGAAACCATCACCTGTGCCACTCCATCCCCAGTTAAAGTGGAAGAAGTCTTGGTCGTCATAGCCATCGCAAACAAAAGCATGGCCAGAGCCATCTCCTGAGGGGTCTTCGTAGTCGCGTGCCGCATAATACAAAGGCCATCCCATGTCGAAAGACTCTTTTAGCATCGATTTCCAGTTTGTTGATGAATAGTCTGACATGGAGCGCATAACTGTTGATGACGAGTAATCAAAATAAGTAACAACAGAATTAGAAACAGATTGTGACACAGCACCACTGCCATCAATAGAATATTGCATATCTACAGAAACTCCAAGATGATACATCAGAGTTGACACTGCGTTTATCTCAGCGGGTGACGATGTTGAAGAATACAGTTTGTTTGGCATGTTATCCCAGTCGTAAGTGGCATTGCCAAAGTTTACTGTCAGCGACTGACCGTTAAATTTATAAATGTCAGTATGAACACCCGTTCCATGAAGTGGATGTTCCCAATAATTGAACACTTGAGCCATTGCACAAGCTACGCAACCTGCGTAAACATGACCGCCAGGTCCTCCTGATGCAGATGGGCAAGCAGCATTATAAGGTGAGTCTTGGTTCCATGTGGTTTTTATAAGGTAACTTGAAGCACGTCCACCATTGCGAGAAACCATCTTACCCGTATTGCGCAGTGAGTTCCATTCTGCTTTTACTTCAGAAGAGGCTTCTACTGAATTTTCGATAAGATAGTTTATTCTTTTGGCATACATGCCAAGATAGCATTTCAGACCTGGTGACATATTGTCTGCATCAATGGTATTCTCGTCAGAGTAAGCCAACACTGGGCGTTCTGCATCTGTTCCAGAAACAATCACAAAGCCCTCGTTGCCTACATTGAAGATGTAGAAACAAGCCTCACCGCGTTGCGTTGAAGATGTATAAATCAAGTTAAGGTCAGCATTGGCTCGACCTAATTCGAAATTGTGACGGACAAACTGTTGTCCAATCTCTTTTGCTTGTTTGGCATCAATTGGCGAAGCAAACGTTACCCCGGCAGCCATGACAAGAGCCAAAAAAATCATTAAATGTCGTTTCATAAATCCATAAATTTGTAAGTTACTTAATTCATTTTTTAATTATTTTACATTGCAAATATACATATTTTCTTAATAACATACCACAATAATTTGACAATAAAAAAAGTCTCCATGGAGACTTTTTTAGTATGAAACAAATCAACGAACTATTGAAACACGCTTAACGGTATCGCCATCGATTGTACTGACCTTAACCATATATATGCCAGGAGACATTTCGCTAAGGTCAACAGCCTGTTCATTTTCGTTGCTTTCGGAGACATAAGCCACTTGTCCCACCATATTGAAAACAGCGACAGAAGTTAAGCCGTTGGCTTTTATGTACAGTTTGTCGCTTGCAGGATTGGGATACACCAATACTGTTTGACTTATTTCGTTAACGCTTGTTACAATGATATGAACATAATCATATCCATCTGTCGAGATGGCGTAATCAGATTCGCATGCTGAATATTTTGCAGACACCTTATAAAAATAGTCGCCAACTACAGGGTCGAAATATGTTTTTGTAGTGCCAGAGACTTCTGTCAACTTTGCATAATCCACGCCGTCTTCGCTTCTGTAGATATAGTATTTGGAAGGGTTGTTGTTGCCGCCCCTATTCCAAGTCAAACTAACGCCCCATTGTGAGCCTTGTTCCTTCACTTCGGCTTCAAGGTCAATTGGTTGAGCGCAAGCGTTGCATTGGTTGTTTCCGCTATATACTGTTTTCGGGACATCGGAAGAACTCACATTTGTGTGGCTTACAATGCTCTGACCGGCTTCGTTTTGTATAATTATCGAAACCGACGATACTGTCGATGTCGGCTCTGACCACTTTATTGTAACATTGCCCTCAGGCATGGCTATATATTCGGATTTAAGTCCTGAAGAAGTCAAGGTAAATTCTCTTACCACGTCATTGTCCGAGTTATAGATTGTGAGTCCGCCGCCTGGCCATCCTTGGATATTGTTTGAGGAACACATGAAACGCCATTCGCATGAAGGGCCATACAATGCTTTTGTTTTAGCAACGTATCCTTTTCCAACAGAAGACACAGCATATACGCTATACTCATAGACTCCGAAAGCCGGCACCTCATCATTATAGCTCATTTCTTGTCCAGGCTGAACAGAAGTAAAGGTCTTAATGACATTACCGTCACGCATCAAGACAACCTTTGACAACGAAGCAAGTGTTTCATTCGACCAACTTTTTGTTGGATTGGTCCATGTTACTGTACCTGTAAACACCGAAGGAGAGTCGGCTTGGGCCACAAATGGATCAGGAGCCAGCGGCAATGATGCGGCAATGTAATCAGGCATAATGTTAATAATGGCGGTCTGATTCAAATTAAAATTGTAGAATTGAAAGTAAACCTCTGGATTAAGGGCATCGACAGCAAAATAGCCGTTGCCTTCGCCACTCCACCCCCAATTGAAATGAAATTTTCGGTTGTTGTCATAACCGTCACATACAAAAGCATGACCTGCCTCTTCATCACTGCCCGAATAATAGGTAGGGAAACCATTGTCCAGGTTATTCATAACAATATCCTCAAATTCTGTCTTGGAGTAATTGTCACGATAGACAGACTGGGCCAAGTTCGAATAAGAAAAATATGTTTTCAAGGCATTAGGCACTTTTTGGGACTGTGTTCCACTTCCGTTTCCTGAATAACCCATATCAACAGAGACCCCACAATGATACATCAGCAAGGCTATGGCATTACGCTGTGTGGAAGACGAACTCCACCCAAGGCTTCCTGGCATATTATTCCAATCGTATGTTGCAGAACTAAAGTCAACAGAAAGCTCTGTGCCATTAAGTTCTGAGCCACTAATGTTTATAACATACGAGTGACTGCCTTTGCCTTTCTCTGGAAAGTTCCAATATTTCATCACCTGCGACATAGCACATGCGACGCAGCCAGCGTAAGCCTTGCCACTTGGGCCGTATGATGTGGAAGGACAGTAATAATTGTAATAACTATCCTGATCCCAAGATGTTGCCAGCATAGGCGAAACAGACCTGCCGTCGCGATTTAAAGGCAATCCGTTTTGTCTCAGTCCACGCCATTCCATGGCGGTTTCATCATCCTGCAAGATTCCCAATTCGACGGCTTTCCCAATCTGTCTTTTGTAGAAATCCAGATAGTATGCCATGCCTTCAGGGATATTGTTTGGGTCAAACTGGCCTTCATCGGAATATGCCAATATAGGTTTGGCCACATCGTCAGCCGATAATATAACATAACCTTTCTCATAGTTCATCACGTAAAGGCATGGAACCGATGACTTGTTCGAGAGTGTATAAACATGATTCACTTCTGACGAGCGCACGTCAGACATGTTGGCAACAACAAACTTGCCAGCCAACACACGTGCCTCTTCCAGACCCACTGGTTTGGCTTCTATGCCTGTCACAACAAGCATAAGCACTATTAGTAACAAAAAATTTCTCATGATTTACTTTTTTTGCAAAGATAATATTTTTTTAAATAACTGTTTTTTTACAAATATGTTGAAATCCATCCGTATCAGGTCTTTTGTTCTTTTTTCTTTGCTGCAGGAAAAAGAACATTGTTGAGGATAAGTCTATAGCCTGGCGAATTGGGATAGATATCAAGTTTTGTGGGAGGGTCTCCTACCAAATGTCTATAATCTTCGGGATCATGGCCACCATAAAAAGTCCAAAAACCTTTTCCATAGTTGCCGTGAATATACCTGTCTTCGCCCAGTGCGGCATTGTCGCCCAGGACAACCACATCTGGTTTGACCTTGCTTTTTAGAAAAGCCGTCGTTTGGCCCATAAAGCCTTTAATGAGTCGTTCGTGGCATTGTGTAAGCATTGTAGGTACAGGATCCCATTTAGCGGAAAAGTCGAAAAGCAAAAAATAGTCATTTTGCTCTTTAACCTGATATTGTCGTTCAACTGGCACATCAATATCGGCGATTTCATATTGACCAGGATTTAGTGACACGCTGAAATCGGTGAAAGCCAAACAGTTATCATAATTAAGCCGTTGTGGGTCGCCAGGGCCTATTGGGTCGCCGTCAAACATATAGTCACATATATCCAAGCCATCGGCAGCCAAAGCCACATCGAAGCTGTCGGGAGCCGAGCACATGGCAAACATATAACCTCCACCCAGTACAAAATCACGAATCTTTTTAGCCACAGCAAGTTTCAATTGAGACACTTTTGTGTATCCCCATCGTTTTGCTGTTGCTTCCTGCTGTTTAACATCCTCCACATACCAAGGTTGGTTGCGATAGCGTGCCCAAAATTTCCCGTACTGTCCTGTGAAGTCCTCATGATGAAGATGAAGCCAATCGTAAGCCAACAAGGCATCTTGCAAGACCTCGTCGTCATAGAGAATATCATACGGTATCTCTGCGTAAGTCAAGGCCAAGGTGACAGCATCGTCCCAAGGCAGCATGGTTTTTGGGGCATACACAGCCATTCGCGGGGCTTTCTGAAGTTTCATCTCGTCCATATTCACATCAGGAGCCGAAATCTGTTCAATAATGGCAGCAGCCTGAGCGTCTGCAATGACATTATATGAGACATTGCGCAATCGACATTCCTGCTCAAACGCCTCATGATATGGAATAAGATAACTTCCTCCTTTATAATTAAGAAGCCAACTTATCTCGATTTCACGCTGAAGCACATAATAAGCCACTCCGTATGCCTTCAGATGGTTTGTCTGTGTGTTATCCATCGGAACGAGCAAATATGCGGCACGCAAGTGTGCAGTCAAGGCAAGCAGCAATATGAAAAATGTTCTTTTCAGCATATCATTATAACCAACTCTAACTTAGACACAAAAGTGCCCGGATTTTAAAATTCAACATATTCTTTCAACAATGGGTTAGGTTCCCCCTTATCGGACAGAACCACACAAAGCTGTTCCCAACTGTCTATAAAGCCTCTTTTCTCGCGATAGTTAACTATGCACTTGACCTGTTCATAGTTTAGATAAGGATGCCTCAACAAAGACTTGAAGTCCAATTTGTTGACATTTATTTTTACAACATCAACCTTGCCAACAGCCAAATGAGGCACTAACGACTGAAAAAGGCTTGTGTCAACGCCCTTAACATCCAACAATTGGCCCGCAACCACATAATAGCCCAGATTATTCCTATAACGCACTATGCGCGAGGCAAGATATTTGTTCATTTTAGGCAGCATCATAAGTTGTGCCGAATCGGCTGTGTTCAAGTCAACAACGATGTCTTTTGTGTTTTCTCTTTTTGGCTTGTCGTAGTCAATGTGCTTGAAGTCAGTCTTTTGCTCATAAATTTTATTCTTGTATTTTTGTCTGACGACATAAGAGTCGGGCAATTGAATATAGGGTTTCAAGATCTCATATTCTTCATCACTGATGCAGTAAAGTTTTGCGAAATCGGCCTTGGACTTGAAATTGCCACCTTTTGAGACATAATTGTTTATCGTTTTTATTTGCCGTTCAGTCAAGCCAAGTTGTTGCCATTGCTGTTCTGTCATCTCGTTTGGGTTGAACTTGAAAGGGCTTAGTGCGGGAGCTGTGTCTGCAAGACTTTTGGTGTTCATGGTCACGACATAAGAATCCTGCACCATCAAAAGAGAGTCGACACTACTGCTGTTGTCGAGCGTCTTGTGCGACTGTGCCAAAGGGTAAAGATAACAAAAAGCCACCACAAAAGCGACAATTGAGACGACGGCTATTATGGCTATTCTGTCAGCCTTGCTGAAAACAAGAGGATTGCTATTATCGTCACGACTCGGCATAAGGCAACTCACATTGAAAAAAATGTTAATGCTTTAGTCCATAGGCAAGGTCACCTACATCGCCAAGACCAGGAACTATGTATGCGTGTGCAGTAAGTTCGTCATCAACAGAACCTACCCACATTGTCACAGACATGTTTGAGAAACGTCGTTTCACATATTCAAGGCCTTCGTGACTTGCTATAGCGGTGGCAATATGTATCTTGGATGGCATCATATAGTCTCCAAGAAGTCCATTGAGGGTCTGCACCAGCGACTCACCCGTAGCAAGCATGGGGTCGCAAAGGATAAGCACGCGCCCTTCGAGGTCGGGCGACGAAAAATATTCAACCTTGATTTCAAAATCCTCGTTTTTGTCGTATTTACGGTAAGCTGCAATGAAGGCATTGTCGGCAGCATCAAACATATCAAGTATTCCTTTATGGAATGGCAATCCTGCACGAAGAATTGTCGCAATGACCGGCTGTTCCTTCAAGACATAAATCTCCTTTACGCCCAACTGCGTCTTGACGTCCTTCTTTACATACTCCAATGTTTTGCTTATCTCGTATGCCACTATCTGGCCTATCCTTTCCAGATTGAAACGAAAACGCATACGGTCACGCTGAATGTCTGCGTCACGCAACTCTGACATTATCTGATTGAAAATGCTATTAGTCTGGCCCAGATTGTTTACTTGCACCATAATATCATGTTTTGCCACAAAAATAATAAAACTTACCTTACGGATTGCCCAACATGGATATTTTTTTTGACAAAAAAAAACTCAATATAAACTGACGAGACAACAAAAAAACACAATAGCAATCACCTTATTTATTTTCCAAAAGTATATGGCTAACAAGTGAAAACAAAAAAAAAATTACCTTTGCAACGAAAATATTTCCGATTAATGGGAGAAAAAACTCATAGTGCAAAAATAGGCGGAGCCATTGCCGTGGCCTTATCGGCAATGCTTTGGGGTGTTGACGGCATTCTGCTCACGCCACAGCTTTACAATCTCGACACTGCCTTCGTGGTTTTCGTGATACACCTCTTTCCTTTCCTTCTGATGAACATTTTCCTCTTCAAGGAATACCGGAACCTGAGGAAAATGTCACGCACCGACTTGCTTTATTTCACGCTCATAGCCTTTTTCGGAGGCGCTTTGGGCACATTGGCAATAGTGAAATCGCTATTTCTGCTGCATTTCAACAATCTGTCGGTCATTGTTTTGCTTCAAAAGCTCCAGCCGGTCTTTGCAGTTATATTAGCCAGAATAATACTCAAGGAAACAATCAGGAAGAACTTTGTCTTATGGGCTACCATAGCGCTTATAGCAGGCTATTTTCTGACTTTTGGATGGTCGTTGCCCGATTTTAGCACAGAAGGCATAACAACCGTATATGCAGCCCTCCTGTCCTTGCTGGCAGCATTTTCGTTTGGCAGTTCCACAGTGTTCTCAAAAAAAATATTAGGAAGCTATTCCTTTATAAGTTCCACATTTTTCAGATACGGCTTCACAACACTGATAATGCTCGTCATCGTGCTGTTCACTGGGCATATCGGCGACTTTTCGCAAATCACCCAACGCAACTGGCTCTTCATCACCCTCATCGGCCTTACAACAGGTTCGGGCGCAATATTCCTCTATTATTACGGTCTGCGCAACGTGAGAGCCTCACTCTCGACATTCCTTGAGCTGATGTATCCCATCACCGCCGTGGTGCTCGACTATCTGGTCAACCACACAGTCTATTCACCAATGCAGTGGGTAGCAGCTTTCGTGATGCTGTTTGCAATAGTGATGCTGAATATGAGCGAGAAGAAGGCAGCGTAATTTCCCAAATCATACTAAAAAACACGATTAGGGAAAATATAACAACATTTTTCGGCCTTATAATTTCCAAAATCATACGCAAAAACATTGGATTTGGGAAAATATAACATGATTTTTGCCAAAAAAAAAGCGGAAATTGAGGTTCCCGCAATAGTTTGACAAGCAGGAAAATGGGACAACATAAGTTTCAAAGCACTGCCGCCAACTTTCGGATTGCATTGATACGACTTGCGAAACCGCTGTTCCGTTGTGCGACAATAATATCGTAACGTGTCTGCATGACTAAAAGCGGTTCAGCGTCAATGCCAAGTGCGGCACCGATAAGCAAAGCCAATTCGGTGTTCATGCTTCGTTTTCCATTCAGAACTTCGTTGAGTTGAGTATATGAAACGCCAATCTGGGTTGCCAATGCCCGTTGCGAAATGCCTCGATATTCCACCTCGTCTTTGACAACCTCGCCAGGATGCGTTGGCGCGAAAGGCTCCATTTTGTTTGCTACTATAGTTTTCATTTTGCAAAAATGGAACAATTTCTTTATGCGTTCACAAAATTGCGAATATTTTTCTGCTTGAGACAAAAAATAGCGGTGACTTGTGGTCTCCGCTGTTGAAAAACTTTTTTAGCAACGACTTTGGGTTTCTGTTTTAGTAACTTTTCTTACCTCAAACAAATAATTACCATCATTTGTTTGTCTTAAATATTTTCCATTAGTATTATTACATAATTCATAGCATTCTTTTACAGCTTGCTCTCTTGTTTGGGCTTCATTAAGTGTCGAAGTTTCAAGAAATCCCAAATAAGCCACTTCGCTTTTTCCTATTTTATAATGTGCATAACATAATTATGCGGTTTATCTCATAGGCACACTATTTTCGATTATACATATTTTCGTCTCATCAAGTGCAAATACACACATTTTTCATATACAAAACTATATGTATCTTTTTTTTGTTTTTTCCCATATTTCATTTTTTTTTACTTTTGCAAGCAAATAACCACTATGACCAAATATACTCTCATTGAGATAACCGACAAGAAGTCGGAGCAGCGTTGGCTCGACTTTCCTGCAAAACTATACAAAGGCAACCAGCACTATATCCGTCCGATGGACAGTGAGATAAGAAAGATTTTCGACCCAAAACAAAACAAGCTTTTCCGTCACGGCAGTGCCACACGCTGGCTGCTGACCAATGAAAAAGGTGAGATTGCAGGACGCATAGCGGCTTTCATAGACCCAAAGACCGCCAACGCCAAGGACAACGAGCAGCCAACAGGCGGTTGTGGCTTTTTCGACTGCATAGACGACCAGGATGCTGCTAATGTTCTTTTCGATACTGCCAAAAAATGGCTTCAGGAACGTGGCATGGAAGCCATGGACGGACCAGTCAACTTCGGTGATCGCGACTATTTCTGGGGATGCCTTGTTGAGGGCTTCGACTACGACCCCATCTTCAATATGCCCTACAACTATCCGTATTACCACAAACTCTTTGAGAACTACGGCTTCCAAGACTATTACAAGCAACTGACACACCGTAGAGAGATTTGTCCTGGCGGACTGGATCCCATACTCTATGAAAAGGCGAAACGCATTGGCCCTGACTACTCATTCGAGATCATCGACATGAAAAACCTCGACAAGTATGCCAACGATTTTCTCACCGTTTATAATGCTGCATGGGGTGTCATACCTGGAGTTGCAAAAATAAGCATTGCCCACGCCAAAGCCCTGCTCAACAGCCTTAAACCCGTCATCGACCCGCGCCTTATGCACTTCGTGTATTATAAAGGCGAACCTGTAGCTTTCTTCCTTATGATGATAGACATGAACCAGATATACAAGGGCCTTAACGGCAAAGACCACTGGTTCAACAAATTACGCATCGCTTGGCGTGTCAAAGTATCAAAAACATGCGACCGTGTCATTTCGTTGGCTTTCGGCGTTGTGCCAGAGCACCGCTCCAAATGCCTTGAAGCCGGCATGATTCTCGCTTTCGAAAAACAAGCCTTAAGCAAAAGCTTTAAATACAAGGACTTGCAACTCAATTGGATAGGCGACTTCAACCCTGCCATGATAAAAATAGCACGCAGTTCTGGCGCAACACTCTACAAAACACACATCACATACCGATATCTTTTTGACAGGACAAAAGAGTTCCACAGGGCAAGACTGCAGAGATAAAAAACCATTGCCAAAAAGAATGCAAATGGCAACACGGTTTCAGAAAACAGTTCGTGGATTACAAATTCAGCGAAACGGGAGAATATTGCAAGAAAAGCGGAGGTTTTACGCATAATAATTTCCCAACATAATGGAAAAAACTTATAATAATTTTCCATTATAAAAGAAAAAAGTTGAAGACAACTGTTGTTGATTTTTCTATGTCACAAATGGGGCGACACAAAAGGCATTGTCTTGTTCAGTGGTGGGGATGCTAAAACAGGTTCAAGATGACTGAGAAGGAGCTGTTTGCCATTCTTGCTTCAGCTTGCAAAGGCATCGTGCTGCGGTTTCGACATTTCGATGGTTCAGCTTTGCCCACCAACTACATGCTCAGTTCAACGCAGATCAACCGGCGGAAGGAAAAAAGTTGCCAGACGGAATGTGAGTGACAACGGAGAAGGGCTGCTCATTGATTAGAAATCTCTTATTTTGAAACTTTATGCCGCAAAATCAAATGATCATATAACATTGTCGGTGCAAGCGGTGCTACTGTCACCGTCTGTAGTGTTACAGTTAACAAAGGTGTGATACTGACAGGTTAAAACATTGGCCGTCAATGCCTTTGTCCCGTCCTTGGTGAATGTCGGCGGTTTCATGGCTCCACTGCCGCCATTGGCGTTGAAGGTTATGGTTCATGTGGTGTCGTCACCGCCGCCACTACCGCCGTTGTCAAGGCCATTGTGCCCTACGGCGAACACCGACTGCACCATTCTGCAAGCCTAAATGATTTCGTCAAAATTCTCTGTTTTATTACTTTGGCAAAAAGATACAATGGTGACAAGTGTGATTTTTTCTGTTTCGGAAAAAGTTGTAACTTTGCAGCGTAAGAAACAAACGAAGATTCAAGGTGACAGCTGAAAGCAAAAGAACATGATTACCGCAAAAAAAATATTCAAATCATACGGCAGCCTCGAAGTGGTGAAAGGTGTTGACCTTCACATCGACAAGCAGGAGATAGTGAGCATAGTGGGAGCTTCGGGTGCAGGCAAGTCCACCCTACTCCACATATTAGGCACCCTTGACAGGGCCGACCGTGGCAGCGTCATCATTGACGGGACAGAGGTGAACAAACTTAACGACAGGAACTTGGCTGGATTCAGAAACAAAAAAATTGGCTTCGTGTTCCAGTTCCATCATCTTTTGCCAGAGTTCACCGCCATCGAAAACATCTGCATACCAGCCTACATAGGAGGCATGACAAAAAAAGAAGCCAACGCAAAGGCCATGCAGCTGCTCGAATATCTCAATCTGACCGAACGCAAGGAACACAAACCGGCAGAACTGTCGGGAGGCGAGCAACAACGCATTGCAGTGGCCCGCGCACTGGTAAACGACCCTGCAGTAGTGTTGGCCGACGAGCCATCAGGCAACCTCGACTCAAAATCGGCACAAGAATTGCATCAACTTTTTTTTAGATTGCGCGACGAGATGAAACAAACTTTCGTCATAGTAACGCACAACCCACTGCTCGCAGAAATGTCGGACAGAACACTGACGATGCAGGACGGAAAAATAGTTGAACAATAAAAACAAAAGAAACACGTTTCATTGTGTAATAACTTAACAATAATCATGAGAAACAGACATATTCTTGCACTTATAACATTACTGTTCACCTTTTCGGGCACCTTTGCCACAGCACAAGAAAACAATTATGCCGCACTTATGAAGTCGGGTAACGCATATTTTTCGCAAGGCAACTACTTTGAAGCCAAAACCTATTACGAGAAGGCGTCAAAACAGAAGCCCAACGACAGCGAAGCCAAAAAGAAACTCACCTTGACACTAAAAAAAATAGAGGAAGTTGGCCAGAAACAAGAGGAGTTTTACGCATACGTCGATGCTGCCGATGCCCTTTTGGCTCAACAAAGATATGCAGAGGCTCAAGAGCAATATCGCAAAGCCCTAAAATTAATCCCTAACGATGAACATGCCAAAAACAAAGATGCCGAGATAACGGAGACCATAAAACAGCGCAAAGAAAAACAAGCTGCTTTCGACCTCGCCATGACACAGGGGCAAAGCCTAATGGACAGCGAAGACTACGATGCAGCCATAATGCAATTTAGCGAAGCCTTGGCCATCTTCCCCAACGACGAGCTACCAAAAGAAAGAATTGCCGAAGCCAAACAAAAACGCGACATCCTTGATGAGAACACATCTCTCTTTGACCGCCTCACCAACGAAGCCGTTCAACTTGAACGCCGAAAAAACTATAACGGAGCCATAGAAAAACTCAACCAAGCCCTTGAGATATTTCCCAACGACAACGAGGTTAAGGACAAAATCAAGCAACTCACTTCCATAAACGAGAAGGCTCAGCACTTCAACGACGCCGTCACCGAGGCCGACCTACTCTATCAGGACAAGGCTTATAAGGAAGCAAAGGAAAAATACAAAAATGCGCTTGCCATAAACCCAGACGATGCCTACACAAAAGACATGATCAACAGAATTGACGCTTTCTTCAACAGTCCTGAATACATAGCCAACGAAAAATACAACACAGCCATCGCCAAAGCGTCAAACCACTTCACACAGAAGCAATACGACATGGCTGCCAAAGCGTATCAAGAGGCTTTGGGATACAAACCTGGAGACGAGTTCGCTACCACTCGCATAAACGAGATAAACAACCTTCTCGACCAAGCCAAACAACAAGCCGAGTCCGAAAAGCAATTTGCTTCGCTTATGAGTCAAGGCGACAATGCCGCAGCTGCTGCACAACTTGACCAAGCCTTGAGCTTATACACACAAGCCCTACAAATACTACCCGACAGCAAGGAAGCCAACGACAAGATAAACGGCATTCGCCAACAAATTACAGCAAAAGAAGAAGCCGAACAGCAATATAACAATCTAATTGCCCAAGCCGACAATCTTATGAGTGGGCAAGAATACGAGCAAGCCATTGAAGCATACAACAACGCCTTGAAAATGAAACCGTCGGAGACATATCCACAGGACCAAATAGCATCAGCCGAAAGCATAATAGCGGCACAAAAAGCTTCAGCTGCCGAACGCAAAGCCTTGATAGACAAAACACTTGCCGATGCAAAAATTGAGTTTGACAACCAAGATTATCCTCAAGCAAAAGACAAATACAAGCAAGTGCTTGCTCTTGACAAAGACAACAAAGAAGCCAACGGCAAAATAAAACAAATTGACGAGATTGTGGCACAAGCTGCCAGAGAACGCGAGCAACGATTCTCTGAAGCCATGCGTAACGGCAACGCTTTCAAGGAATCACAGCAATATGCCGAAGCCGTCAAGCAATTTGGCGCAGCTTTAGGCATCAAGCCTGACAATGAAACAGCTCAAGAGTGCTTCAGAGAAGCAGAACGACTTGAGAACGAACGCATAGCCGCCCTGACGGTTCAATACAACACTTTCATCAAAGATGCCGACAAGGCCTTCAACGCAAAAGAATACGACAAGGCCACCGACAATTACAAGAAAGCCGATAAGGTTGGCTTGGAAAAAACCTACCCTGCTGAGATGATAGCCAAGATAACACGCATAATTGAAGAGAACAAACTCTACGAACTCAACAATGAGCCTTTAGCAATGGCTTCAGGCACAAAACAGCGTTTCGACTTCAATCCTGTTGATGTGTCAGTCAGAAGGAGCAACTATATTCTGCTAAAATTACGCAACCCTCATCCTGAGAATGCTTTTCAGATGATTGTTTCGTTCGGCAACGAGAACGGCAAAAATGGAGGTTTTGTGCTGCCTGTAGCCGAAGGCCCAGAAACTCAAGACTACATCATTCGCATAGGCGCTCTATACAAATGGTTCAGCGAAGACAACTCTTGGATTGAGTTTGTAAGCGAGAACGACGATATTGAAATACAACTGGTGCAAATCTCGAAAAGCTGAACAGATACCGTTCCAGCCTTGTCTTGCCCACATTAGTTATAAGATTTTAAACGTTATGCTTATGCATCAAAGCGCGTAAAGAACATGGAATAAAAAAAACTCCGCCGAATGACGGAGTTTTTTTTGGGTTTATGCCAAACAATTACTTTTCTGCATTCTCTTCATCAACCGATTTAGGAACTGATGAAACAGGTTCAGCAACTTTGCGCTTGTATGTTATGGGATTGCCACCCCCATCCTCAAGGAAAAGCTCTTCCTTAGTAACTTTAATTATCTTAAGGGTATCGGCATCCTCATGAGGATTTGTACCTGTATAAAGAAGTTTGAGAATGAGATTGTCACCTTTCTTTTCCCATGCGTAATATTCCCTATATCCCATGTTGATAGGAAGTGCTGTACCGTCTTCCAAAAGTGTGAATCCACTTTCTTCCATGCTTTCATTACTCAAGCCATCCATCCAAGTGCCAGTAATCTTAGGTTGGCACGATGTGAAACTAAGGGCTGCAAAAGCCATGAAAGCCGAAATTCCAAATAATTTCTTCATTTTAATCAAATGTTTTGTTTCTGCAAAGGTCGCATTTTTTTTCATTTAACAGCAAACAGATTTGATTTAATGGGAAAAAATATTTTACGAATTTAAACATATCACACAAAAAGGACTGGATATCAACTTATTGCAGATTATTACTTTAATACGACTTTCAGTCTGGCGACCATACGTTTGATAAGGCGTTCCAACTCGCCTATCCACAAAATTATGGAGGTGCTTGCAATAATATACAACCAGTCTTTCAATGAAATCGGTTCAACATTAAACATTTTTCCTCCAAAATTCACTATCAACACCTGTCCCAAGACAATCACCAGTGCCGAGAGTCCAAATCCAGACAGGACGGGTTTTGTGAAAAGGTACTTAAAGGCGGAGTCTTTGGTTTTGAAAGCCTTTGCATTAAAGAGGTTCCAAAACTGCATGAACACGAATATTGTGAAGAACAATGTTGACTCGTATGATGTCACACCACCTTTAACATAGCCCGAGTGTATATAGTCGTCAAGGTAAGAATTAAGCGAGAAATCGGTAAGACTTGTTACATCTTCGACTTTCAAGTATTGGACCAATCCAAGCATCAATGCCACAAAAAACAGGCCTATGAAGAAAATTCGCCTTGACATAGACGACGACATGATAAAAGACTTGCGGCTGCGCGGTTTTTCGGACATTACTTTAGGGTCGGGAGGCAGCGATGCAAGTGCCAAAGCGGCAAGAGTGTCCATAATGAGGTTCACCCAAAGCATCTGTGTCACCGTCAGAGGCGACTGGGTGCCCAACACTCCACCAATAAGAACTATTAGGCAAGCGGCCACATTGATGGTCATTTGGAAAAGGATAAACCTCTGGATATTGTTATAGAGCGACCTGCCCCATCCCACGGCACGAGTAATGGTCTTGAAAGAATTGTCAAGAATGGTTATGTCGCTTGCGTCTTTTGCCACAGAGGTACCGTCACCCATAGAGAGGCCGATATGAGCTGTATTTAGTGCCGGAGCATCATTGGTCCCGTCACCCGTAACAGCTACAACATGGTTTTTATTCTGCAAGAGCCTAACCAAGCGTTCTTTGTCCATAGGCTTGGCGCGTGACATAATCTTAAGGTCGTTCACTATAACCTCGGCCTCTTTGTCGGACAAGGCCGAAAACTCCGGCCCGCTAACATGATGCAATCCATCAAGAAAACCCTCTTTCCAAAGGCCTATCTGGTGTCCAATTTCTTTTGCTGTACCAGGAGTGTCGCCTGTTACTATTTTTACATCGATGCCAGCCTTTAGGCAGTCACTAACTGCACTGGGAACATCATCGCGAACTGGGTCGGCAATGGCAACTGTGGCTATGTAGCAGAGGTCATCAACGGCAATCTTGTTGTCATCGAATATGCTGTCCATCTTATCGGAAGGAACATATTTATAGGCAAAGCCCAAAGTGCGCATTGCGCGGTTCTGATAGCCTTCAAGCAGTTCCTTCACTATTTTCAAATCAGGAGTTATGTCTGTTTCGCTCTCCTGGAAACGAATCTTGGAGCAATGTTCCAAAATCACCTCTGGCGCACCTTTTACGTATAGCAGGCACATTTCTGCGTCATCTGTAGCCACCATTGTGGCCATAAACTTATACTCTGTTGAAAATGGTATTTGTTTTATTATAGTAGCCTTGTCACGATAGTTTATGAAGTCAACATTCTGATCGAAAAGCCAATGCAACAAGGCGGCTTCTGTAGGATTACCGACAGAGCGTACCTTTTCACCAGTAAAGTCAAGGAAAGCAGTGGTGTTTACCGAGATGCCTTCTTTAATAAGCAAAGATGTTTGCGAATTATCAAGCTTGTTGTCATGAAGTCCATATATCTTGAACTCATTGACACTCATTCTGTTTTGTGTGAGCGTGCCAGTTTTGTCGGTGCAAATAACCGTTGCTGCTCCCATTGTTTCGCAAGCATGCATCTTACGGACTAGATTTTTCGTCTCTAGCATTCTATGCATGCTTAGCGCCAAACTAAGCGTCACGCTCATCGGCAAGCCTTCGGGCACTGCCACGACAACCAGTGTAACCGCAATCATAAGAGTGTTGAGCATGTAACGAGCAAAATCAAGCCAATTGAATGAGCCTGACGAGGCGAGATACAATGACATACGCAAAACTATAAGCATCACAGCCATAACATAGCTTAAAATGCTAATGAAACGACCCAATTTGTCAAGTTGTTCATTTAGAGGCGTCTTTATGTCGTTTTCAATCTGAGCACCTTTATATACTTTGCCCCATTCGGTATTGTCGCCCACTTTCTCAACGATAAAAATGCCGTGTCCCTCCATTATTGAGCTGCCACGGCAAACATAGTTCGATGGATATGTTGAGTCTTTATTAAACTCAGATTCCTTGATGGTCTTTCTTGTTGAAGGCTCGCCGGTCAAGTCGGACTCATTAACACGAAGCGACACTGCCTCGACAAGGGTTCCATCGGCAGGGACATCGTCACCGGTTGACAATATCACAACATCACCAACAACTACATCCTGACGTTCTACACGCTGAATATAGCCGTCACGCTTAACCACTACCATCTCCTCGTCTTGAGCCTGATTAAGCACTTCAAACTTCTTGTTCGCATTGACCTCAAAAACAAAACCAACTATTGTAGCCAGCAATATGGCAACAAGTATTCCTATAGGCTCAAAAAGAACCGATAGAGACTCGTTATCGAAAAAAAACTGGTATAAGGAAACGGCCAATGCCATGCAAAGGGCGATAAGAAGAATTTTTATTATAGGATCTGTAAATTTTTCCAGAAAGGCCTTCCAAAGAGGCTCCTTTTCCGCCTTGGTAATCCGATTGTCGCCATATTTTGCACGACTTTCCTCAACCTGTGATTTTGTCAATCCATCAATATTATTCTCCATACCTAATTAAAAGCAGTTATGCATCTTTTTTTTTCCTCAAATGTCAACTTCATCAACAAAAAACTAACTTTGCAAAAGTAAAAAAATTATTAAAAGAAACGACGGTTACAAGGTTGCAACCCAAAATTAACATTTAATGAAATTCAAGGACAAATCCAAAACAGCAATAGCAAAATTGCTTTCCGACCTCATACAGAGCGATGGCATTGTCAATCAAGGCGAGATTGACTATCTCAACATGGTTTGCAATGAATTGAGCATAAGTCTGGCGAACCTGCAAAAATCAGAAAACATATCTTTGGCCGAAGCTGTGTCAATACTAAAGGAAATTGGAAAAGCCGAAAAATCCGTCCTGATTCAGATAATACAGCAGATAGTAATGTCGGACAACAACTTGAGCCCAGACGAATCTCTCCTAGTTACCGCAATATTGCTGGCTCTAAACATTGAAATAGCCGAAACTCATGACATGAACGCTGACATCATCTCGGTTCCAGGGTTGAATTTTGAGACACGCAACGCCATGCTATACATAGAACCCGATTTCGACTTGGAAACAAACACCTCCATTCTAAACAACTTCAACGAGATAAACGAACTATTGAGCCGGCACGGCATGGAATTCTTCTATCTTCCCGTTGTAAGGGAGTCGATAATCAACAAGAAAAACACATTCCGAAACATGCTTCAATACATGAAGCCAACACTTTCGGACGAAGACATCGACACAATAGAGGAAAGTTTCGAGAAAATCAGCACCGAAACAATAACAAAGGAGTTGTTTCTTAATTATCTCGGCAACAACAACACGATATTAAAACGGCCTTCTTTCTTTCTGAAAATCAGCAGTTCGTCACACATCAACAATCACGATTACCTGATTATTGAGATTAATGGCAATCCCCTTGACACTATCAAAAGGCTTTGTTTCCTAAAAGACAATGTCACCAAAATCATACCCAAAACCAGCTCTTCGAAAGACTCATACCGTATTCGCAAACTGACTATGCCTCATTATGACGAGCAGAAAGACGAACTTCAATACACGGGCTTCCACAAGGTTATCATTGACACAATTTTGAAATATCGCGGCAAAGATGTCATTAGTCGTGTTTTCATAAGCAAAAACGGCAAAATCACGCTTCCCGACATGAACAACGTCGAGATAAAGATGCCTGCGTTGTGCAAAGCCATCTACATTCTCTACCTACAGCACGAGGAAGGCATTGCCCTGACGGAACTCAATGACTATAGCGATGAATTGATGTTCATCTACAGCAACATAAGTTCGTATGGCGACAAAAAGAAGTTGGTTGTGGCCATAGAAAACACCGTTGACGTTGTTGGTGTAACCCTCAACAGCAATCTCTCCAGAATCAAGCGGGCCATAAACCTTACTTTAGGGGCAGAGGCTGGACAATACCAGATTCAAGGCAACCGCAACAACAAAAAACGCATCTGCATAGATCGCAGCATGGTTGTTTACGAAGACAGGACAAAATTTGATTACAAGAAACCATAACTTAGTTTCAAGCATTACAAAAAAAAAGAGCCGCTGCATAATTACTGTAGCGGCTTTTTCTGAAACTGCATGTCTTATTATTTCACAATACGTGTTCCTCCACCAGTTGCCGAAAGCGAAGCTGCCTCGGTTATGATAGCTTCATGGCCTGTAGCCTCAACAAATAGTATGGCTGCCCTTACCTTTGGAGCCATGCTACCTTCGGTAAACTGGCCATCGGCCAAGTATTGTTTGGCTTCGGCCACTGTTATCACATCAAGTGCCTTCTCGTTTTCCTTACGGAAATTGATATATACTTTAGGCACATCGGTGAGGATATAAAACTCGTCTGCATTTATTTTTACGGCAGCCATTGCCGAGGCCAAGTCCTTGTCAATGACGGCCTCAACGCCCACATGGCATCCGTTTTTCTCGACAACGGGTATTCCACCGCCTCCAACAGTAACGACAATGTTACCTTCGTTAGCGAGACGTTTTACTATATCAATATTCTGTATTGCTATGGGCTTTGGCGAAGCGACAACCTTGCGCCATCCGCGGCCTTTGGGATCTTCCTTGAACACAGCACCCGTCTGAGTGCTATATTGCTCGGCTTGTTCCTTGGTGTAGTACGGCCCCACTGGCTTGGTTGGATTTTTAAACATCGGATCGTCCTTATCAACAACGACTTGGGTCACTAAGGTAACCACATTGCGTTTGATGTTTTCTTTGGCGAAGACCTTTCCCAAACCAAGTTCAATCATGAAGCCAATCTGGCCTTGTGTCTCTGCACCACATACATCCATAGGCTGTGCTGGCACCTGAAACACTTGGCTGCCAGCCTCGTTCTGCAACAAAATATTACCAACTTGGGGACCATTGCCGTGACCTATGACAATGTTATAATCCTGCTTCAGAAAAGGAAGTAGCGACATGCACGTGTCGGTTACGTTTTGCATCTGCTCTTCAACAGTGCCCTTCTGTCCACCTCTTAATAAGGCATTACCGCCAAAAGCTACAACTGCTAATTTACTCATTTTTATTTTATTATTTCAATTATTACCTCCAAAAAAGAAATGCAAAATTAATAATTTATCAATCTCAAACAATGTTTTTTGTCATTTTACGCCTAAAAAATTATAATAGTTGCATAATATTCTGATTTTTAAACAATTATCGAACACAATAGAAAACTTCTAAAAATAAAGCCAAAGGAAGCTCTTGAGGAGTATGGATTAGTGCTGTGACGATGACTATGACCATTGACGATGACTATGAGAAGAAAGCTCCTGCGGAGCAATTTTCAGGAGTTTCCAATAATTTACAAGACAAATTGATAGGAATCCATAAAAATCAGATTTTAAAGGTGATACAGCCAATTAAGCATACAAAACACAAATTAACACACAACAACAGGCATTCATTATTAAATAATAATGCACAAAAGCATCACATCACCGTCTGTTTTGAGAGTTTGCCCCATGCCATGATTTCACCATCAAGGTTTTTGACTTCGCCACAACCCATATCAACAAGTTGTTTTTCAATATATTAGATTATTATTTTAGGCTTATATCCCAATCTCTCAAGTTCTATCATTGCTCCTATGCAAAACATCACCTTCACCACTCGCGCATAAACATAAAAAGCATCTGTGGTTTGAGGTTCAATGTTTTCATGACGTATCATTGTTACCGCTGTTTCGGCACAAATACGCAAGACATCTTCAATTGTTTTTGCAGTGCCATCGTCAAGTTTGAGAAGCTCGAAAGCAATGTGTTCATCCATATCATCGAAACCATTTCTTCCATAAAGCGTTGAATATTGCGAATCCTTGTGCAGTTCCCAGTCGTAATCCCACCAATATGCCACAGCCATTCCCACATAACCGGCCCATGCTATTGAAGCGATAGGGTATTTGGCTATTTCGGGCACAGCATCAGCAAAATATGAAGGGGCAAATTCGGCCCATTTTGAAAAAAAGTCGTCAGTAAGAGGCAAAGGAGCGGCCAACACATTTAACGAACGTGCTGTCTCCAGCAATTCCTTCTCTATATTATGTTCAAATTCATCAAAATATTCTTTATCCATAGATGTTCGATTTTCAAGCGAAAGTGAATAGCAAATTGGCAAGGAAATTCCAAACCATTGCTACAGCTGTTGCAAATATCTTGCTAATGTAAAAATTGAGTTTCAATTTATCATGGAGCAGAAAAACAACCAATGTATCGATTGCGGCTCCAACAACCGAGACTGTGAAAAACTGAACGTACTCCTTCCCCATTTGCTGGTTTTGGCTCTGAAAGGTCCAATAATGATGGAGAAAATAGTTTGTAGTAGCGGCAACAACAAAGCCAAACACGTTGCTAAAATACTTGTTCAGTCCGACTTTCTCCTTAAAAAAGAAAGTTATACCGAAATTTACAATCATCCCGGAGAAACCCACTACAGCGAATTTCAGGAATGTGGTAATAAAATCGCTATTCATGAAGTCTTGAAACATGCATTCAAACCATTCTCTGGCAAGTCGTGCCATTGTCATTAATAAAGGTCTTCAAACAATAGGGCAATAATGATTCTGTTCCATCAAAAAGCATTATCTCTCCCTTTTGGCCTTGAGTCATTATTCTTATCTTGTGTCCACAACGCTGTTCGGCTTTGGCCATAGCATGACGGAAGTCTTCACATGATGATATTGGATGTGACATTTCTCCCATTTCGGGGAAGGCGGCGATAGCCAATGGTTTGTTTTGGTGACAATTGGCTTGAGCGGCAAAGAGAGCGTTCCTTTCGTTGCGCAGTCCGCTTGGACAGGCTGCATTTTCAATGTTTGAAATGCGCACAATAACGCTATTGTCGAGCAACATGGCGGTTCCCGCACCGAAATGCGAATATGGAGAACACACATTTTTAGCAGCAAGACGAGCCTCGGTCAGGAGAACTGCATCAACAGAATCCATCTCAGCGACGGAATCACATATCCTATAAGGCGAAATGAACTGTTTTTCTGTCATAATCGGCTGTTTTATGTTTGTTTTTCTTCATCAGGCACTGCAAATAGGAAAAAGGCATTGAAAAATGCAAAGAAAGTAGCTCCAGCCTGGGTCTCAATGGTATCTTCGGGCAACATCGACAACAAAATTATCAATAAAAATGACATATACAGAAAACCGCACCTGTTTTTTAACTTCACTGCCGGATAGATAAGAGAAAACACATACAACAATAGTCCCAAAACGCCAAATCCTACAGTTATAGAAAGATACTGGTTATGGGCTTTATGGCGATATTGTTTGTCCAATCGTGAATTCATTTCTACATAGGCTTCCTGATAGGCATTGGGTATGTCACCCGTTCCCACGCCAAATATCGGATGTTTGCTTATCAGATAGAGCGAAGCTTTGGTATATTCAATTCGCTGTGCCACCGACCCTCCATTCGGGTTGCCGTTCAAGCGATAGTTGTTTATCTCATAAGCAAGAACAGACAATCTGGAACGCACACCTCCATAAGTATGGTTCTTGTAATTTTCAACCCCATTCAGCACGTTCACGATGTCCTCATCACTCATCATGCCCATGCCAGCAGCATCCTTGGTCAGGTTCTTGGAAGTCATGTATCGCAACAATACACATTTTAGTTTCATACCATTAGAAATAGTGTCGTCATACTTTACTTCACTACGTTTATTCCATTCAGACCTAAGTTCTATAGGACAATGATAGAGACCTACATAACGTCCATCATCGATATTATAATTGGTTGTGTCGTGAACATACAAGTTGCCAAGTGCTGTTTTTTCGGGCAAAGAAGCCAAATCGACTTTTTCGATTATGAAAAGGGGCAGACAGAACTTCACCATAAATCCTATGGAAGCCACCAACACAAGCGACACCAGGCCGGCAACGGTCCACTTGACTGTTTTGTTCCAATTAGATGAATAGAGCGAACAAAACACTGCAAAGACAATTAGTACAGGAAGAATGACATACGCCGACAAGACCTGCATAATGTATATCTGCACAGCGAACCAAGCAAAAAACATGGCCAAAGCAAGTCGTATCGGCAATTTATGTTCTTTTGCCATAGCATAGAGCAAAATGCACATGCAAAGCAATATGTTCAAGCTGAAACGGATATGGCTGATTATTGAAGATATCTGGCGAATGTCATCATAGGATGATGTCACATATTTATAAAAACTTACAAGCGTTGCCGCAAATACGGAGAGCACATAAACTGTCATTATCACGACAGTCTGCCTCATGCTAATTTTTGGCATTGAAGACATTATTATTGGCAATATGAAAAGAGGCAGTTTGACTCTAAGGTCCTTAAAGGCGTAGTCAAAGTCCGTTGTCCATATCAAGCCTGCTATATGGAGCAAGTATAGCGACACAACGGCTACCGCGGCCTTGTTGTGCCAGAAAAGACCAAGTTTTGTCTTAATGTTATTCCAGATGCCAACAAAAAAAGAGCGAACAGGTTGTTTAAGTCTCACCCCATCGAAGAGCCAGGCAGCCAAAAGCCAGAATTGCGCTATGCTCATCAGAAATGGCGAAAGAGTCAAGCCTGCAGCAAGCAGGCACAAGCCAAAAGTATATGGTGTTATCTCTATTTTGCCTAAACGATCCAATTCTTTTTATTTTGTTTTGCCAAGAATTGACTCATACTCATTTTTCGAATTGCTGTTAAGCAATATCTCGCAAGCCCGTGCAAGTTCCTCATCGGTTTTAAGTGCCGTGATTATCCGTCCAGTCTGATAATGGTAGCGTCCCACTATCTCAGCCTTGAGTAACGCCTCTATGTCTTTCTTGTTTCTCAAGATGTCGTTGGCCTTGTCTTCTTCCAGTTGGTTCTTCAAGGAAGTTATTTGATCTGACACTTTCTCATAATAGCCCTCTTCCTTGGCTGCATTTTCCAATTTCTGCAATGTCAACTCGCTTTCAGTCACATAAGTGAATTTGCGGTCTTTGACAAACTGTACAAAATCGTTGAAAACAGCATCTGTCAACTCAAATTTGTCAGGTTCTTCTATTGTTTTGTGCTCATTGAAAAACTTATTGGCATAGTCGAATATCATATTTTTGCCATACAGATAAGACGTGACAAGCGAGTAAGGTTTTAATTCCATTATCACATCTGGGCTTATGCCATGTCCTTCGTACACCGTTCGGCCGTTGACGGTGCTAAAGGCTTTCCCGAGAGTGTCTGTTTTTGCTTTAGCGATGGTGTCATTTTTATGCGAGTAGTCTATTTCTTGAATACAGCGGCCACTGGGTATGTAGTATTTTGCAACGGTCACTTTCATCTGCGTGTTGTAAGTGAGAGGCAGTATGTTCTGTACCAAACCTTTTCCGAAAGTGCGTTGACCTATTATGACACCTCTGTCGTAATCTTGGATTGAGCCTGCCACAATCTCACTGGCAGAAGCTGAACTGCCGTCAACCAATATGACGAGACGAATATCTTCGTCAAGCGGATTATTATTGGTTTTGTATGATTTCATATTGGCCAAAGTCTTGCCCTTGGTCGAAACGACAGGTTTGTTCTTGGGCAAAAAGAGGTTAACTATGTCAACGGCTTCAGCGAGCAGTCCTCCTCCATTGCCGCGCAAGTCAATAACGAGGCCTTTGAGGTTAGGGTCTTTCTTCATTTCAACGACCTTGTCCTTCAGTTCGGAAGATGCGTTTTTGGTAAAACCATTGAGTGCCACATATCCTATTCCATTATCAAGAACAGCGGAATAAGGGATGTTTTCAATCTTTATCTTTTCCCTTTTGATTTTGAATTCCATAGGTTTGTCCTGCCCATAGCGTTTCACCTTGACCACCAATTCGGTACCTGGCTGTCCTTTCAACAATTCGCTGACCTCGGATGTGTTTTTCTTATATGTATCGACCCCGTTAACAGATAAAATGAGATCGCCTGCTATCAGTCCGGCCTTTTGTGCAGGGAAGCCATAGTATGGGTCTGAAATGCGAACATAGTTGGTGTCGTATTGTATCACAGCGCCAATGCCACCATATTCGCCTGTAGTGATGAGTTTCACATCTTCTATCTCCGATTCGGGGATGAAAACGGTATATGGGTCCAGCTCCTTCAGCATAGCCTTGATGGCAGTCTCATTAAGTTCTGCCGGGTTGATTTCATCAACATAGTTAACATTGAGTTCTCGCATAAGGGAGTTATATATGTCGATGCTTTTGCCAATCTCGAAGTTGTTCTGTTTGTTTTGGGCGAAAGCACTTGTAGCGAGAAGCGTAAGGAAAGTTATTGCAACAAGTCTGATTTTTTTCATAGTTGTTTGATTTTGGGTGTTAAAATGTCACGGCACAGGGTCATAGCCGCTGCCGCCCCAAGGATTGCACGATGCTATTCGTTTCATGGTAAGCCAAGAGCCTTTCATGGCTCCGTATTTTTTTATGGCCTGTATGCCATAATTAGAGCACGTTGGCGTGTAACGGCAAGATTTTCCAATAAAAGGTGACAATGTTACCTGATAAATCCTTATCATAAAAATCAAGAATTCACTTGGCAGTTGGAGCAATTTTTTCATTTTTCTTTATTAAATCATTTACCAGTTTGTAGGTTTTGTTCATCATTTCGTTGTATGAATGAATCACAGTAGCCGTATATATCAACGCTATATCAATTGAAATGTTGTTTGCTGTGCAAAATTCATAGAGAGTCTGTTTGTTTTTGCGCCAGGCTTCTCTCACCATTCGTTTCACGCGGTTGCGTTTGACTGCATGATGAAAGCGTTTTTTCGACACCGAGACAAGAATGCGACAAGTGGTGGGCGTTGTGTCGCGAGTAATGAGATACACAACCCTGAAAGGATATGCCTTCAGTCCCTTCCCTTTAGCAAAAAGCGACGCGATGTCGTTCTCTTTGCGCAAGATCTCATATTTCTTTAGTGTTTGGTCCATAGACACGACATAGGATACGCAAAGATAATAAAAAGAGTGAATTGGCCTATTTCTTTTTGGCTGCTTTTGTTTCTGTTGCCAAATATTCTTCAATTGCAGCAGCCATCGATGGAGCTGTTGGAGTCGGAGCCTTGAAACACAGTTGGAAGCCGGCATCGGTTATGGCCTTGCAAGTGGCTGTGCCGAAGCCTCCTATCGCCACCTCGTTCTGAACAAAATCAGGGAAATTGTGTTTTAGCGAAGCTATTCCAGCTGGGCTGAAGAACACTAACATGTCATAGTCTTCAATTTTTATTGAAGATTTCACATCTGCCGATACGGTGCGGAACAACACTTCCTTATGAAAGTTTATCTTGGCCGCTGTCATAAGGTTGGGATTATTGTCGTTGCTAATATCCGAACAGACATAAAGATATTTTTCATCCCTATGTTTCTTCATTATGTCAACAAGATCGGCGAAAGTCTGTTTTCCAGGGAAAATCTTGCGCTTGCGGTATTGCACATAAAGCTGTAGATAATATGCTGTCGATTCGTTTATGCAGAAATATTTGAGCGTTTCGGGAACATTGTAGCGCATTTCTTTTGCCACTCTGAAAAAATGGTCAACAGAATTACGACTTGTGAGAATTATGGCCGTATAGTCGTTCAAATTGAATTTTATCTTGTGCAATTCGCTTGCAGTAACATCTTCCAGCTTGATGAATTTCTCGAAAGTGAAGTTAACATTATATTTTTTTGCCATGTCACCAAACGATGTTTTGGCTATATCGGCAGGTTTGGGTTGTGAAACCAGAATGTTTTTTACCTTCATTCCTTTTACTTTTCTCTTGTCGTTATAAAGCGATTTTATGTCATCTCAAAGCAATGCCTTTATCCATCAAATCACAGAGCCTGTCTCCATCAGTCTTTTACAAGCCACTATAATTAGCAAGATTGGCATTATTTCGAGGACGCAAAAATACAAAAAAATATAAAACGACGACATCTTTGCAAAAAGTCTTGTTTCTACAAACTCATATATCACCCGCAACAACAATGACGACAACACGAATACAATGCCTGTAACTACAAATGTAGAATATGGATTATAAAGGAGCAAGATCACTATAGGGACAAGTATCAGCAACAACACAGTTTTCACTGCAAGGTCGATTGCTGTCTGTCTTTCAAAGACATCGTGACAGTTGAAAATTTTCTCTACTGCCCACATAATAAAGGTACGCAAAAGAGTTATTGCAAAAACAACGGCCGAAATAACCAGATATGTTACAAACGAATTGTATTCGTTTGAAAACGACAGCACCACTATCGATTTCTGCACAAACATGGAAAACACAAGAACAACACTTGATTGCAAAGAAAAGTTGATGAAACTCTGCAAAGGAGTCCACTCCCTCAACAGTTGGTTTGTCTGCGAAGAGCCCTTAAACACTGAGAATATCTGCGAAAACTGCCGTGGATACAACTGCTTGTTAACAATTATAAGAAGAAGCACCACAGCAAGGATGGCCAAATCCCAGCCATTGAGTATGTCGTCAGTCACACGTTGCAAAGGCTCAATGACTTTTTTAAAGCCAACGGTTATAAAGCCAGGTGCAAAATGTTCTGGTTCTGGAGCCTTGAACATACTGTCTTCGTAATATTTTCCAAATTCAAATTCAGGCATTTTAGGTCTCTTTATGTTTTATGTTTTAAGGTATCACCAAGTTGAGATGGTTTTCCTCTTTTCATTTCAAAATCGTCGCCATAGGTCACATTTTCGAGAAATAGCGCATGTGCAGGAACCGAGAAACCAGCCTTGCTCCTGTCGCGGGCTTCAATGACTTTCCTAAAGTCATGCAGGCTCATATTGCCTCGTCCCACCTCAATCAGAGTTCCTACTATTGCACGCACCATATTGCGCAAAAAGCGGTCGGCCGTGATACTGAAGACAAGGATGCTGTCTTCGCGGCAATACCAACAGGCATCATATATGACACAATTATTGGTTTTCACCTGCGTGTGTAGTTTTGAAAAACTTGTAAAGTCGGTGTATTCCTTAAGTGCCGTGGCCGCTTCCTGCATTAGTTCAACATCCAATTCGACTGGAAGAAAATATGCGTCACTAATGTGAAAAGGGTTCTTTTGTTTGGTAATATAATAATGATAGGTGCGGGACTTGGCATCGAAGCGGGCATGCACATCACCATCAACAGGCCAAATACGGTAAACAACAATGTCGATTGGCAAAAAAGAATTCAATTTGCGGCAAAGTTCATTTGTGTTTTCTATTTCCTTTTCAACATCAAAATGTGCGTAATAGCAGCGAGCGCTTACCCCTGTGTCGGTGCGGCCGCACCCTGTGATGGCCACTTGGCAAGCCAACAAAGTAGAGAGGCAATGCTCAATTCGGGCTTGCACAGTGTCGGACTCCGGCTGAATCTGATAGCCATGATAATTAAGTCCGGAATAAGCCATCTGCATAAAATAACGCATATTATTTTTTTGCAAAATTACAATTTATAACAAAAGATAATCCATAAAAGATGAAAAACAGCACCAGCCTGCCTATTATGAGCTTTTGTCATTTCCAAAAACGCAACACTGTCACCTCGGCCACAAGAGCAAACAAAGCAGTCACAAGAAGCCACAACCAACAATTGCCGCCATGTGCCAAACCATCTACAACACTATCGGCATCACCTACGTTCTTGCCTACAACATAATTAGCCACACCTGATTTCCCAAGCATCTCATTTATTTGTTCGGTCGTGGCAAACTTCATTACAGACTCGCTTCGGCTTGCGTTCCATGCCGTTGACGAAACCAATTCCCCGTCAACAACGATGTCATAGAATCCAGGTTCGCAAATCACGTCTCCTATCGGAGCATACATTTGTCCATTACGCTCGACCGGGTTGACAACCGTTTCAAGGCTCTTGTCGATATTGGAAAGACGCAACAGTCCTCCATTGTTTGGGACAGACTCCAATTTGACCATGTTTTCGCGGCCAATAGTATTTGCAATGTTTTTTACCGCTCCGCCATTAAGTGCCATCTTTACCAGAAGAGGCACAAAAAGAGAATTGTTTGTCAAGTTGCTGCTTTCGGTATCGGCAGAGACTGCGAAAAGATAAAGATTACCTTTTCCAATCTGTCTCGACACCAGGAAAGGGAGTGAGTTCTGCATTGTCATCAAGACCTCCGATTGGGCATCGGGGCGTATTGCGCAGTATTTCTTCACTTTTGGCAAATCAGCATATTGTGGCACTTCAAGCAGCACATCGGCAAAAAAAGGATTGCTCTTTGACAGGCTGCCAACGGCTATCGATGCGGTATCGTGGCCTGTTATGCAAGGGCCGCAAACAGCCAACAGCTCGTCAATGTTGGAACTTTTCTCAGGAGGAAACACCACGAGGCTTTTCCCTGCATTAAGACCGTCAATTAAGGTTTGGCGCAAGGTGGATGTTATTTCAGATGAAGTGTTTAGCACTATAGTCTGGGCATTGCGCAAAGCATTGTAATCAAGGTGAGAATCATCAACAAAAGTGTATTCAAACTGTTCGTCATCGGCAAACACATCTTCAACACGGCTGGGAGCCGGACTTATCTCAACCACTCTCATACCGGATTTTGAATCCAGGACAAAATTGTATTCATTATCAAAGACGATAGGATAATCTATCAATTCGACACGACAGCGATGCGTTCCCGACTCCTCAACCACAAACTGCATAGTGACCTCTGTCTCGCCAAAAGACTGTATGTCGGCTGAAGCCGTTGCTACGGTCTCATTGTCAACATAAAAGCTGATTGGCAAGGCTATAACATCAGAGCCTGAATCGTTTTTCACCATAATATGCAATGTGTTCGACAAATGTTTCTGAACTATTGGCGAGTCGAGCCATAGCGAATCGAAGTAAATATTGGAGGACTTGTCTGACTGTAGAGGCAAAGCAACAATATTCTTTATGGATTTAGGCTTGAAGCCATCAAGATTCAGCATGTTTTCCTGAAAATCGGATAGCAAAAACACCATTGACGACTCATAACCATTTTGTTGTGCTATCATCTCGATGCGCGACAATACTGTAGCCAATGCTGTTGGAGCGCCAACCGTCTGCATTTCGTTGATGTGTCCAACAACCTCATCCATGTTCATGGGGTATTCGTTTTGAAGTTCGAAATTGTTAGTAAGCAGGACAAAGCGACCCGAATGACCTGTTTTTTTTACTATGCTTTCGGCAACCTCACGAGCATCAGCAAGCAATGTTGTCTTCTGTGCCATCGCATTCATGCTAATAGTATTGTCGATGTAAATGGCTGTCAGCACAGAGCCTTGGCTGGCGGCAAGACCACTGGCATTGTCTTTTTTGGGCTTGGCAAAAGCCAATACCAAAACTATAATGAAAAGGCAGCGTAACGCCAATACTATCCTATGCTTCAGTTTCTGCGTTTTTGCCGTTTGCTGTTCTATCTGTTTCAGCACTTCGGTATTGCTGAAATAAGTCAGCTTGTAGCGACGCATATTGAAAAGGTGCACCACTATCGGTATGAGCAGTGCGAAAAGGCACCAAAGCATCTCATGGTTTTGGAAATGCATATCTGTGAGTTATTTCGACGGGCAAAGATACGCTTTTTGACTTATAGGTTAAAAAAAAGAAGCTTACAGTCACATCATATTCCTTAAAATAATATCTTTCAAGTGCTGTGTTCCAAAAATGTTTGAGATGAGCAAGACGCTTCGGCAAGGCAATCGGCAATCGACTGTCAGCATTTAGATGGCTTTACAGTTTCAGTTTCTCGCCGTTGAGTTTGGCATCGCACAATGCCTCACCTTTATATACAAGTTTTAGTGAGAAGAAAGGGACATCTTTTGCCAACAGGCCGATAAAGAGTTTGTCGCCTTTCCACATGGGCAAGTCATTGAGTTTGGTTTTGTCAACCCAAGCCAGGCTTCCCTCGTCACACACCCGTTCCTGCCCTATCCACTTGGTGCAGACGAATATATGCATCTGTTCGGCGGGCCAAATATCGGAGACGAAAGTGACTATGCCACAATAGCGCCATTTTGACACCTTAAAGCCTGTTTCTTCCCACACTTCGCGTAGCATGCACTCTTCGGGGCTCTCGCCTTCCTCGAACTTACCTCCCACGGCAATCCACTTGCCGTGATTTTCGTCATTCTGTTTTTTTGTTCGGTGCAGCATGAGGTAGCGGCTGCCGTCATCTATAAAGCATTGCGTGGTTTGTTTCATCTTTTTCCAATTGACGCCGCAAAGTTAGATAATACAAGGACAAAAATTCATTTTTTTTCTTGCGGATTTGAATTTTTCCGATATTTGCTGCTGTATTATTCAAAATTCAATACAAAATGAAAACAGTTAAATACACTTTGGCAACGCTTGTGGTTGCCGCTATAGTTGCAGCCGCTTTGGCAGGCTGCAAAAAAACAAACGAACCTGAAAATAATGGAGAAGGATTGAATGTTGACTGCATGCTTCCAGACAATGTGGAGGCTGTTGACCTTGGTCTGCCCAGCGGTATCAAGTGGGCAAATATGAATGTAGGAGCAACAACCCCAGAAGGTTATGGTGCTTACTTCGCATGGGGTGAGACTGAGCCAAAAACCTCGTATGATATTAGAACATACAAGTGGTGTAACGGTAGTGATATTACGATGACAA
>JAZLGA010000088.1:0-61709 GCA_045616045.1 Bacteroidales bacterium | reverse complement strand
ACCAGCAGCAGCGAAGGCCGCTGCACGCTCGTGGTCGAAAACACCGCAGGCTACGCCGAGGGCGATTTTGAATGCAAGAAATGAAAAATTGATTGTTGAACCTAAAAAAACAAACACAATGAGCAAAATTAGTAACTTTGCCCTGTTTTCGGAAAGGGAGCCACCGGTGATTGGGCCATCCCTTGCCTGCCGTGGGAACAAGCCGTGCAAGCAAGGGAGAACAAAAAAAAGGCAAGCGGCTGCCCGAGTTCCGGTTCATAGTGCGACAGCCGGGAAATCGTATGGAACACCCGCACAAACAACCAAAATCAATAATTTAAAAAAGAATAGAAAATGAAAAAAATAATAATGAGTGTAGTAGCTCTCGCAATAATAAGCATGACAATAGGATTTGTGGCCTGTAAGAAGGAAAAAGAAAATAATCAAATCTCATCTAATTATGTACAGGATTTTAAACTTGAAATGCAAAAAATTGGTGCAATACACAATGAAGGCATGGCTTTTATTTACAATAATATTGTTGGAAAGAAGGCTACACATAAAAACTTGATGAAACAAGTTCAATTTTACGGCAATGAATTTATAAAACAGCACGAATACTTCAAAAACGACACAAATCTTCTAAAGACACTGGAACAATATAACAATGTGTTTATCAAAAATGAAATGAGGAATTCATCGTATGATGACTCAGAAAACAATCTATCTGATTCACAAAAGGATATCTTGAACGATATTGATGATATAATCAATAATTTTGGGGCAAACTATTCTGCTTTGACTACTGAATTAGACACCTATGAAAACGACATTATGACAAAGACTGAGATTAACGAAGAGGACATGTGCTTGGCCATAGTTGCCTGCGAGATTGCTAAAGCGTCTTTTCAATATTGGTATGAGAATGGTGAAGAATGGGGGGATATATTGTCCGATGTGGAGTCAAAAGAGTCGGGATGGTTTAATTGGAGTAAAACAGGGAAAAACGATATTGCGGGTGCTGTAAGTGGAGCTGCTGGAGCAGGAATTGCGGCAATATTTGGACCTGTGGGTTGGGGAGCGGTTGGTGTTTCAACACTATCAGGTGCAGTTGCCATGTCGGCTCGTTCCGCAACAATGCAAGTATTAGACCACTATTACCCAGATGATAAATTTAATCAATAAAGACAATGAAGAAATACGTGATTTTCATGTTAGTGTTCATTCCTTTGGATGTGCTGCTGCTTTTTGTTATCGACCGGATTTTTCCAACGATAAGGGATAACTTTTGGTGGAACGCTTTTTCACAACTTTTAATAACGTTGTTGCTTTTCCCTGTACTAAACAAAACAATTCTTCGAAAAAAAAATAGCGACGAGTAAGATATGGATTCTCAGTTCCTCTGGATTTGCAGTCCAGAGGAACTTGGGGGTTAAAGGCTCATCTTATCTACAGCAGCACCATCAACATTTCAGTCCCAAACCACATTGATAATACCCACTGGTGAAAACAGAAGCCGCTGCACGCTCGTGGTCGAAAACACCGCAGGCTACGCCGAGGGCGATTTTGAGAAAAAATGAGATTTGATTGACTGCACGACACGGGACTGCGTGACACAAGATTCCTTGACAACATAGTCAGCGTAACGGTATTATCATTAAAAAAATGTTTGTGAGCAAAATTAGTAACTTTGCACTGTCTTCGGAGAGGGAGCCGCCGGTGATTGGGCCATCCCTTGCCTGCCGTGGGAACAAGCCGTGCAAGCAAGGGAGAACAGAAAAAAGGCAAGCGACTGCCCGAGTTTTCAGGCCTGAAAAAAGTGCGGAGGCCTGAAAACCGTAGAGATAATCCGTATAAATATTTAAAAATAAGTAAATTACATGAACAAGATATCAAAAATAATGATGAGCGTTATTGCTCTCGCAATAATAAGCATGACAATAGGATTTGTGGCCTGCAAGAAGAAAGATTCCAAACAAAGCAAACCCGAGTCTAGCGAATGTGTTTTATGCACATACGGTTTACAAGATTTGTCAGAAACTCAAAAAAATGTAGTAAATAGGTATATTAAAAAGTCAAGCAAATCTTTTTCTAACATAGAAATCGTAGGAGCCTCAGATTTAATGGATGAGACTGAGGATTGGACAATGATTGCTGCCAAAGACACCAAACAAAATGGTGTTTACAAAACTTTCTTCTGCAATAATGACAAGGAAGAAATAGAATGCGATGGAACCGCAATATTTGAGATAGTTGACGATAACAAGATTTCGAACAAGATGTACATCGAAAACACTATCCTAATTGAATCTATTTTTGATGTTCAGACAGGTGATATCATGCATCTTATGGTCAACGATAGCTTGGACATGGCACCTACTATAGGCGAAGACACCCACGATTGTTATAGAATAGTTAAACAGGCTTGTAGTGCCGATCCCGATTGTTCGACAATGTGCGACTATTTATCCTGGGAGATATGCAATGCTCAAATATTTCTATCGTGCTGGGGGCATCATCTTAAGGCAAAAATACTGAAACAATTACAATCTAAAGGGGCTTTCTAAATAAAACTCTTTGATAATCAAATAAATATTTGTATATTTGCCGCGTTGTTCACTTTGAATTTTGGCTAACGGACTTCACAGAGTTCAGAGGGACGGTGCGAAAATGTTAAAAATAGAAGTTCCCTAAATAAAATAATAAAAATATGAATGCAGCTACTATTCTTGGAACCATACTGGAAATTATTTTATTAGTATGGGCTTTAGTTGATGTCTTAAAGAACAAACCCAATTTGTGGGGTGTTTGGATATTGGTCATTCTGCTACTGCCAATTGTCGGACCTATAATTTATTTCCAATGTAAACATTGGGAGAGAAGCCGAAAAAAAGTCTAAAGCATCTACATTTGTGTCCAAAAAATCAATGTGTTCCTCTGGATTTGCAATCCAGAGGAACTTTTTTGGGGAAAGATTCTATCTATAGTGGCACTGTTGACACCTCTGTCCAAACCACGTTGTAATACCCACCAGCAACAGCGAAGGCCGCTGCACGCCCGTGGTCGAAAACACCGCAGCCTACGCTGAGGGCGACTTTGAAAGAAAATGAGATTTGATTGACTGCGCGACACACAACACGAGATTCCCTGACGATTCAGTCATTGTCATAGTCGATACAACAGAATTATCATTAAAAAAAGCATTGGTGTCAGATAGAAAATTGAAAATGTCAGAGTGTACAATAACAATAATAATCATCATCGTATCGGCCATATTTGGCGGCGTAATGGGACAGCGATACCTCAAAAAGAACAAGAAGGGGGATAACAATCAAAACTCCTGACAAAAACAGAATCTAAGCCTGCTGCGACAAGCTGATGGCTGAAAGTATCCTTACTTTACAGTCTTTTTTGTAACTTTGCGGCACAAGATAACCGATTTTACAACAAAATGGAAACGATAAAAAAGATTTACCGCATAGGCTTCGGCCCTTCGAGCAGCCACACCATGGGACCGCACAGGGCAGCCGATATTTTCAAGGACAAGAACAAGGATGCCGGGCGCTACAGGGTGACACTCTACGGCAGTCTGGCAGCAACAGGCAAAGGACACTTTACCGACAAGACCATCATGGAGGCCATGGCACCCAAGGCCGTCGAAATATTGTGGAGGCCCGACATACAGCACAGTTTCCACACCAACGCAATGCTTTTCGAGGCCATCACCGGCGAGACGGTGACCGACCAATGGAAGATATACAGCATAGGAGGCGGCGAACTGGCCAACGAAGACACAGTTTTGGACCACGAAGAGTGCTACGAACACAACAGCATGAGCGAGATACACAAATATGTCGAGGTACATGGCATGAACTTCTGGGAATATGTCGAGAAACACGAAGGAAGCGACATCTGGGACTTCTTCGCAGAACGCTGGCAGGTCATGCAGGAGACCATTGAGAAAGGTCTTCAAAACGATGGCGCCATCCCTGGAGGCCTTTACCTGAAGCGCAAAGCCATGCAGTATTATGTCAAGGCTATGAGCTACAAGCCTTCGCTGCAAGGCCGTTGCCTCGTTTCGGCCTACGCCCTTGCCACCTCCGAGGAGAACGCCTCGGGAGGCAAGATAGTGACAGCCCCCACTTGTGGCTCGTCGGGCGTATTACCTGCAGTTCTCTATCACCTGAAACACAACCACAACTACAGCGACCGTGCCATATTGAAGGCCCTTGCCACAGCAGGTTTGTTTGGCAATGTGATACGCCACAACGCCTCCGTGTCAGGTGCCGAAGTGGGCTGCCAAGGCGAAGTGGGTTCGGCATGTGCCATGGCTGCTGCAGCAGCAAACTATCTGTTTGGCGGCTCACCACAACAAGTGGAGTATGCAGCAGAAATGGGTCTCGAACATCATCTCGGTCTCACCTGTGACCCCATTTGCGGACTGGTACAAATACCTTGCATAGAGCGCAATGCATTTGCAGCACTGCGTGCCTTGGATGCCAACCTCTATGCCATGATGTCGGACGGCAAGCACATCATCAGCTTCGACAAGGTTGTCCGCACCATGAAACTTACCGGAAAAGACCTCCCCAGCCTTTATAAAGAAACTGCAGAAGGAGGGCTGGCTCTGCTAAAGAAAAAAGAATGACATCAATATTCAATATTTGAAACAACCAAAAAACACGGCCAAAAGCCGTGTTTTTGTTTTCAACAACAAAGAAGAAACTATCAGTATTTCATTCTTTCCATCAAGTCAACGACACGGTTTGAGTAACCCCATTCGTTGTCGTACCATGACATAATCTTCACCATCTTTCCTTTCACCATGGTGCTTGAAGCATCAAAAATGGAGGAATGAGGATTATGGATGACGTCACAGCTGACTATCGGGTCTTCGGTATATTCAAGAATGCCTTTCAAAGGACCTTCAGCAGCCTCTTTCATAGCGGCATTGATTTCTTCCTTGGAAGCCTCGGTCTTCAAAGTCACGACGAGGTCAACAAGCGAACCAGTAGGTGTGGGGACACGGACGGCAATACCGTCAAGCTTACCATTCAGGTCGGGAATGACAAGGCCGACAGCCTTTGCAGCGCCTGTGGTAGTAGGTATCTGCGACAAAGCGGCCGAACGTGCACGGCGAAGGTCGCTGTGAGGACCATCAAGGATAACCTGGTCGTTAGTGTAGCTGTGAATGGTTGTCATATAACCTTGTTCTATTCCGAAACGGTCGTTAAGAACCTTGGCCACAGGAGCGAGGCAATTGGTGGTGCATGATGCGTTCGACACGGTTTGGTCGGTGTCTTTCAAGTCGTTGTCGTTAACGCCACATACTATGGTAGCATCGATGGTGTCTTTAGCGGGAGCTGTAAGGATAACCTTTTTTGCTCCGTTCTTCAAGTGGTCACCATAGCCACCTTTGCTGCTTTCCTTTGAACGGAAAACGCCAGTTCCTTCAACAACAACATCGGGAGTCTTCGACCATTTGATATTGATGGGTGAACGCTCAGATGTGACAGACACCCGCACTCCATTGACGATGATTGCACCTTCTTCATGCTCTATAGTACCATTGAAACGGCCCTGGGTTGAGTCATATTTCAAAAGATGAGCCAAAACTTTAGTGTCGGTAAGGTCATTAATGCCTACCACTTCGATGTTGGGGCGTTCAACGCAGATGCGGAAAACATTGCGGCCGATACGTCCGAATCCATTGATTCCAACTTTAATTTTTTCCATGTTTATTTTGTTTCTTGTTTGTAATTAACAACTTTAACTTGCAAAGATACTTATTTTTGCTTTTGCCTCCCCTATTTTTCGAAAAAAATAACAAAAATATAAATCTCAAAAAAAAAGAATGCCGATTTATTAGATGTTAGGACTTCAGAAAACGACAAACAATCTTTTTACAAAAAAGTAAACGCCAAAACAAGCGTGGTTTTCCGTTATTTTCATTATTTTTGCCCAACCTAAAAAAATGTCATGGACAACAATTTCAAATCACAGGCTTTAGAGGCCAACCTTGAACAGACAAGATATAAAGACATTCACATACCGTCAGGACACCAAGATTTCATAAGCCTTTCGGCCAAATACTTCGGCATCAACAAAAGGGCTCGCGAATGCGTCACCGAATATCACCATCCTCTTTCGAACCACACTTTCGTAACCGAGGAATTAAGGAAGATGCTCATAGACGACATGTGGTTTTACACCCGCGAAGACATGCCCGCCAATGCCTTCAACATTCCACTCGACATGATGGGCAGCCTTCTCCGCGACGACGTAAAGGAAAGCCTCAGGCTCAACATAGTGAACACCTTGCTTGAATTTGCTGGACTGATGATGCAAAAAGCACCACAACATGCTGACACTATCGACCTTGTGCTCGACATATTGTCAAAAAAACGTGAAACAAACGCCGAATGCTATATACGTGCATCGAAAAACATGTCACGCTATCTTGGCAATATAGCCGAAGACGAACGTTTTGCCAACAAAGCCAAAAGTTTGTTCACCTCAATATTACGTGACAATTTCACCTTCTGGCACGACACAACAAAAATAGAGGAATGGCTTGACGAAAAGAAATCAGTTGTTGGACATGGCGAGTCAACAGTCATGGCAAACCAAATAGGCGAACCATATTTTGCGAACCTAAACGCAACGCTCAACGACAGTCCCACATGGCAACAATGCTGCGACTTGCCCTATTTTGAACAAATAGCCGAGCGTTTTGCCTCATCAGAGGCCCTGCTTTCGCATTTCACCACCAAGTTCCAATATATATTCTATCTGCTCCATCTTCCTGGCATGGCAGCAATGCGCGAACGCCTTATATGGAGCATGGACCGCATGTTGCGCGATGCGGTAGATGAGCTTGGCAACGATGAAATAATGCCTTTTATCGACAGCATTTTCGACCTTGCCGACGACCTGCGCGACGAATACATGTCGGCAGTGCTCGACTTTCAACTCACCCTTGGAAAGAAAATAATCGACATCGACAAAAGCGAACAGAAAGACATAATAAACTATTTCGAGAAAAAACTCATCAACTTCGGTTTTGTCACGCCAGGCAAAGTGTTTGTTGGCGAAGACTGGCAACTATCTGTTGACGAAAACCACATCAAGAACATACGCGTATGGCTTGAGCTAATTGAATATTCACAGTCGCTAATGGAGAAACTGCTCTCTGCACTTATAGTAAACCTCAAGATAGGCGGCATTTTCATCAGCGACACCGACCTCTTCCAAAGGGAGATAACAAAGATACTCAACTCGAACATCACCCCATACTATAAAAAAGTGAAACAACTCACGCGCATCTTCCCCGTCTATTTCAACGAGATTGGTGCCGAAGGAGAGATACGCACTGTCACAACCAACATGGACGAGATTTCGGGTCGCCAAGACCAACTAGTGCACTTTCTCCGCAAACAGGTTCACACCGAAAGCAACAACACCCTAATCGCCCTAACCCTTGACGTGTTCAAGTTCTGGAACGACGGTATTGTTGAAAACCTAAGGCCACTTCTTCCAAACAATGTTTATAGCAGCATTGACAAAAACAGTGACTGGTTCACCAATATACATTCCATCACACAGACCATGAGCGAGATATCATGTCTCAATCCCGATGACGTGCTTATGATGTCGCGCGACGATTTCGAGAAACTCATCGGCCTTGCCGCCGAAAAGGTCGGCCTTGACGAAGCACTGACAAAACGAGAGAAATCACGTTTGATGAACATTAAAGACTTATATGCCTACCTTCGCGAGAAATACTCATTCGAGTCGGTCAACATATTCAATTCGCTTCGCAGCTATCCCTTCATACCCGACACAGAAATTGACGAACTTGAAAAAGCCTTCAACTCGAAAGACTTCGCCAAGTCGCTAACATTGATATACAGTTTCATGGAAAAACTGAAAACAATCATCTTCAACCCAGCAGAGAGCGAAGGATGGGAAAACATCTACCACAAGCGCCACATAGCCATAGGCATACCTTCTATGTATGGCACCTATCGCGAGAACAAGTTTGAAGCCATGGGCCTCACCTTCCGTCTTGAGCGCGTAGCAACACAACTCATGGAAAAAGTCGTTTCCAGCATCAACTTGGAATACATATCCCAACAAACGCTAAACCAAATATACAACATTCTCGACTACTTCAGGACAGGACTCGAACTTGACGGCATTACCAACCAAAGCTTCAACTCAAAGTTGGACATGCTCCGTTACAGTCTGACATCACGCAGTTTCTCATTGTCGCAATACATCAACATCTTCCAATTCATCAACGAAGACGTACGACGCATCATAATCAAGCACTTCATAAAATCATACGAATATCCACTTAAGATTGTGATTCCACAGCTGTTCGACAAAGACAACATCATGACAGACCGCAAACTGACATCGCTGATTAGCCGCAAGTCGGAAGAGTTCCATCGCGACATGCTTGCCGATGCATTCCTCATGCAGCCTTTAGACAATTTCATAGCTCGCATATTGGACTCATTGCGCAACATGGAGTCGTCGCTCAACGAGAAACTCATCCGCGACATTATGACATACAACTCCGATATGTTGATAAGTCCATTCTGGCAAGCGACACCCGAAATGGACAACCAAGTATTCATCGGCAACAAAGCAAACAACCTGAAACGGCTGTATCTTGCCGGCATGCCTGTCCCTCCCGGTTTTGTCATCACCACCGAGACGTTCCGTCGCAACGACTCTATCAACACGATACCCGAACTTCAGAGCGAGATACACGGCATGATTAGAAAGTTTACTGAAAGTCTGGAGAAAATGACCGGACTTGAATTTGGCTCTGTTGGCAAACCATTGCTCTTCTCAGTGCGTTCAGGCACAGCCATATCAATGCCAGGTGCCATGGACACGTTCCTCAACGTTGGCCTTAACGACGAAATTGTAGAGTCGCTTATCAAAGATACGCCAAAGGCATGGTCGGTTTGCGACTCATACAGGCGTCTGCTACAAAGCTGGGGAATGGCAAAAGGCATAAGCCGCGATGTGTTTGACGAAGCCATTGGTGCTTTCAAGCAGAAGAATAACGTGAAACAAAAAGGCGAATTGTCGGTTGAAGCCATGCGTGAGATAACAAACGCCTACAAAGACATACTCACCGCCAACAATGTCACCTTTGAGCAAGATGTGTTCAAACAACTGATTGATTGCATCAACATGGTGTTTGATTCATGGAACTCAGACCGTGCACTTGCATACCGTCGTCATCTTGCTGTATCAGAAAATTGGGGTACAGCCGTAATAGTACAACAGATGGTTTACGGGAACCTTAGCGACAAGTCGGGAACAGGAGTCGTGTTCACACAAAATCCACACCGCGAAAGACCCGGAGTTCACCTCTATGGCGACTTTACCATGCGGAGCCAGGGCGAAGACATTGTGGGAGGACTTGTAAAACCACTGCCCATCAGCGAGACACAACGTAAGGCCGCCAATCTTGAAGGCCCTTCAATGCAGACATTCCTTCCTGAGATTTACAAGAAAATTTACAATATAGCCGTCGAATTGACAGAAAACCTTGGTTACAGCCCACAAGAAATGGAGTTTACCTTCGAGTCGGACAAGCCTGAAGACTTCCGCATCTTGCAGATACGAGACCAAGACCTCAAAGTGGAGGAAACCACCGATGTATTCTCTCTCTCGCCAGACGAGATGCATCCTATAGGTCGTGGCATGGGCATAGGAGGCGGTGCAATGAATGGTTTGGCCGCATTCAACGAAGACGACATAAAACTACTACGCAAAAGTAACAATTCGACAAACATCATACTCATACGTCCCGATACTGTCCCCGACGACATCGGCATGGTCTTCGACAGCGACGGACTGCTTACAGCACGCGGTGGTGCCACCTCGCACGCTGCGGTAACGGCTGTTAGACTTGGCAAAGTATGTGTGGTGAGTTGTTCGAACCTTGAGGTTAACGACACGCTTCACTGCTGCACACTCAACGGGCAAACCTTCAATGCAGGCGACCAAATAGCAATAGACGGAAACCTGGGATTAGTTTACAAAGGCCACTACCCCACCGAACAGATGACAAAAAGCGGCCAATCCTCATAAAAACACTCTTGACCCTTAGGCATGAAAACCGACTTTGAAAAGCACCCTTTGGAGCCTTTTCTGCCCCAAAACGCAAAATTGCTAATGTTAGGCAGTTTTCCTCCTCCAAAGTCAAGATGGTGCATGAATTTCTTCTATCCTAACCCACAAAACGACATGTGGCGCGTTATGGGCATCATATTCTACAACAACAAAAACAAGTTCATAAACCAGGACAAGACTTTCAACCAAGAAAAGATAACAGCATTTTGCCAGGGACAAGGCATAGCAATATACGACACAGCCTTGGCCGTGAAACGGCTCCACGGGAACGCTTCTGACGAGTTTCTTGAGATTGTCGAGCCAACCGACATAGCCCAATTGTTGGATAAGATACCGCTATGCCACGACATTTGTTGCACCGGGCAAAAGTCGCTTGACACCATTGCCGAACAATACGGTTGCGAAAAGCCTGGCATAGGGGAATATGCCGAAACATTCATAGGAAGCCGACACGTAAAATTATGGAGAATGCCGTCCACATCACGAGCATACCCGTTGGCAGCCGACAAAAAAGCGAGCATTTATTATGAAATGTTCAAGGAGATACAACAACAGGCAACATAACAAGCTCATAAAAGGAGAACTTATAATGTCTTACATCACTTTTTTTCGTTTAAAGAAAAATGACATAAAATAAATGTCATACATTTGCCTAAATTTAATAATTTTGCAAACCAAAAACATGATAAACACAAAAGAAATGGAGAAAAAAGACCTGCTTAAAGAAGTTGTCGAGCATATCGACATTAAGAGTTACAACTCAACAGAACTCATCAATGCAATGCGCAAAATGTCGTTCACCTCACGCGACACGGCTCGTGCTGCCGACATACTTATGATGATGTGCGAAGAGAAAGAATGCACCAACATACTTACCATAGCCGGTTCGACATCAGCTGCAGGATGCATGCAAGTGTATGTTGACATGGTTCGCAACAAGATGATTGATGTTGTCGTTTCAACAGGAGCATCAATTATCGATATGGACCTTTTTGAGGCATTGGGGTTCAAGCACTACATCGGCGAAAAAGAGAATGTCATCCCCGACACCACACTGCGCGAACTCTACATAGACCGCATTTATGACACATATATCGACGAAGAAGAACTTCAGGCATGCGACCACGCCACCTACGAATTGGCAAACATGCTTGAACCGCGTCCATACTCTTCACGCGAGTTCATCTGGGAACTTGGCAAGTGGCTCCACAATGGTAGGGCCGTCAAGAAAAACAGCCTTATCCAGACATGCTACGAGTGCGGAGTGCCGATCTTCTGCCCCGCTTTCAGTGACTCATCGGCAGGCTTTGGCATAGGAAAACACCAATGGGAACGCCGCAAGGAAAACAAACCATACCTTTCTATTGACTCCGTATGCGACTTCATCGAACTCACCGAGATAAAGATGCGAACCCCTGAATCGGGACTCTTTATGGTTGGTGGAGGAACACCCAAGAACTTTGCACAAGACACTGTTGTTTGTGCTGAAATATTGGGCTATGATGTGCCGATGCACAAATATGCTATCCAAATCACCGTTGCTGACGTTCGCGACGGAGCTTGCTCTTCATCAACGCTGCTCGAAGCAGGGTCTTGGGGCAAGGTAAGCGAGAAACTGCAACAGATGGTTTACGCCGAAGGCACAACAGTGATACCTCTAATAGCATCATACGTTTACCACAACGGCCCTTGGAAAGAACGTGAATACAAGAACTGGCAGAAAATATTCCAAAAGTAAAGATGTTGTAAGCAACAACAGACCAACCCACTTACCGGTCGGTGAGGCCGGAAGACACATTGGCATAGGCATCCCTGCCCTTACGGGTGGGGATGTTTCTTTGTAAATTCAAAAACCATGACAATACCTTTTTATATTTTATTCATATTTTTCAAGAAAAATTCTTATATTTGCAACAATCTTGAATTTTAAATCTAAAATCATATTGATATGCAAGCAACAAAAAACTACATCGAAGCCAACAAAGACCGTTTTCTTGATGAGTTGTTCGGCTTGATTCGCATTCCGTCAATCAGTTCTGAGTCGGCTCACAAGCCCGACATGATACGAGCAGCCGAATATTGGCGTGATGCCATCATTGCCGCAGGTGCCGACAAGGCCGAGGTAATGCCAACCGCAGGAAACCCCATTGTTTATGGAGAGAAGATAATAGACCCGAAACTGCCAACCGTTTTGGTTTACGGTCACTATGACGTGATGCCTGTTGACCCTATTGAATTGTGGAACACAAGGCCTTTCGAACCCGTCATTAAAGACGGAAAGATATGGGCACGAGGTGCCGACGATGACAAAGGGCAGTCGTTCATGCACGCCAAGGCGTTTGAGACAATGGTAAAAACAAACACCCTGCCCTGCAACGTTAAATTCATGATTGAAGGCGAAGAAGAAATAGGTTCGGGCAGCCTGTCAAAATGGATTGTAGAATACAAAGACCTTGTTAAAGCTGATGTCATATTGGTTTCCGACACCTCAATGATAGGCACTGATGTGCCAAGCATCACCACAGGATTGCGCGGCCTCGCATACTGGGAAATTGAAGTGACCGGACCCAACGCCGACCTTCACTCAGGAATATTCGGTGGAAGCGTTGCAAACCCGCTCAACACACTATGCGAGATGATTGCCAAGTGCATGGACGAGAACAACCACATCACCATTCCGCACTTCTATGACGATGTCGTTGAATGCTCCGCTCACGAGCGAGGACTTCTCAATATGGCACCCTACAACGAGGAAGACTATAAAAAAAGCCTCAATGTAAAGGCACTGCGAGGAGAAAAAGGATACACCAAAATAGAGCATGTTGGGATACGTCCATCTTTCGATTTGTGCGGAATATGGGGAGGCTACACCGGAGAAGGCTCTAAGACCGTGTTGCCTTCAAAGGCATACGCCAAATTGTCATGCCGTCTTGTACCCAACCAAAACCATGAAAAGATAGCCTTATTGGTGAAAGACTACTTTGAAAAGAACGCCCCTGAATATGTCAGCGTAAAAGTGACTCCATTGCATGGTGGACAAGCCTACGGTTGCCCCATCGACCTGCCAGCCTACAAAGCCGCAGAAGCAGCCTATATGGACACCTATGGCAAACAACCCATACCAATGCGTTCAGGAGGAAGCATCCCTATCATCGCCAGATTTGAGGAAGTGTTAGGCATTAAATCCATACTCATGGGCTTTGGCCTTGGCGAAGACGCCATACACTCGCCCAACGAGAACTACCGTCTCGACCACTTCTACAAAGGCATTGAGACAATAATAGCCTTCTATCAGCATTTTGCCGAAGGCCAAGACCTGGCATGACACCACAGTTGTTGCAGCTAAAAAAAAGGAAGAGCAGTACTCTTTCTTTTTTTATGCCTTTACAACATTTTGGCTATTGAATCAAACATTTTTCCCAAAAAACTAATATATGATATATTTTTACTATCTTTGTATAAAATACTTACGCCATGGAAGACACAATTATCAACAAAATCAAACATTTGCTGAAGCAAAACATGCCTGCTAACGGGAAAGCCTTCCTCTGCGGCTCACGTGCCAACGGAACTGCTCACAAAAGTTCCGACTGGGACATCGTAATCATCCTTGACCAAAACGAGATTACCCCCAATGACGACGACAAACTGATTTTCCCGCTCACCGAACTGGGCTGGGAGACAAACGAATACATCAATCCCGTCATATACACAAAAAAGGAATTAGAAGAAAGCGAGACCAAACTACAAAACATGATGAAAGATGCAATTTTGCTATTTTAGGCACACTAAAAGCTTTCTAAAGCACACCAGGCAAGTCACACCCTTGTCATGCAACGCTTAGCCGTTTTTATGCGAACGCTTGCCAAATCATGTTCATAATAGTCTTTTCCATTAGCACAACAACATTTGGTCCCTGCAATCTAAGCCACATGTTTATTCAAATATTCCTTAGTAATTTTACACTTTCAAAATCATAACATCACCATAATGGCAACCGTAAGCAACATCCTAAACATTCTTACCGAAACTGCACCACTGCCAACACAGGAAAGTTACGACAATGCAGGCTTGCTCATTGGCGAGCCAAGCTCACCTGTTGACAGGGCACTTATAACCCTTGATGTAACAGAAGAGACAGTTGACGAAGCCATAGCAAAATCATGCCAATTGATTGTCAGCCATCACCCACTTATCTTCAGGCCATTGAAAAGGCTAACTGCTTCAACACCAACAGAGAAGATTGTCATAAAAATGATTAAAAACGACATCGCCCTCATCTCGATGCACACCAATCTTGACAACAGTTTCAATGGAGTCAACAACAAACTTGCCTATATTTTAGGGCTTGAGGACATCAAAATCCTGCAACCAATGGACGGCACACTCCTTAAACTGGTGGTTTATGTGCCAGCAAGTCATAGTGAATTTGTAAGCCAAGCCCTGTTTGACGCTGGTTGCGGCACGATTGGCGCTTACGATGAATGCAGTTATTTAATTGAGGGCAAAGGAAGTTTCCGTGCAAGCGAGGGCTGCAATCCTTATGTTGGCACTATTGGCAAACGGCATCATGAAAACGAAACGGCTATTACAACCATACTCCCAGAATACAATCTTAACAAAGCAATAAAAGCAATACATATTACCCACCCCTACGAAGAACCAGCTTACGACATATTTAAGCTCGAAAACAGCAATCCCATGTTAGGAGCGGGGATGATAGGGTCGCTAAAAGAGAAAATGGTTGAAGAAGACTTCCTTACACATGTGTGCAACAAACTTGGAGCGAAATGTTTAAGACACAACAAACCAACCGGGAGAGACATCAAAAAAATAGCGATTTGCGGTGGTTCGGGCTCTTTTCTAATACAACAGGCAATAAAATCAGGTGCTGACGCGTATGTCACAGCCGACATAAAATATCACGAGTTTGCCGACACAGACGACATCCTACTGGTGGATGCCGGGCATTTTGAAACAGAACAATTCACAAAACATCTTTTAAAAGAGGTGATTATTAAAAAAATTCCTAACTTTGTAGCCCTGATTTCGGAAAAGAGTTACAATCCGGTCAATTATTTTGTAAAATAAAAAAAGAAAGATATGGCAGTAAAGAAAGAAACCAAAGAGCCCAAGGAAGCTAAAGAAACCAAGAAAGCCACCAAGGCAAAAGAACCTAAGAAAGCAAAAGAAAAAGAGGTTAAAGAAGTTGAAGCAACTGAAGAGACCCTAAAAACAAAAGAGGCTGAAAATACCGAGTCCGTCAAGAAACAAGACACCGCAAGACTAATAGAAGAACAAACAACAGAGAACATAGTCGAGCAGCGTCTTTTGGCCTTGTACACACTTCAGCAAGTAGATTCGAAGATAGACAAAATCAGGAACTATCGTGGCGCCCTGCCATACGAAGTCAAAGACCTTGAAGACGAAGTGGAAGGGCTGGAAACTCGTATTGAAAACTTCAACGAGGACATAAAAAAACTGTCTTCCGAAACATCCAACTACAAAATCAAGATCAAAGAAGCAAGCGACCTTGTCAAGAAATACGAGGAACAGCAAAACAATGTACGCAACAACCGCGAATTCGACTCGTTGTCGAAGGAAATAGAATACCAAAATCTCGAGATAGAGCTTGCTGAAAAAAGGATACGCGAAAACGGCAATAAAAGTGAAGACGTTGAAAAGAAAATACAAGCAGCTACCGAGCAACTCAGCATCCGCAAGGCAGACCTTGAGACCAAAAAATCGGAACTTGACAACATCGTAACCGAAACAGAGAAAGAAGAAAACGAACTTCTCAAACTCTCAAAAAGCTGCCAAGAACTCATCGAAGACCGCTTCCTCACCGCTTACGAACGCATACGCAAAAACGCTCGCAATGGTTTGGCCGTAGTTAAAATAGACCGTGACGCATGTGCAGGTTGCTTCAACAAGATACCGCCACAACACCAACTTGACATATCAATATACAAGAAAATATTAGTATGTGAATATTGTGGACGAATTCTCGTTGATGACAATATCGTAAGGAAATACAACCAAATACACGACAACAACTTTGACTGATACAGTTGCACATGAGCATAAATCAAGGTGTAATCTGATGATTGCACCTTTTTTTGAGTTTTATACTAATACACTTACAAGAAACAAATGAGCCTTACCAGCACCATAATAGTCAGCATTGCAGTTTTCCTGTTTGTCATTATGCTCCTCATAGGCATATTGCTTTGGATTCGGAAAAAAATCGTCCCTCAGGGCAAAGTGACGATAAGCATCAACAACAAATTGAATATTGAAGCAAGCCAAGGCAGAACATTATTGTCAACTTTGGCAGACCATAACATTTTCCTTCCTTCAGCCTGTGGAGGCAAAGGCTCGTGCGGTCAATGCAAATGCAGAGTGACAAAAGGTGGTGGAGGCATATTGCCAACAGAAACAGGCTTCTTCACTCGGCAACAAATTGCCAACCAATGGCGTTTAGGCTGCCAGACAAAAGTCAATGGAGACCTTGATACAACAATACCAGAATCGGTACTCAACGTAAAAAAATGGGAATGCACCGTCATTTCAAACAATAATGTCGCAACTTTCATAAAAGAATTGGTCGTAAAACTGCCTGAAGGCGAATCAATAGATTTTGAAGCAGGAGGATATGTACAAATAGACGTCCCAAAAATAAGCGTCAATTACAAAGATTTCGACATTGACAAGCAATATCACAAAGATTGGGACAAAATGCGTCTATGGAATTTGTCGATGCGCAATGGAGAAGCCCAATTCAGAGCCTATTCTATGGCCAACGATCCAAGTGAGGGAAACATCATCATGCTAAACGTCCGCATCGCCACGCCGCCATTTGACCGCAAAAAAGGCTATTTCATGAACGTTAGCCCAGGAGTTTGCTCTTCATACATCTTCTCGCTAAAACCTGGTGACAAGATAAATATAAGCGGCCCTTACGGCGAATTCCACGTCAAAGAGGGCAAGTCTGAAATAATGTTCATAGGTGGTGGTGCTGGAATGGCACCGATGCGTTCACAGATATTCGACCAAATAAAAAGCCGACACACTCAACGCAAAGTGACATTTTGGTATGGCGGGCGTTCTCTCAAGGAACTATTCTACATTGACGACTTCTCGCAACTTGAAAAAAACAACTCTAATTTCAAGTTCCATATTGCATTGTCCGAACCTAAAGAAGAAGACAACTGGACTGGTGACACAGGTTTTATCCACAATGTGATATACGAGAAATACTTGAAGAATCACCCCGAACCTGAAGAAATCGAATATTACCTATGCGGTCCCCCAATGATGATAACGTCTGTATTGAACATGCTTGACAACCTTGGCGTCTCAAGGGAAAACATAATGTTCGACGATTTTGGAAACTAAGAGGGTGCCTAAAAAGTCAAACACGATTACATTGAAGCCAAATTAACCATCCGAGAATTGGAGATTTGGAAAAGTCTTGTACTAATGTACAGATACCTAAAAAGAGGATGACTACTTTTTAGTCACCCTCTCCTAAGGTCAAAGATTGCTCGATATAGCTTTTTGCACCTCGACAAATTCTTGTTCAGTAAGATGTTCGTGCTGGCCATGGAAATCAAGGTCGCCCTCAGAAATGATTGGGACAAGATGAATATGGGCATGAGGGACTTCAAGGCCCAACACGGCCACAGCAACACGCTTGCATTCAACAGCCTTTTCGATTGCCTTAGCCACTTTCTTGGCGAAAACCATCATCTCGGCTATCTCATTGTCTTCAAGATTGAAGATATAGTCTTCCTCGCGTTTAGGCACAACTAACACATGACCTTTTTTTATTGGGTTGATGTCAAGAAATGCAAAAAATCTAGCATTTTCTGCAATCTTATAACATGGTATCTCACCATTAATAATTCTTGTAAATATGGAAGCCATGACAATACTATTCTCGAGTTATTTCAACAATCTCAAAACTTAACAAGCCAGCAGGCACATGTATTTCGGCCACATCTCCTACTTTTTTGCCCAGAAGACCTTGACCGATAGGCGAATTGATTGATATTTTGCCTTCTTTCAGATTGGCTTCTTTTTCAGGCACTATTGTGTAGGTCATTTGAGCCTTGTTCTTGGTATTTTTTATCGAAACAGTTGAATAAAGCAATACTTTAGATGTGTCGATTTTTGATTCATCCAAGATACGTGCATTATAAATAAGTGACTGCAGCTCGGCTATTTTGGCTTCCAAGAGGCCCTGAGCTTCTTTTGCCGCGTCATATTCAGCATTCTCTGACAAGTCGCCTTTGTCTCGTGCTTCGGCGATAGCTTGAACTACCAAAGGACGTTGAACTTGAATAAGTTCGTTTAACTCATCCTTGAGTTTCTGCAACCCCGCTGGGGTAAAGTACTTAATTTCATCTGACATTTTATGTGAATTTTCTACAATTATTCGTAATGTGGTATCATTTACTTTAAATGTAAAAAAGAGACCCTTACCGAAATAAGGGCCCTTTTAACACTGCAAATATACAAAGAATATTTGAATTAGCAAGTATTTAGAACATAATTCTTAATCCTATTGCGTGAGATCCGCCAAACACATAAGTGTCTCTGAACGAATAGTCGATACCGAGTTTGACGGGGTTCTCTTTCTTTGAGAGCGGGACGTCAACCGAAAGACCTGCTGATAAACCTCTGTTGATGTTCATGCAAGCAGCATTTTCAATTCCTTTCTGTGAGAACATACCCTTCTCGAATGTATAGCCGGCACGCACTTTCAAATAAGGTTCAAAACCATATTCCAAACCCAAAATAAATTGGTCGTTGGTAAACGAGTTCGAAGTGAAGTCACCAGCAATTGTTATTCTATGATAAGTGGTCTTTTCCTCGTCTTTACCAATGTTGAAGTCGTAGGCGGCACCAATATTCAATTGTGCGGGCAACTCAAACTGGTCTGCACGTTGGATAACAGTCAGTTGGTTTGAATTTCCTGAAAGAACAGACTTGATTGAGAGGCCGTCGCCTTTGAATTTAATAGTAGGTCCAATGTTTTTTAAGGTGATACCGAAGTGAATATTATCGGTAGGACCAGTGACATATTGGATACCAGCATCGACAGCCACACCAGTGCAACTCATATCGCTGATGCGCTCGTTTATTATCTTCAACACTAAACCACCACTGATACTATTTGAAAACTTTCTTGCGAAAGAAATATTGATATTCATCAGCGAAGGTTTGTAGGTTCCAAGTCCAGACGGTTCAGGATGTTCAACAGTAGTAATCGGTATTTCACCCAAACTAAAGTTTACGAATGAGAAACCGAGTGCATTGGCTTCGCCAATTTTCACCATCAAACCAAACGATATGAGGTTCATATGTGAGTTAAGACCGGCAAGCCAGAAAGTGTTTGAGAAGTTTACGTCGAACTTGTTGATGTTGCTAGTACCCGCAACATTGCCCCATATAGCTTCAGTACCTTTGACAAAAGACATACCGGCATTGCCCCAACCTGAAGAAGCAGCCCAAGGATTGATGAGAAGTTCAGAAGCACCAGCCTGACCCGAACGGTCCTTATTTCCAGCAAATGCATTTGAGATTGTCAGTCCCAAAAGGACCACCATACTCATTATTATATATCTAACTGTGTTTTTCATAATACTATACTTTTTAATGTTAGCTATTATACATTTGATTTAGAAAGTGTTCAGGTCAACTTGACGCATTGCACCGAAGAACTTAATCACTCTTTCACCACCGGATGCGTAGTCTTTAATGTGGATAAAATAGAAACCACTAGCAACAGGGGTATTCGCATGGTTGGTCAAATCCCAATTGATTGACGTTACGGTGTTATCCTTCTCGAACTGTCGTATCTTTGTTCCATTTATTGAGTAAATGGTAACCTTGCATCTGTCAGGCAAGTTAGCTATCTTAACCGTATTGGTAAGAGCATTTGACTCATAGCTTGAGTAAGCGTAATATGGATTAGGCACCACTGTTATCAGGTCGAGGTCTGACTTGACTTTCTCGTTTTTCGGATCTGTACTCACAACTGGGTCAAGACCGCTGATTGAGAACTGATACTTAGGATACAAGTTGTTAATGTCCAAATCAGGATAGAGAGAATCAAGTTTAATGTCATAGCCAGCGTAACCTCTGTCATAAGGTTTGGCTAATCTAATTCTAATTCTCACATCGTTGCCTTCAGGCAGCCATTTCTGTCCTTCGACAGCCATTGGCATACCTATATACATACATTGTTTCCACAAGAATGTATTCAAAGAGTTTTGAGTGCCTTGGCTTGATGTGGACTGGATTGCATTCATTGCGTTGTACAGATACTTGCCGCCATCATAAGCGGGTGATTTGAAGTTCTTGTAAGGAGATGATGTAGGCACTGTTGGGTCATCCATACCCCAGATATATACGAAGTGCTTGCCACCCATAAGGGCATCACCGCTGATAGGTCTGAACAGCACGGGATCGGAAGATTGTGGAGTGTATCCATCAACAGTATATTTCAACAATGTTGGAGGATTGAACATCATATCACGGCCATTAAGGTCGGCAAGATAAGAATCTTCACCATAAACGATATTCAGACGTGCACCTGTTTCAACATTAATTACATATCCCGGGAACCAACCCATACCTTGAGCGGCAATGTAATTAGGATCTTCAGGATTTGTACTGGCTTCCATGGTGGTATAGTCACCTTGTAGATAATTACCGTCTTTGTCGATTGAAGCATGTTTACGTAAGAAGAAACGTTTTGCACGACCTTCAGCAAGGTTACGGTCCATACACATTTCAACAACAGGACAACGGGTCCATTTTGAACGATCTGATGTAAAGACAATATCAACACTGCTTATCTTCTTGAAATAACTTTCATCACGTGAAGCACTCGCATAAACAGGTCCTGGGTTAGCAGGGAAAGACTGACCGCTGAATGCGCAGAGGTTATAAGGAGCCCATGTTCCACCTGCAATCTTCTCGTAGTTTTGGTTGGGGTCGAAAGGTTTGTTTATCTGCATATTGAAGTCAGAGTTCGAGTTATCATCCTGGTCAATATATGTACCAGCACGGATCCAGTCAAGAGCCGAACCAGGAACGTCCTCATCTTTTATGCCTGACAGCCATTGTGAGGTACTGTCATCGTAAATAATCTGAGAATTAATCATTCCATTGTCGGTAGCTATAACCTGGAAGAAATCAGGATCAGTATGAGTTTGGCTATCATGTGTCGTACCAACCTTGTGGGGTCCAACCTCGTATGGCTGTTCTATTGTTACAGAGATGCCCCTGTCAATGAATATCTTTTCGTCAGCATAGATTGTGGTTGTATCGGACTTGAACACTTCTCCGGAATTGAGGTCTTTAAGATACCAGTGTGAAACCATACGTGGAGCCGAGTCACCAGCTATTTGGTGATTGCCTGTCACATTGTAAGTATATTTCTCAACCAAAGTGTCAAACCATAATTCATAATCAGTAGTAACAACATTCAGAGGGTCGATGATTTTGACGCCAACAGGGCCATAGCCACGTTTATATTTTGGATGGTATGCTATGGGATAGTCTGGGTGTCCGAATACTACAGTTGAATCCTCAAATGCCAAACGTTTGCCAAGAATTTCTTCAACAGTCTCGTCTGAGAGTTCGAGTTCGTTACCGCCATTGCCTACACCAACAAGACGTGTAATTGCAGGACTCTCGCCATAAACAGAACGCATTGTAACACCATTAACAATCTTGTGAGGTATTGCAGAATAGCATTGAATGTTCTTACGCCCTTCAAGGTAGGGTGACATTTGGCCATATAGGCCGTTAGCTACACCAGGCTCTTGTGAATATGTCAGGTAGTTGTTATAAGCATAAGCTACTGCCATAAAGTAATAAGTCTTATGGTTTACAAGAGCAACATTATCGGTTGTTGAGAACTTGTCATCTGTCACGACGAAGCTGTGGGTGACTCCAGCATCGCTGCCTTCTACCATGAGTGAAGGAACGTTTGCTTGAATATGATCATCCCACTGATAGTTAACCAGGCGAGAGACATTATTTCTGATGTCGCATTGGAAAACGAGTCTAGCCTTGCTGTTGTCGTTGAGTTCGTCAGCACCGACTTGGTTATTGACAAGTTGATAAACTTTATATCCTTCAAAACGATAATAACGGTCAGAAGGTATTGAGTCACCAGGAACCACTTCAGGAATTTCAGGGTCAATTTCATTATAACCTTCCTTATAGTTATTTGAAGTAGTAGCATTTGACAGATAAATAATAAGTTTTTGGTCAAGCTCGCGAATTGTGAGGTCAGGAGCGCTAGGGCCGTCAATAACCTTAAAGCAGTTATCGAAGAGGGCTTGGCACTTGTCGTCAACAACGCGGAGCAATTCGACTGATGCCCAAGCTCCACCTGATGTTGCGCGAGCCCACGGCACACCGAAGGTGATGTAGTTAACAGCACCGGCTTCCAGGGTGAAAGGGCCTGCTGACTGCATGAAACGGCGGTCTCCTGGAGGGTTGCCAGTTGTTTCCTCAGTCCAATATTTACCATTCACGTTATAGCCACCGTTAGGAGCCACGCCACCGGTACCCCAGTTACATGGGTCGGTATCGCCAGGGAACATGAAGTCGCAAGCAGGGCCAACGACATCGCTACCTGAGTAAGCGTTACCGCCATACTGCATCTTGTTACCGTCTTTCCAAATACCGCGAAGCATCTGATAGTACTCAGGAGCATCGTTCGGATCTCCCATATTAGTGCCGTCATTATTGTGATAAAGGAAACGGCGCATACCGAAACGTTCATCATCGACTATACCATTACCAAAGTTAACACCATTTATGCTTGCATCGCATATTTGTGTTGTTCCGACCGTATCATAAGTCACTGTACCGCTAACAGAGTCGGTTACGATATTAATAATATAAGAGTATTTTGGATTGTCAAGGCCATCGGGATCCATGTAAGGGCCTTGGAAGAAGTCGATACCAACCGCTGGTGGTTGATCGCCGTATGATTCGGGTTCGCCATTACCATCAACATTAGAACCATTGTAACCATAGCCAAGTCCACGAGCGACGTCGCAACCTATATAGTCGTCTTGGGCATAGCCAAGGTCAACGTCAGTCCAAGGTGAGAAATAAGTTCCATAGAGAGGATAAGTTGAACGGTTGATTATTTCGTAGCTGCAGAATGTCATGTTATTGATTTCATCGTTGGTGGCAAAACCAAAAGCCTGTGCACGCACTTCGATACCGATGGCGGCGCCATTTGACTCGGTGTGTGAGTTGCCACGATCGTTAAACACCCACCAAAGAGTTTGGTCGCCTTTAAGGACTTGGTCAACGAGGATTGAGCCATGAATAGTTTGGTTTCCGCTTTCGATGCCTTTTTCCTCTTCCATTGTTGGGATTTTGGTATGGCAAAGTTCATTTTCAAGGTCGTAGTAAGGATAGTCACCATCTTCGGGGACATATTCGCCATCACCATTGACATCATAGAAAGGAGCCAAATAATAGCTTTGTTTCTCTGACAAGTCGCCATGTGCTGGCCATTCCGAAATTGATTTCGGAATTGAATAGCCATCTTCAGGAGAATAGACACCATCTTTGAACTGCATAAGGAAGTTATCTACCTCAGCACGAGATATCTTGAACATCTTATCCCACTTTGCGCACTGCACGTCGGATATAGATGCAGTACCATCGGTCGTTAGAGGACCGGTCCAATAGTCATTACCTTGTTGACGGAAACGGATAGCAGCGCACTTCAACTGGTTGTCTTTATCGACACCAGCAATCCAAAGTGAACCTGCATAAAGAGAGGTTGCTGAACCGTTAGCGGGAACGAAATATTTAGAACCGACACCACCGGGCAGGTCCCACCACATATCGCCACCGGCATTGATACGCGTTCTAACATTGTTAACGTCGAGCCACTCATAGGCCGAAGATGGCGAGCAACCAGCGGTAGTTTGTTTCAAACCACGCGTGTTATTGTTGCCTTGCTTCTCGTAGTGGTAGATTTCGGCTTTTCCTTGATTCACCATCCCTAATGTAAGGAGAACGGCGAACAAAAATCTTGATATATTCTTCATCTTTCTGTATTTATTCGTTAAGTTACTCATCAGAAGTTAAACATCAGACCTATACGTATCTGTTGTGGTGTTGAATAATTGAATCCATTGTCAAGATATAACTGATACATTTGTATGAATGACTCAGGATCTATCTGTGAACCAATCTGACGCTGCCACTCAGGTGCTGCGAGATAGCCATCGTCATCAGGGTTGCCTGTTGCAGAATAAACATTGATGACGTTCTTTGAGTTGAGCAGGTTGAGTATTTGGAGGTAAACATTCATATAAGCTTCACGGCCTTTCTTACCTTCTTTCTTACCGCCCATTGTAAAGGCGAAGTCTTTGTCAACACGGAGGTCCAAACGGAAAGTAGCGGGCATGCGCGAGCCGTAGTATGTACCTTTAAGAAGTGAGGTACCGCCAGACAATGGCGAAGTGACATTACGTGATGCTGTGTAAGGAGTACCAGATCCACCATTGAGTGTGAGTGACACGCCTGCATTGGCCAGCCATTGGATAGGTGCTTTCTCTGGGTGTTTCTTACGTTGGGATACAGGTCCGTTGTATTTGCTTCCTTCGCCAAAACGATAGTCTAATGTCAGGTTAAATTGGTGACGACGGTCGTAAGGCGTTGCGAAAGTTGAGCGCAAGTTAGGAACACCGGCAGCGATAAGGGCAGCTGCTGTAGTGGTACTAGCACCTGTTAAATTTGCATATTGCAAAGTGTAGCTTGCACGGATGCGGATGTTCTTGGTTCTTCTCATATCATACTCAATAGTGATACCTTTAACTGTACCAAAGTCAAGGTTGCTGAATGAATTGTATTCTTTTGGGAAGGCACCGGTGAAACGATACATCTGAATCATATTACGAAGCTCACGATAGTAGGCTGAAATTGTCAATGACGAGGTGTTTGTAACCTTTTGTGTAAAACCTAACTCATAGTCGATTGTCTGAGCGGGTTTAAGGCTTGGGTTGTTGAGAGTTGAGGACACGTCGTTGAAATAATAGTAATACAACGGGTTCATATAAAGATTACTTGACGGGCGTTGTGTCAACACATCATAGTGAGCGAAGAACAAGGCTTCGTCAGAAATTGGGAAGGAGAACGATATACGAGGCATTACGCTCCATTGTGGGTCATAATCCTTAAATGAGTTTTCGTCAACGCGTTGTTGGTCGGCATTCTTTATCCAAGGTGAAATACCTGAACCTTTGTCAAGGACGCTAGGGTCTGAAATCTCAGCACCAAGCTCATTGTACCAAGTATTGTTGTTACGGTAACCAACGATTGTGTTTATATCACTTATCTTATTGACATACACAGCGAAGTCTTCGCCAATGTTTTCTGGCAACACAACCTCGTCACCAGAGGGCAGAAGAACCGACCTTGAACTTGAGCCTGGGTACATTGACATAATGTCACCTGCGGTATAGTAATCATAAAGGATATAAGGGTCTTTCAAAACTGACTGGTTGGCATCGAAACGGTCAACGCGGACACCTATATTAAATATAAGGTCTTTGAAAGCGAATTTGTCTTGAATGTAGCCTGCAGCATAGATAGGTTGGAATGCGCCTATTGGGCGAGCCATGGAACCGTTGCTCAGAGTATCGGTGAAGAACTGATGTAAGGTTGGGCGTTTGCCCCATCCGTATTTCTTGCCTGTGTAGTCGAAACCATAGTAGTAAACATAGAAGTTACCGTCACGCGTCAATTCGTCAGGTGCGAACATATCGATGCTGAAACCATCCTTAAGAGTTGTTTTCTTAAGGTTGCCATCACCGTCATAATACATTATTGAGTTGTCATTAAAGTCGTATGAGTCAACAAGGACGTAGTCAATTCCTTGTGGGTCGAGGCCCATTGCTTCACGCAAGTTATAGTCGTAAACAGTTTGTGAAAGGGCGTCATATTTTCTACGGAACATTACCGTATCGACATAACCATCATGTTCTATTGCGTATGGATTGTCAACATCCAACTGTGTGATATGGAAGTTAGCAAGGCTTCGCATAAGAGTCCAGTAGTTGGCAGAATAGGACATTTGGCTTTGGTTGCGCTGTTCGTATTGGAAACCCAACTTCAACTCGTGGCTGCCTTCACCCTTACCTATGGTCATTGCAGCGTTTACATTCAAGGCAAGCTGTTCGGTCACACTCTTATAGTAGGAGCTTTGAATGTTACCGGGGGCGCCATACATACCATAGAAGCTTGAAGCGGAGCCACCGTTAAGCAGGCCACCGCCCAACTGCAAGTTGGAGAAGTTGTCGTAGTAGCCGGAAGCACCATAATTTTTGTAAAGGTCGTAATAGTTAAGAGTATAACGAGCAAGTAGAGGGTTAAGGTCAGATGGTTGGAACTCGACGAGGGTGTCGTAATCCCAGCTGCCAAGAATCATTGCGTTTTGTATGTTCTTATACTCACCATTGACAAGAACCGAGTCAATATCGCCCAAATAGAAAGATGGTGTCTTATGGGTTATATACTTGCCAAGGTAACCATATTGGAAGATGTTGTCCCAAAGGTCAGGGTCGCCTTCGACCACATCATAGTGTGAATAGTCAGCTTGGATGCTGTAGTAGAAGTTACGCACCATTGAGTTGCTCTCGGGGGCTGTGGGGAAGCGTTGGGTGAAACGGACATAGCCACGATATGTGCTTGACTTGTAGATGGAATATTTGTCGCTATTGAAATAGCTGTTTGCCAGAGAGAAGCTGTGGCCGAAGTTCTTGACAAAACTACCGCCAATGGTAAGGTTTATTGTCTCGGTTGTTTTGATGTTGATGTTACCTGACAAGTTGATACCCTTATAGCTTGTATTAACAGACTTCTTTGAATGCTGCATATTGTCGGCATGGGTAAAACTACCATTGGTATAAGTACCGGCTCCGATACCTGAGAGGCGCAATGGAGTCTCTTCAAGGTAAGACTGCCATTGATCGGTAGCTCTCCAGAATCCTGTTGCCGAGAGGGTGTTACTCATATTGTAGGTAAGGTCACCTGCGAGGAAGAAACCGAGCAAAGCGGTCTGGCTATTATCGCCTTCTTTTTTCTTTCCTTTGATAAGAGGGCCTTGTATACTGAAGCCCAAACGGTTGTGGCCGTAGCCTTCTACTGAGGTTTCGAGTTCGATGCCTCCGCCAAAAGTACGGGACGGGCCTTTGGTGGTCATATTGATAATACCACCCATAGCGTCACCATACATGGCAGGAGTACCACCCAAGATAACGTCAACTTGGTCGATTGCACTTTGAGGCACAGTTGAAGAACCGATCACTTTCACACCGTCGATATAGTACGCTGCGCCTTCACGTGCGCCACGAATGGAACCCACCTCACCGTCGCTTGAGAACACACCGCCCACGCTTGAGGCGACACCTTCTGCGGAACGGTTAGGCAGTTTGGCGATTTCCTCGGCTGTGATAGAGGCGCCACTTGTGGTGTTGTCCTTTGAGATAAGTGGTATCTCGTAGTCAACGATGGTGACCTCATTCAAGTCAACGGCGCCGCTCTTCATCTTAATGTCATAATAGGTAATCTTGTTGGCCGGAATAACAATGCCTTTCAGCACGAAAGGATTCAATCCGACGAAAGTTGCCTTTAAATCGTATGTTCCCGGAGGGATAGGGTTGATGTCATAGTTTCCGTCAAAATCAGACTGTGCGCCACCTACCATGGTACCGCCTTTCTCAACTACGACATTAGCAAACGATACGGGCTCACCGTGATCATCGACGATTTTGCCCTTGAGTCGTCCTTGCTGAGCGAAAGCCATCATACTCGTGGCAAGCAGTACAGCAAGAGTCATTAGTAAATTTCTCAACATACCTAAGTTATTTTTATTCTATAATACTTTTATTTGCATTTTAAGTCGTCAAAATTACAATAATATCCAATATTGTGCAAAAAAAATTCTTTTTAAAATGACTTTTGATTGTTTTTTTTAAACATATAACTTGTAAAATGTTGTATTTTAGATTATTACAGGATTATCACATAAAATATTTTTTATCAACAATTAATATAACACCCTTCTTTTTCTATTACAATAAAATCATTTTTTTGCTTTGATGGGTTTTTTGTTGCAAAAATCCATTTCTTTTTCATCTAATAGGCATGAGATGGGCACTATCAAACATATACCTTAATTATATACATAGTTATTTAGCAACTGAAAAACCATATATACGGGTGAAAACGTTTGTGGCGGTTCATTTTCTTTGCTCTTCGCTTATACTGTCGCAAGGTTTTCTTGGTTTCTTCATTTTGTTTTTTATAATGCTGCCTGACCATCTTTTTGTGAGTTCTTTCCGCCTTCTTTGCGAGGCGTGCCTCCTGCCGTTCTGCCTGCCTTACGGCCGAACTTTCCTTATTGGAGCCACACGACACCAATAGTGCAAGCATCAGTAATAATGTCGATATTATACGTGTCATGTCCATACTTTTCGAGACAAATATATGATTTTTCTCTTTTCAAGCGGTCATTTTATGCTAAAAGTGCTATCTTTGCGGAAAGAATCACAATGAAAACAACTATCATAATTATAGCAACAGCCATTTCGGTGTTTTCCATGTGTGGTTGCCGAGAATATCCCGAGAATCCATACAGGCCTGATGCATACTTTGACTTCACCATCGAGCCGAATTCTCTTCTCTACCAAGACCTAAATATTGTGAGCGGTTGGATGTACCTCACTTCAGATGCATACAGCACAAGCCGAGGTCTTATTGTTTACCGGATGAGTCAAGACGAATTTAAGGCATACGACCGTTTGCCGCCCAACAATCCATACGGATGTTGCGACAACGACGGCAACTGCACACGACTAATTGTGGACTCGCCTTTTGTTGTTGACAACTGCAACGACATCAAATACAACATTCTTGACGGAAGCATAATAGAGGGCGATGGCGTTTATCCTCTCATAGAGTACCATACCATTTACGATGGTTATACACTTAGGATTTACAACTGATTTTCTTTTTCCTCCTCGCCCAAAATGTCGGTTTGGGCATCAATAGAGGCTTTATGTATGGCATCAAAGACTTCTGTCACAAGTTCCTCGCCAAGGTTGAACAACTTGCCTTCGCTGATGTGATCGGTAAGAATCTTGTTCCATCTGTCAGGCTGATACGCAGACAAACCTTTTTCCCTCTTCAGATGTCCAATGCTACGGCTAAGTTCCATGCGATGTGCCAAAAGACGCAGCAATTCGGCATCAATGTCATCAATTTCGGCGCGAAGGCCAACAAGCGTCTGGTCGCCAATGCCTGTTTTTGAACGCCAGATGATATTCTGCAACATTTTATCCAGACCATCTGGGGTTATCTGCTGCTGTGCATCGGTAAGTGCGTCGTCAGGCGAAGGATGCACTTCTACCATAAGGCCGTCTGCGGCCATGTCGGCAGCTTTTTGCGCCGTTTTGAAAAGCAAATCCCGACGACCGCATATATGACTGACATCAGTTATAAGAGGCACACCTGCAAGGCGAGTCAGTTCTATGGCTATCTCCCACATCGGGTAGTTGCGATACTGTGTCTCTTTATAATACTGAAAGCCCCTATGAACTGCAGCAAGATTAGCAACACCTGCCTTGCGAAGGCGTTCAAAAGCGCCAATCCATAATTTCAGGTCGGGGGCAAGAGGATTCTTTACGAACACTGTAACATTGGCTCCACCAAGAGCATCGGCAATCTGTTGTACAGAAAACGGGTTTACCACTGTGCGTGCTCCTATCCACAAGGCTCTGACACCATATTTTAAGGCAGCCTCAACATGTTCTGGCGTTGCCACTTCTGTTGCGGTTGGCAATCCCGACTCACGCCCAGCCTGACTCAACCACGCCAAGCCTTCCTCTCCCCTACCTTCAAACCCTCCGGGACGAGTACGCGGCTTCCAAATCCCGCCACGCAAGAGTTTGACCTGTGGAATCTTGGCCAATGCCAAAGCAACATCCATAATTTGGAATTCGCTTTCAACACTGCAAGGGCCAGCTATAATAAAAGGCTTATTTTCAAGATTGACCATAAAACACAACTATGCATCATTAAAACGCAAAACGCCTCATTTCAAAGAGAAAAGGCATTCACCAATAGGTGGTGCAAATATACGTCATTTAAGAAGACAGCAACACTTTTCGATGCGATAAAAAAAACACATAGTTCCATTTTTTCAAATCAGACGTATTTTTTTAGAAAAACATCAGAAATTTCGTAACTTTGCGCCTGTCAAACTTAAGTTAAGAAACAAAAAAAACAATATCGTGAAAAGAGTAGAAATAAAGCAAGCCTTGCAGATGCAAGCATCTGACAATGAAATCACTGTAATGGGTTGGGTTAGGACAAAACGCGGCAGCAAGAATGTTACTTTTATTGCGTTAAACGATGGTTCGACGATATCCAACCTCCAACTTGTCATAGACAACAGTGTGATAGCCGAAGACCGTCTTTCACTTATGCATGCAGGAGCATCATTGTGGGCGACAGGCAAACTTGTAGCTTCAATGGGCAGTGGTCAGTCAGTGGAGTTTGCCGTAAACGATATAGGACTGTTCGGACCCGCGAATCCAGACGAATATCCACTCCAACCCAAAAAGCACTCATTAGAGTTTCTGCGTGAGATATCACACTTGCGTTTCCGCACCAACACTTTCGGGGCCGTTATGCGTCTGCGCCATGCCATGGTGTTTGGCATACACAAATTCTTCAACGAACATGGTTTCGTCAACATCCACACCCCCCTCATAACAGCATCTGACGCAGAAGGTGCCGGAGAGATGTTCCAAGTCACCACACTTGACATAGCCAACCCACCTCGCGCTGAGGAAGGCAATGTGGACTACACAAAAGACTTTTTTGGCAAACCAACCAACTTGACCGTTTCGGGACAACTTGAAGGAGAGCTTGCTGCCACAGCACTTGGCAAAATCTACACTTTCGGTCCAACATTCAGGGCAGAGAACTCAAACACCACTCGTCACTTGGCTGAGTTTTGGATGATAGAACCTGAAATAGCTTTCTTCGACATAAACGACAACATGGATCTTGCCGAAGAAATGCTCAAATACCTCATCAGATATGCGTTAGACAATTGCATGGACGACCTGCAATTCCTTAGCAAACGTCTGCAAGACGAAGAAAAAGGCAAAAAAGAAGACGAAAGGTCAATGGAACTCATAAGCAAGTTGCATTTTGTGCTCGAACACGAGTTTGTGCGTTTGACTTACACCGAAGCCATTGACATCTTACGCGACAGCAACTACAACAAAAAAGGCAAGTTCATATATCCTATAACAGGTTGGGGTGTTGACCTGCAATCGGAGCATGAACGCTATCTGGTTGAGAAGCACTTCAAGAAGCCAGTCATTTTGACCGACTATCCCAAAGAGATAAAGGCATTCTATATGAAGCAAAACGATGACTGCAAGACTGTTCGTGCTATGGACGTCCTCTTCCCCGGCATTGGAGAGATCATCGGCGGTTCTGAACGCGAGACAGACCTCAACAAGCTTCTCGCCCGCATGGACGAAGTCGGAATACCAAAGGCCTCTATGGACTGGTATCTCGACAGTCGCCGCTTTGGCTCTGTACCTCATTCCGGATACGGTTTGGGCTTTGAGCGCCTAATGCTGTTCATCACAGGAATGTCGAACATCCGTGACGTGATTGCCTTCCCAAGAACACCCAAAAACTGCCTATATTGATTTAACCCAAACAAACAGCAAAACTTCATTGCAGCAACCCCATTCATAACAACATATCGCCATGCCAACACCAAGAGTTTCACAAAGCACCATCCTACGCCAAGAACAACGCCTATCACCTCAGCAAATACAGCTGATGAAACTGATACAACTGCCCATAACAGACCTTGAACAACGCATAAAAGAAGAAATAGAGGCAAACCCTGCTTTGGAAGAAGACACTACGGCAGACCGCACAAACGACAAAGACGACGACAACCTGTTGGACAACAACACGGATGACGAATACGAGGAATATGACGAAAACTATGGTGAAGACGAGGAACGCTACAACAAAGACGACGAGTTTGACATAAGCGACTATATTCCAAACGACGATGAAGACTACTCGTACAAATTGCATGGAAACAACTACAGCCAAGATGACGAGCAATATGAGACCCCCATCGTAAGCGAACAAAGCTTTCAAGAATATCTGGAACAGCAACTTGGCTATCAAGACATTACTGAAAAACAGATTATCATAGGCCGCTACATAATAGGCAGCCTTGACGACAATGGTTATCTTGCACGCCCCATAACAAGCATAGTTGACGACTTGTTGTTCACTTCAAATTTGGAAACGACCGAAGAGGAAGTCGAGAATGTCATAAAAAAGGTTCAACTTCTTGACCCTCCAGGAATTGGGGCAAAAAACCTGCAAGAATGCCTTCTCATCCAATTGCAAAGATTACAAGAGGAGCAACCCTTCGAAGACTATGGTCTGGCGATACGCATCGTGGACGAATGTTTTGAGGCATTCAGCAAGAAGCATTACGACAAAATAGCAAAGAAACTGAATGCAAGTAACATGGCACTGAAAACAGCCTTTGACGAGATACAAAAACTTAATCCCAAGCCAGGCGACACATTCACTTCTACCACAAGGGTGCAATACATCACACCAGATTTCTACATCAATGTTAAAGACGGAGATCTTGAACTGAGCCTGGCAGGGCAAAACATGCCAGAGCTTCACATCAACAAAGAGTATCCCATGATGCTCGAAGAATACTCCAACAAAAAAGAGAGCAGCCGCAACCAAGAAACTCTTATGTTCATTAAGAAAAAGATTGATGCTGCAAAATGGTTCATCAATGCCATTGACCAACGACAAAACACCCTTCGCATCACCATGACTGCCATTATGGACACCCAAAAAGACTACTTCATCACTGGTGATGAAGCCAAGCTAAAGCCCATGATACTAAAAGACATAGCCCTAAAGGTCGGACTTGACATATCTACAGTGTCAAGGGTTGCTAACAGCAAATACGTGCAGACACCTTACGGTACATTCCTACTGAAGAAGTTCTTTAGCGAAGGCATCACCAACAACGAAGGCGAGGAGGTCTCAACACGCGAGATAAAGAAGGTGCTGCGCGATCATATCGATGCCGAAGACAAGGGCAATCCCCTAACCGACGAGGAACTACGTGACATTCTGGAAAAGAAAGGCTACCCAATAGCCCGCCGCACTGTTGCAAAGTACCGTGAACAGTTAGACATCCCCGTGGCACGATTGAGGAAAGAAATAAAGTAAGGACACGATAGCCGTAATCAACACACCCGTAGGTCTGGACACCATACACTTGCTTATATTCATGGTGACTTTGCGTTTTTTGAAGGTCTTAGTCTCTCCGCAAAGCTAATATTTATTAGGGTTGACGCATCGTTGAACCACGCAATTTGGCCCATTGCCACGTCACGATGCTCAATTTTGACAACAAAACTTTGAATCTTCGGAATTGTCAGTTTTTACCGGAACTTATGACAGTTCACACCACGCATTTTGACCCATAGGTCAATTTAAAGGTATCCTAAAAGTAGATGTTTACAATGTAAATTCCTTTCCGGGTCAACTTTTCTCAGGCCCAGCTTTTTCCGATCGCCGGAAAATCTTATAGCCGATAAATGCAATTAAGATTGACATCAGTGGGGAGATGATATTGAACAGACAGTAAGGCAAGTATTCCAATGTAGGAACCTTCAGCGCCATTGACTGTGTCATGCCGCATGTGTTCCAAGGGACAAGCACAGAAGTGACGGTGGCAGAATCTTCGATGGAACGGCTCAGCAGGCGTCCCTCATATCCTTTTTCCTTGTATAATTGTTTGAATACGTTTCCCGTCAGCATAATGCTAAGGTACTGGTCACCGGTAATCATGTTGGAGAAAAGTCCTGTTGCCACTGTTGAGGAAACCAGTGACTGACGACTGTTAATGCCACGGGCAAGTGACAAGGTGAGACTTTGCATCAAGCCTCCTCCCGTAAGAGACCCGCCAAAAGCAGATGCGCAGAAGATAAGGAAAACCGTGCTTAGCATACCTTTCATGCCACGCGTTTGTACCAGACCGCTAAGGACCTCGTTTCCCATATCAATAGAGATGCTACTGTAGTAGGTTAGTATCAAGGCACGAAAAGAGCTGCCTGAGCCAATATGCGCTATGATGTGTGGCTGAGCCAACAACATGACAATTCCTGCCATCAGGGCAGACAAGAACAAGGTCATTGCCGCCGGCATTCGCAGTGCGATGAACACGGCCGTGACGAGCGGTACCAGCAGTAGCCATGGACTAATAAAGAAACTGTTTTGCAGACCTTCGGCGAAAGAAACCACTTGAGTTGCACTATCAGCCGAATGCATCAGGCTTACCACCAAGAAGATTGTCAAAGCGATGACAAACGAAGGAACTGTGGTAATGAGCATGTAACGAATGTGCTTGAAGATTGGAACTTCGCCCACCGACGATGCCAGCACGGTAGTATCGGAAAGCGGAGAGATCTTGTCACCGAAATAGGCGCCAGAGATAATGGCTCCAGCCGTCCAGCCCACAGAAAAGCCATGTACCGTGCCAATACCGACGAGCGCAATGCCGACTGTGGCCACGGTAGTCCATGAACTACCCGTAACCAACGACACCAAGGCACAAATCAGGCACGACATGAAAAGAAACAGCGATGGATTCAGGATTTTCATTCCATAGTAAATCATGGTGGGTACGATACCGCTCATCATCCAACTGCCAGAGAGAGCACCAATCAGAAACAAAATCAATATAGCAGGGCCAATAGTCTTGATGGTGTCGCCAATGGTGTTACTGATGTCCTTCCATGAAACCTTGTAGCCAATCGTAGCAATGGCCACCGCTACGGCAGCAGAAAAAAGCAGAACAGTCTGACTGGCCCCATCGATGGCATCCGAACCGAACTGCTTGATGACAAACACCTGCAAGACTATAAGCACCACAAATGGTACAAGCGCAATGGCCCAATGGATTTTTGGAAAGTCGGATTTCATTCTATATAATTACGGAGCAAAGATACAATAATATCATTTACATATTCTATTTGATAATTAATATTTCACAAACTATTAGTTCAACTTGGAAAGATATAAAAATACGAATAATCCCCCGCTGCGGCTGTAGAATCGAAAAAAAGCCAAATTTGCGGACCTCAAAACAGAGAGGCTGCTCTGGCGGGCTCTTATATGAAAGGTCATTGTATTTATAATAATCATAAACTGTCCAAAGAATGGGGATCACCAAACTGAAGAAGTAATTTTAAGAAAGACTGTATATGAGGTATTTCAGGAAATGTTATCAGCGTAAATTATTAACCAATCACCGACAAAGTGCCAAACTACAATCACTTTGTGTTGACTGTTATAATATTGCAAAAAAGAGTCAGCCTTTATCAGACTGACTTTGTGCCATCATGTATATGACCCCAAAAATCAAGGAGAAGAAACCCGTGGGGTACTTTATCCTATTGCGTTTGGGGCAAAATAAAAATACAAATCCCAACTTTTGCGTCGTTTTGCGGTTCGCCTTTGCCCGATTTTAGTATGATTTAAGTTATCACAAGCCCCAGTTATCGCGATCAAGGCTTCGATAGTTGATGGCTTCTGCAACATGCTCGGTGCGTATGGCATCACTTCCGTCAAGGTCTGCTATTGTGCGGCTCACTTTTAATATTCTGTCGTATGCACGAGCCGAGAGGCCCAACTTTTCCATGGCATTTTTAAGCAAGCGACTGCATGTATCGTCAATTGCGCAATATTTCTGTAGTTGTTGAGGTCCCATCTGTGCATTGGCATATACCCCATGAATGTTCGTGAAACGCTCATCCTGAATATGTCTTGCCTTCAGCACACGCTCGCGCACCACTGCGCTTGACTCGCTATTGGCTCGGCTGGCGAGGTCATTATAAGCCACTGGAACCACCTCCACATGCAAGTCGATGCGGTCCATAAGAGGCCCTGACACCTTATTAAGATAACGCTGCACGTCGCCTGGCTTGCAGGTGCATTCCTTGTCGGGATGGTTGTAATAGCCGCAAGGGCAAGGGTTCATGGCAGCTACAAGCATGAAGTTTGCGGGGAAATCAACCGATATCTTGGCACGCGAAATAGTCACCACACGGTCTTCCATTGGCTGCCGCATCACTTCCAGGACTTGTCTCTTAAATTCAGGCAACTCATCAAGGAAGAGGACTCCATTGTGAGCAAGCGATATTTCGCCTGGCTGTGGATAAGTGCCACCTCCCACAAGGCCAGCATCGCTTATGGTATGGTGAGGGCTTCTGAAAGGCCGGGTAGTCACAAGTGAGCTGTCAGCCCCAATAAGCCCTGCGACAGAATGTATCTTAGTTGTTTCAAGAGCCTCTGCCAACGACAAAGGCGGAAGGATGGTAGGCAAACGCTTGGCCAACATTGTCTTGCCGCTTCCAGGAGGCCCGATAAGAATAACATTGTGAGCACCAGTCGCTGCAATCTCTAAAGCCCTTTTTATGTTTTCTTGGCCCTTTACATCGCTGAAGTCGCAACCATAAGAGATGTTCTCAGAGGAATAGTCTGAACCCAACTGCATTGGCGACGCCTGGACTTCACCATTCAAGAATCCAACCACTTCGGCAAGATTGTTCAAGCCAATCACATCGAGCCCATCGACCACAGCTGCCTCACGCGCATTAGATTCGGGAAGAATGATACCTTTAAACCCATCCTGCTTGGCTTTAATAGCAATTGGCAAAACTCCCTTGACGGGATTCAAGCCACCATCGAGTGAGAGTTCACCCATGATTATATATTCCGGCAGTTTGTCACAACTCATCTGGGCAGAACCAGCAAGTATTCCAACGGCAATAGGCAAATCGTAAGACGAGCCTTCCTTGCGTATATCGGCGGGAGCCATGTTTACAGTGACCTTGCGTCGCGGGAACGAAAAACCAGTGTTCAACAAAGCCGCCTCAATACGCTGATGACTTTCTTTTACTGCATTGTCGGGCAATCCAACTAAATAGAACTTGATACCCTTGTCAATGTTTACCTCTATCGTGACAGGGATGGCATCAATGCCATAAAGGGCACAACCAAAAGTTTTAACTATCATAACGCTAACATTTTATATTACACATTTTGTGGGGACGCTTTCATTTTGGGCGATAACCCGACTCGTTAAATATACCTTGTAAATCAGTATTGGCAATTAATTCCTGCAAGCTGACATCATTGCGGCTCATATACGACCTGACAATCTGAAGTCCAATGTATTCACCTATTCTTGAGGGAGCATCGTAACTATATTGTTGGGTGAACGGGCCGTCATTCAACAACATCATAAATACTTCTCGTTGCGAAGAAAATAATTTGTTGCTGCCTACTATATCTCGCCAAACTTCAGGCTCTGACTCCTTAATCCACGACATCTGGCTGCCAGTATATCCCATAAGAACAGTGTCTGGCATATTAGGATTAACCGCCTCCACAAAAAACAATTGTTTTCCCATCTTAAGCATCTCGTCAAGCAAAGTACCCTGATTCGAATCGCATTTCAAAAACATATTATAATATTCCATTGCGATGTCTCGGGAAATATAATCTGAGTATGTTCTCAACGACCTGTATTGCGGCATGCCAACTTTAGCGTAAGAAACATCATTGTCCAAATAGTAATCAAGCGAAACAATCATATCATTATGATTGTCGAAAAAGACCGGAGACGCAAATTGGCCAAGACCCAAGACACAGGTATAAACCCTGCCACTTAACTTTGTTTCGGGATAAAAATAATTAATTCGCGACACCACATCACAAACATATTTCAGGACCTGCTCGTCTTTGGTGTATTTAGCCTCAACCTGATTGTAGAGAGAACGAGCAAACGTGTCGGTCGAGAAGTCACGAAGATATTTCATAACAGCAGTATCCGACAAGTCACCATCAAGGAAAAGCATGTAATCTTGGCTTATTTTCTTTATCTCTTCGGCAAAATTATTGGTGTCGGCCTGAAAAAAAGCCTTTTCATAGCGCATCATCTCAATACCTGCCTTGTCATAACTTATTTTGAAAGCTTTTCTGTATGGCTGCTCTGTATCATTGCAAGCACAAAAAAGGACTATAACCAAAAGCAAAGCGAAAATTTTGGCCAGCCTAATATTCAAGGTTATTTTCATAAATCACAATTAATCAAGTCAAGCAACATCTTGTAAGCCTCGACTGTGGCGAGGCGTATGTTTTCTGTTCTATCAGAACCAAAATGGAATTCTCTTGAAACAGTTTTTCTCTTTGCCGCTACTGCAATGCACACAGTGCCAACGGGGTTTTGAGCGGAGCCTCCTGACGGGCCTGCTACACCTGTCGTTGACACAGCATAATCTGTTGACAACAAGCGCAATGCGCCTTCAGCCATAGCCTCGGCTGTTTTGCGACTAACTACGCCACTATTATTTATTATTTCCGCAGGAACTCCAAGAACATCAATCTTCACATACGTAGCATACGACACCACCGAACCTGCAAACACATCACTGCTTCCAGGAATAAGAGTGATACGATGGGCGATGTCGCCACCCGTACAACTTTCAGCTGAAGAGAAAGTGGCATTTTGGGCTTTTAAGGCCTCGAAAACTTGCATTACGACATCATATCCATCAAATAAATCCAAGTTGTCTTTCATACACCTATTAACATAATGCAAAGATAGGACTTTTGACAATACAAGGCCTATAGCGAGCAATTTTTTTATATGTCAAAGGGCAAAAAACATAGGGATTTTGCTTTAAGGGCTTTGTAATGTAATAGTCAACAAAGCGACTGAAAGGATCTCTTCAAACCACAACAAAAGCATGATGGACATTATAACAGAGACGCTTGAAAGAATGCCAAAATAATAATTTATCAACATTTTTTTCAACAAAACAGTAATTTGTATTCTAAAAAACATTACTTTTGCAGTTTCAAAAATGATTTTTATTAAAAAATAGAACAAAAAAATAAATAACAAATTAAAAACATCAGAGATGAAAAGAACATTTATCGCATTGTGTGCAGTAATGGCTTTCACGGTTACCACTGCTTTTGCCAAAGATGGTGGTGACAAGGAAAAAAAGGAAAGGACTTACTATTTCACATCAAAACTCAACCAAAACTGGTTTATCAACATTGATGGTAGCATCAACTGGTGGGGAGGATCAGACAGGCTGAACTTCAACAACGAATTTGGCAACAACTCTCACATTTTCAACGCGAAAGACTTTGCATTTGGCGGTAGCCTTTCTTTCGGTAAATGGATAACCCATAACTTGGCTGTACGTATAGGTTATGACGTAAATGGTGCAAAGACATGGTTGCCAGGCAGCATTGACAAAAACTATGGCAATAGTTTCATGTTCAACGGTCTTGCAAAAGAAGACTTCTTCACCGACTTTGAAGGTTATGACGGTAGCCGCGGTTATGCCAAAGTTAAATTTATGCATCACAACATTCACGCCGATGTTATGATTAACATGGTGGAAGTTTTCGGTGGCGACTTCAATCCCGACAGAGTTTACACTCCTATCCTCTTCGCAGGTGGTGGTGTTGGTTATGTTAGCCCTATGATTACCAAAGACAATTGGTATGACATCATTGGTGTTAAAGGAGACAAAAACTGGGAACTCACACTGAATGCCGGTTTGATGAACGTATTCCGTCTCAGCAAGTCGATTGACCTCCACTTTGACGTAAAATATATGATTACCCGCTGGTCAGTTGATTCATGGGAAGATGAATATCATACATTCTTCAAAGATGAAGAACGTCACAATAAATATCGCTCAAGAAGACTTGACCAAAACCTTGGTGTCAATGTTGGCTTGACATGGACAATAGGCGGCAAACGCTTTGACAAAGCCGTTTCTTGCGACTACACTTCATACGAAGACAGAATCAAAGAACTTGAGAAAAACCTCGAAGAGTGCAACAGCAACCTTGATGAGTGCAACAGCAACCTTGATGGGTGCAACAAGAACCTCAACGACTGCAACACTGCCCTTGAAGACTGCAGCAAGAAACTTGTTGATACTGACGGTGACGGCATTCCTGACCTTTGGGACAACTGCCCTGAAGAACGCGGCAAACTTGAAAACGGCGGATGCCCTGTCCGTGAAAAGATAAGCGCAAACTTCGACCAGATGATCAACTATGAAGTGGGCAAAGCCGACTTGAAAGCTTCGACCTATCCTCACCTTGACAAGCTCTATAACCTCTTGGTTGAAAATCCAACATATTGGGTAACAATTGACGGCCATACCGACAACTCAGGCACCGACGCTATCAACGACCCGCTTTCACAAGCACGCGTTGACAACGTTAAAACCTACCTCATAGAAAAAGGTATTGAAGCCAGCCGCATCATAGCTCGCGGTCATGGTTCACACGAACCTCTCGTTCCAAATACTTCAAATGCCAACAAGGCTAAGAACCGCAGAACTGAGGTAAGACTCTGCCATGAATAATCTTCGTGATAGAATATGATAAATAGAGCGACAATGTCGCTCTATTTTTTTTACCGTTCATGCCGCAAACGATATAAATCGAATTTCTTTATGCTAATATCATTGACATCCTATGCACATACATCCAAAAACATAGAAAAAGAATTTGATTTCAAGGTTCTGTTCCTAACAACAAAAGGACAAGAACAAAGCACGTCACGACATAAAGAAAGTCCCAATGACTGAATAGCATGTTTAACACTTGCAATTATGGAATAAGGCCTATATTTTTGCTATGTAAAAACTCATGTATTATGAAAACAGCTGTTGTTTTTGGAGCCACCTCAGGGATAGGTTATGAAATAGCCAAATTATTAGCTGAACAAAAATGGGAAGTGACCGTTACAGGTCGTAGGATTGAACTTATGGAACGTATGCAAAAACGTTTCGGCAACAACATTATTCCTTATCAAATGGATGTCACCAAACCCGAAGCCACAGAAATAGTCGACAGAATACTGACAGGAACAAGCACACCCGACCTGTTTCTCTATGTAGCCGGAATAGGTTTTCAAAACAAAGAGTTGGACGAGCAGAAAGAGATTGACACAGTGAGGACCAATGCAGAAGGGATGGTACGCATAATAAGCCATCTGTTCAACCACATTAAATCAAACAACAATTACACATTTGAGAACAAAGCCCATATAGCAGTTGTCACGTCTGTAGCAGGCATTGATGGCTTGGGGCTTACTCCAGCATATTCGGCATCAAAGAAAATGCAAATCACATATTTGACTGCACTGTCGCAACTCTCGGAAATGGAAAAAATACCTGTAAAAATAACCGACATCCGTCCAGGGTTTGTAGATACGGGAATGCTGAACAAAGAAAAGAAATATCCTATGCTAATGGACAAAGAGAAAGTTGCAAAACTTATTGTAAAAGGTCTTGAAAAGAAACCACGTGTACTGATTGTTGACTGGCGCTATAAACTTTTGGTTGGATTTTGGAAACTCATACCAAGATGCATCTGGGAAAAAATGACTTGGATAAAAAACTAAGGAGACTGTAATTCTTATGATAATTGTACTTATGGAAAAAAGTTTGACAGAAACATTTTCCGCAAATAAACATTTTTACATTTAGTTTATTAATTTTGCACGACTTTTAAGAAGTTGGCATTTGGAAGAATTACATAAAAAACAAAGCTAATTATGAAAAAAACAGCAAAAAAATCCCTAATGTTGCTGCTCACCGCAATAACAGCAGTAATGTTTGTCGTATCGTGCAACAACAAAAAAGAAGAAAGCAAATACAAGTACGAAACCGTCAAGGATGACCCAACAGGGACACGCATCTACACTCTTGAGAACGGGCTTAAGGTATATCTAAGCGTCAACAAAGAGGAGCCACGCATACAAACCTATATAGCAGTGCGTACAGGTTCGAAAAACGACCCGGCCGAGACGACAGGTCTTGCACACTATCTGGAACATCTAATGTTTAAAGGCACCGACAAATATGGCACAACAGATGCGGCGGCAGAAAAGCCATATCTTGACGATATTGAGGCCCGATACGAGAAATACCGCACCCTTACCGACCCTGAAGAACGTCGCATGGCTTACCATGAAATTGACTCTGTCAGCCAACTGGCAGCAAGATTCTTCATACCCAACGAATACGACAAACTCATGTCAACAATAGGTGCAGAAGGCACCAATGCCTATACATCAAACGACGTGACATGCTATATCGAGAACATCCCATCCAATGAACTTGACAACTGGGCAAAAATACAATCCGACCGTTTCAAGAACATGGTGATACGCGGTTTCCACACAGAACTTGAGGCTGTTTATGAAGAATATAACATAGGCATCGCACAAGACAACAACAAGGCATGGGAAGCCCTCTGCGCTTTACTGTTTCCGGCACATCCTTATGGAACACAAACGACAATAGGAACACAAGAACACCTTAAAAATCCATCAATAGCCAACATCAAGAATTACTTTAACAAGTGGTACAGACCAAACAATGTGGCAATATGCATGTCTGGCGACCTCAATCCCGAAACGGTGATGGCAACAATTGACAAATACTTTGGAGATTGGCAACCAGGCGAAGATGTAAAACAACCAGAGTTCCCGGTCATGGCGCCAATAACACAACCGCACGACACATCGGTTTATGGTTTAGAAGCTGAAAACATTTGGTTGGGATGGCGTTTCGACCGTGGCAATTCACTCCAGATTGACACACTCAACATAATAGGCGAAATGCTCAGCAACGGAACGGCGGGTTTACTCGACCTTGACATAAACCAACAGATGCAGATGTTGGGCGCTTGGGCCGGCATACAATCGCTTCGCGACTACTCATGCCTCATTATGGGCGGAACACCTCGCGAAGGCCAATCTCTTGACGAAGCCAAAGAATTGATGTTGGCCGAAGTCGAAAAAATAAAAAGCGGAAACTTCTCAGACGACCTTCTACCATCTGTAGTCAACAACGCAAAACTCAACTACTACAACAGACTTGAAAGCAACCAAGCCCGCGCAGGAATGTTTGTTGACTCATACATAAATGAAATACCTTGGGATCAAGAGGTAAACAGCTTGAATCGCATATCCAGCATCACAAAGGAACAAATAATTGAATTTGCAAACCGTCATTTCAAAGACAACTATGTTGTTGTTTACAAACGTCAAGGCGATGACCTGAACCAAAAGAAAATCGACAAGCCACAAATAACAGCCATACCAACAAACCGCGATTTGGTAAGCGACTTCGTCACCGAAGTGCAAGACACCAAAGTGGAGCCCATACAGCCACGCTTCGTTGATTTCAACAAAGACCTTACATTTGGTAACACTGGTGCAAGTCTGCCATACATATATGTCCAAAACAAAGAAAACGGACGATTCGTTCTTTCCTTCCATTATGAATTTGGCGAAGAGTCGAATGTCAAATATAATTATGCAGCCGATTACATTGAATATCTTGGCACCAACGAACTAAGCAATGAACAGGTCAGCCAGCTGTTCTACAAATTGGCATGCCGCTACAACATAAATGTCGGAGCTCGATCTATAAATGTAACACTAAGCGGTTTAGGCGAGAACATGGTAGAAGCACTTGCTCTGCTTGAGAACGTGATGCAAAACGCAAAAGTCGATCCAATGGCATGGCAGATGTATGTCATGATGGAAGAAAAGTCCCGCTCAGACAGAAAACTCAGCCAAGACGACAACTTCAATGCATTGGTACAATACGGGCTTTACGGGCCATACAACCAAATTCGCAACATCATACCAACAGAGCAACTAATGCAACAAGATCCACAAGAGCTTCTTGACCTCTTGAGAAACTTGAAGAACTATGAACACAAAGTACTCTACTATGGCCCAATGAGCGAACAGGACATGGCCATTGCAGTTACAGAAAACCACAAAACGGGAGCTAACCTGTTGCCTGCTCCCGAAGGCAAACACTATGAATTGGACACCACTGTCGAGAACGAAATACTCATAGCCCCATACGACGCCAAGAACATCTATATGCGCATGTTCCACAACGAACAACGCCAATGGAATGCGGACAATGCAGCCGTCATTGCACTATTCAACGAATATTATGGTGGTGGAATGAACACAGTGGTATTCCAAGAGATGCGCGAAGCTCGTGGCTTGGCATACAATGCCTTTGCCGCATATATGACGCCAAGCTACAAAGACCAACCAGAATTCTTCTTCACCCACATCATCACACAAAACGACAAAATGATGGACTGCATAAACCAATTCAACCAAATTCTTGACAAAATGCCAGAAAGCGAAAAAGCCTTCAACATTGCGAGAGAGGCGGCAATAAAACGTCTATCCAGCCAACGAACCACCAAGTTCGGTCTTATCAATGCTTGGCTGACTGCACAACAACGCGGCATAGACTTCGACATCAACGAACGCATCTACAACGCTTTGCCAAACATCACACTTCAAGACATCGTGAACTTTGAGAAAGAGCAAGTTGCCCACAAGAACTACCGCTATATCATTCTCGGCAACGAGAAAGAACTTGACATGAAGTCGCTGGAGCAAATAGGCAAGATAAACCGCATAAACACTGAAGTGATTTTTGGATACTAACTTGATCAATTCCCATTCCCAGGAGAGACCCACTATTGGATTGCCAAAAAAAAAGAACGCAGCTCGTCTCGCAGACAGCAAGCCATAATTGATGACAACACTTCAAGCGTTGCATTCTTCAACGGGTTCTCTCCATATTTGGGATCCGCATTCTCAAACAAGGAGACACATCATACAAGCTATCTCTTGTCACATTCAAAGAGGACATCCTGTCAAGAGGCCAACAGATTGAAAACTGCTTCATTCCACGAAAGACCATTTGTAAGATTAGGTGAGCACTCGCTTATTCCCGGAAAGGAAAAAACAGAATGCGGAAGTGTCGTCATGCCTGTCGTCAGCTACAACAATGGGACAGGGATTAGCTTTGGTGCTGACAGAGGTTTCTTACGACAAACAAGACCTCGTTTTAATGCGCGGCCACGAATGCGGACACAGACGAGCGATGGCGTGGTTGGACTTTGTATCAGATGTACAAGTTGGCCACATGACAACGTTGGTGACATTATGCCAAATGCATAGCTCCTGACTTATTAAGCTTCTTGACAAAACAAACAAGGAAACAATGCAGGAAAGCCAAAACAGGAAAACGATCAAAATCTTCAAACAAGACTGGTCTTTATGTATTGACGGCAATCACCAAATATCGGAAAACAAAATGCTTATCACGTGATTTTTTGAAGGAGAGACGCCTTTTTGCACATTGCTCAAGCCGCAAGTGTATCGAACCTCAAAAAACCAATAACTGACAGCAGCCGTTATGCCATAATGAAAACGGTTGAAAGAATCCTTTTCCCAAGGTATCAGTTCTTGTTTTTTTGTCTTACCGTTTATCTTATGGACGTCATTTCCGCCAATGCAGAAACCCACCTGCGGCCCGACACGCAATCTCACCATTCTGGACTCATCCCCGTCGGTATCTTTCCATTTGCGCATATATATGTTAAGCAGCAATGGCATTTCAATGTAATGCGACTTAGTTCCATACATGACTTTGTTTCCAACACTGTCTATGGCCATTTTTGCATTATATCCATATTGGCTATACATCAATCCAAGTTCAAGGCCAAAAACGGAACGTGTCGGGATCATGGCAATACGCAGTCCGCCGGTGAAACCAACCCTGAAACGCGTGCTGTCGTTGTCGGCCATTTTCATTGTTGACACATTAATACCAGCCGCAATACCACCACCAAGCTTTTGCGCATGTGATACAGACGACAAAAACATGACAGCCATTACTGTCATAAGGCGTTTAAGGCTCATAGTCTAGCAGATTTTGATTCACAAAGATACAAATAATAGGCATGACCCATGTAAAATGACACACGATTATTAATGAAGCACCTGAAAAAAACAAACAAAAAGCAGGACTATGTCCTGCTTGGTACCGAAGGCCGGGATCGAACCGGCACGAGTGTAACCTCATCGGTTTTTGAGACCGACGCGTCTACCTATTCCGCCACTTCGGCATAAATTCTGATAGAGGCTGCAAATTTAATACTTTTTTTCATACCATCATCTCTTAAAGCGAAAAAAAAGTTGAAGCTTGCTTTTTTTGAAATAAAAAGACATTTTTTGATTGCAGTATCAGAGTAAATGCCTATTTTTGCGGTCTGAATAAAAATACAAAATTCTAAGGTAATGACACAACGTTTTGTATCAATATTTGCTGGTCGCACCAGTCATGAATTGGGCGAGAAGATAGCCAAGGCATACGGCGCACCATTGGGCAAATCTATAGTTACTGAATTCTCCGACCACGAGTTTCAGCCCTCATTTGAGCAGAGTGTTCGTGGCCACCATGTGTTCATCATCCAGTCAACAATGCCATCGTCAGACAATCTGATGGAACTGTTGCTGATGATTGATGCTGCCAAACGCGCCTCAGCCCATAAAGTGATAGCCGTAATACCATATTTTGGTTGGGCACGTCAGGACCGCAAAGACCAACCTCGTGTTAGTATCGGTTCGAAATTGGTTGCTAACCTTCTTGTTGCAGCAGGAGTAAACCGCATTGTAACCCTCGACCTACACGCAGACCAGATTCAAGGTTTCTTCGACATCCCGGTTGACGCGCTTTATGCCTCAAGCATATTTGTTGACTACATACGGAACCTAAAACTTGGCGATATGATGATGGCATCACCTGACATAGGCGGTTCAAAACGAGCCTCTGCATACGCAAAACGTTTGGGCTGTGACTTGGCAATCTGCCACAAACAACGCGCTCGCGCCAATGTTGTTGCCAGCATGACACTTATTGGCGATGTAAAAGACAGAGATGTCATCTTGGTTGACGACATAATCGACACCGCTGGCACCATCACCAAGGCTGGTGAAATCATTATGGAAGCCGGAGCAAACAGCGTTCGTGCCATAGCAACACACGCAGTGTGCAGCGGACCTGCCATGGAACGCATTGAAAAGTCGGTGTTTGAAGAAGTTGTGGTAACCGATTCAATACCATTGCCTGCCGACCACCCTTCAAAAATAAAGGTTCTAAGCACGGCAGACTTGTTTGCTGAGGTCATTCACAGAAACGAATCATACGAGTCAATCAGCACTTTGTTCATTTAATAAGACCTAAATTAATAATTAATACACATTATCATGAAAACAGTATCATTGAGCGGTTCTCTTCGCGAGAACGTAGGGAAAAAAGATGCTAAGTCTCTGCGTAAGGCAGAAATGGTTCCATGCGTATTGTATGGCGGCGAAGAACAAATTCACTTCGCAACTGAAGATAAGAACTTCAAAAAAATCTTGTTCACACCCGAATGTTATGTTATCAACTTTGACATCAACGGCAAATCCTACAACACTATTCTTCAAGACATTCAGTATCACCCTGTGACAGACAAGGTCTTGCACGCCGATTTCCTTTTGGTTAAAGAAAACAAACCCATCACTGTAACACTGCCTGTAGCAATAGAAGGACAAGCTCCTGGTGTATTGCATGGTGGCAAATTGGTGCAAAGCATGCGTAAAGTCAAAGTCTCTGGACTTGCTAAAGACCTTCCTGAATACATCAATGTCAACATTGACGAACTTAACATAGGCAACTCAATCAAAGTAAAAGACCTTAAGATACAAGGTGTAAAGACCCTTAGCCCAGAATCTTCGGTAATCGTATCTGTTATTGCATCACGCGGTGCAGTTGCTCCTGTCGAAGAAGCTGATAAAACCGCTGAATAATTCAGTACCATACAAACAAATGAAAAAACCGTCAAAAAGACGGTTTTTTCATTTGTATCACATACAAAATTTACACTCCAAAAAAATAAGCAAAACTCTTCAGCTCGCTTGTGTACAAAGTTAAGCAAATGTGTTCGACATTTATTCTCATGTCGCCTATCTCTACTGCCAAACAAAAGCTTGTTCATCCAATAGCATAAGCATCAGGTCGTGGCTTTGCCCAGACTTGTTGGCAATGGTTTGAGGGGCTGCTATTGGGTTTGCAAAATTCTTCTACACAGCCGACTTTATGACAAGTTCACACAATCCAACCAACGAAACGAGCGAGAGGAAAGCAAGACGCGTTGTAAAGCTAAGAAGCAAATACCACACAAGGATTTTCCTAATCAGCCTTCCATTCTGGACATTACATACCAGCCACGTCATCAGTTGTACGAAAATTCTATGCACGCTCGCTTAAAATGATTGTGGAAGCGATAGGAGTGTTGGATTTATGGAGCCTAACGCCATGCTTGATTTACATACCAATGCTTAAAATCTCCTGATAAAAGAAACTTTTGCATATCGATAATCAACTTAACAATAATTGCACTAACCCACAAAGAAAAATTATGTGTATCTTTGGACGATTTTTCCGCAAGGAGCAAGATAATGACAAGATGAAATACTTAATAGCCTGTTTGGGCAACATTGGTGCAGAATATGACGAAACTCGCCACAACATTGGTTTCAAGGTGGCCGACAAACTGGTTAGTGATATGGAAGTCAAATTCACGACCTCACGCCTGGCGCAGGTTGCTGAGACAAAACTACGAGGCAGAAACTTACTCATAATAAAACCGACCACATATATGAACCTTAGCGGCAAGGCTGTTCAGTATTATGTCAGACAAGAAAAGATAGATTTAGCAAACATACTCGTGGTCTGCGACGACATTGCACTACCACTTGGCACACTGAGACTAAAGAAACAAGGCTCAGACGGAGGACACAACGGACTGGCTAACATAATCGAAACGCTGGGCAACAACACCTTTTGCCGCCTTCGTTTCGGCATAGGAAACGATTTTGCCAAAGGCCGCCAGATTGACTTTGTGCTCGGGAAATGGAAAAACGACGAACAAAAGATTGTTGACGACAGGGTCAGCACCGCAGTAGAGATGATTAAATGTTTTGTGCTACAAGGTGCAGACAAAACCATGAACGATTTCAACAACAAGTGAAGACTTAGGCTAAGATGCTTTATATATTTTAGGATAACAAAACAATCACCTATTTATAATTAAAAAGCATTCACATTCTATAAGACAAAAGTACATTGCAATATTATCATTTTTTTGATATTGTAATATATTGATTTTCTGTAAATTAAAAAAAATACATATTTTTTTTGTGTAAAAAATACGCATTTTTTGTTGGAGGTATAAAAATAAGCTATATTTTTGCGTAAAATTTACACAATATGAAGAACAAGAAATATTCTTACGGCTACCCCCACCCCGCCTTGGCCACGGACTGTGTTGTTTTTGGATTTGACGGATATGTGATTCGCATCTTGCTGATAGAACGCGGAATAGAACCATACAAAGGGTATTGGGCATTACCGGGCGGATTCATGCGCATGGACGAGACTGTGGAAGAATGCGCTCTTCGTGAACTGAAAGAGGAAACGAAACTGAGTCTCACTCATCTCACCCAGATAGGAATTTTCAGCGACATCGACCGCGACCCAAGAGAACGCGTAGTTTCGGTCGCATTTTACGCATTGGCGAAAAAAACTGAAGTTGAAGGAGGCGACGATGCCGCTCACGCAAAATGGTTTGGACTTAACGAAATCCCAAAACTGGCCTTCGACCATGATCTAATAGTAAAAAAAGCCCTACAAAAAATCAAGGAAGACATACATTTTGAGCCAATCGGTTTTGAGCTTTTAGACATTGAATTCACCATACCGGAGCTGCAAAGACTTTATGAGGCCATCTTAGACACACTCTTCGACCGTCGCAATTTCTACAAAAAACTGATGCAAACCGGCATACTCAAAGACTCAGAAAACGAGGAAGACCAACCATTGTATTTCGGCGACAACATGGAAATGAGCACCAGAAACATAGATGAACTGTTTAGCAAGATTCCGGCTAAAAATAGTGCTTCGATAAAAACAATGACAAACGGGAAAGAGAGCCGAAGAAGAAAAGGATCGAAATTCTCGTTCGACAAAGAACAATATGACAAGTTCAAGGAAAACCATAATTTCAGACTGGAATTCTGAAAACCATATCCAATAAAAAATAGAATTATTAATAATCAAAAACTCAAATCATGAAAACTCAAATTTATAATCTCATCATCCTCGACAAAAGTGGTTCAATGAGCAGCATTGCCAACGCAGCCATATCAGGATTCAACGAAACAGTAGGCGGCATCCGTTCTGCGCAAGAACGATACAATGAAACACAAGAGCATTTTGTGTCGCTCTTCACCTTTTGCAACTGCGCAAAGGAATATGTATATGAAAATGTGCCGGTAGCCGAGATAAAGGGACTCACATCAAGCAAATACAACCCTTGCTGCGGCACACCTCTTTATGATGCCATGGGCATAAGCCTAAACAAGCTGTTAAATCAAATCAAGAACAAGGAAGATGCCACAGCGGTCGTAACCGTTATCACCGACGGTCTTGAAAACGCCTCAACAATGTTCAGCGGAAGCGATATAAAAGCGCTCGTCGAAAGACTCAAGGACGAGGAAGGCTGGAATTTTGCCTACATAGGCACCAACCAAGACGTGGAAGCCGTATCAAAGGGTTTGTCGATTGACAACCACATGACATTTACAGATGACGAGCGTGGCATGAAGGAAGCCTGGGCCAAAGAGTTCAAGGCAAAAGCTATGATATATGCACGCTTTGAAGAAGAAAGGAACGAGACGAGCCGACTTTCGGCAATGGAACGTAAACTATTCCGCTCCAAATCGAACCGTGCAAACCGCAACTTCCGTGAGATGGAAGAGTTCACGCACCGTATAACGCCCGAACACATCACCCACTTGAACGACAACGAGATTTTCGTTTTCGGCAGCAATGCACTGGGTCTGCATGAAGGCGGAGCAGCAGCCGCAGCCATGAAATATTATGGAGCCAAATGGGGCCAAGGCGAAGGTCTTCAGGGACGCAGCTACGCCATCCCGACAATGGAGACAATTAACAAGACAGAGGCCGCAGTCGCAAGGTTTGTCATGTTTGCAAGAGAACATCCGAAGTTGAAGTTCCTTGTGACACGTATTGGCTGCGGCATAGCAGGCCACACCCCTGCCGAAATAGCACCGCTTTTTGCTGGCGCCGTCAATGCGGAAAACATCTGCTTGCCGAAGGATTTCTGGGCAGAAATAATCTGACAAGAAACAACCCGTGCGAATATGAGTTACATATCCGCACGGCCATCTTAATAAACCAACATTTAAAAAAAACATGAATTTCTCATTAGACGATATAATACAATCCTCAATGTTAATAGCCAGAAGCGCATTTGGCAAAGAAGACGGATATGGACTGAAGTTCAACCACGAAGATGACGTATGATAGCACATCGACTTACCCAACTGGCCATTCGAACACCATAACCTGATGATGGTTTCGGGTGACGAAAACCTTTAGCACCTTGCAAAAGGCAATAAATCATCAAAGAAAACGTCTTTAGAATTATTCGGCGAATTTGGAAGTTCGCACTCATAAACAAAAAAAAACAAAACAATGTTAGGATCAATAATAGGCGACACTGTTGGCTCGGTATATGAGTTCAACAACATCAAAACGACGGACTTCCCGTTTTTCTCGAAACGATGCAACTACACCGACGACAGCATCATGACTATGGCTGTAGCGAACTGGCTTTTGCAAGACCCCAAACACGGCATGGCTACGCTTGAGGAGAGCTTGGTCAAGTTCGGAATGGAGTTTCCGTGTCCTATGGGAGGTTATGGAGGAATGTTCAAAAGATGGCTTACCGGAGGAGACTGTCGCAAGCCCTACAACTCGTGGGGCAACGGATCGGCCATGCGTGCAAGTGCTGTGGGCTGGATGTTCGACACAGTTGAGGAGACAAAGCATGTGGCAGAGTTGTCAGCAGCCATCACGCACAACCATCCCGAAGGAATAAAAGGCGCACAAGCAACTGCAACGGCCATCTTCCTGGCTCGCAACGGGAAAAGCAAACAAGAGATAAAAGACTATATCACATCTGAATTCGGCTACGACCTTAACCGCACCTGTGACGAGATACGTCCTGTCTATGACTGGGAGCCGTCGTGCCAGGGTACCGTTCCCGAAGCAATTGTCGCCTTTTTGGACAGCACCGACTTCGAATCATCCGTCCGTCTGGCGGTATCTTTAGGCGGTGACAGCGACACGCTTGCATGCATAACAGGAGGAATAGCAGAAGCTTTCTACAAAATCATACCCGACAAAATAGCAGAAACTGTATGGAACAAATTGCCTGACAACTTTAAACAAATACTAAAAGAAATAGGGCTCAGAACGAAATACAAACTTCCAAAAACAGTCAAGTGAAATTAACAGCTAAAAAGGCACTCACGAGAGTGCCTTTTTAGACATAAAACAAATATGTTTATTTAGCCTTACCTTGATTGGCAACGGCAGCCATCAACGCAGCAATTTTTTCTGGGTCACCGAGGAAGTAATCCTTTTGCAATCTCATATTGTCATCAAATTCAAAAACATAAGGAATGCCTGTCGGTATATTAAAAGCGATTATCTCGTCATTACCCATATTCTTAAGGACTTTGACAATGCCACGGAGGCTGTTGCCGTGTGCCACGACCATAACTTGGCTGTGTTTGTCGAAGGCCTTCATTATTTCACCCTCATAGTATGGCATGACACGCGCAATGGTGTCTTTCAGCGACTCGGTGAGCGGGATTTGTTCATCAGTTAACTCAGCATAGCGAGGATCCATGCGTGGACTTTTGGGGTCGTTCATATCGAACGCAGGTGGTTGCACATCAAAAGCACGACGCCATAGCCTGACTTGCTCATCACCATACTTGGCAGCCGTCTCGGCCTTGTTCAGCCCTTGAAGCTTTCCATACGACTTTTCGTTTAGCCTCCATGACTTGTGAACGGGAAGCCAGTCCATATCCATTGCATCAAGCACGTTGTTCAAGGTCTTGATGGCTCGTTTCAAATAGGACGTGAAGCATATTTCAGGTTTCAGACCATTGTCTTTCAACGTCTTGCCAGCCTCAAAAGCCTCATTAACACCTTTCTCCGAGAGATCAACATTGGTCCAGCCTGTAAAAAGGTTGAGTTTGTTCCACTCACTCTCTCCATGACGTATTAAAATAAGTTTCTTCATCATTTTGGAATTTTCAATTTCAAGTAGCAAATTTACGAAATTATTGCATTAAAAATGAATAATTTTGATTTCAAATAACAACATGTTGATTTAGAAGATATTGCAATCATTAACACAATACAAAAAGGCTTGCAAAAAACTGAGTGACAAATGATCTAAAAAGTTACAATGTTGCAACCCAAATTAGTTGTATGTATTTGTTATACTTTTGCGATGACAAAAAAGCAGATGCCAGGCTTAAGGATTGATTGAGTTCTTTAGACAGGCTGATTTCTTATAATGTATTTTCTTTTAGAACAGGAACTGAATGGATAGCGGTTCCTGTTTTTTTATTACGAACCAGATGGTTATAATGTAAAAAGAAAATATAGCCAAAAAACCAAACCAATTTGGGTAACATTTTTGACAAAGGCTGAATTATATTTTGAAAACTGACAAAATGCAACTGGTTTGTCGATGCCATCACATCCAACATTTGAAATATTATTTTTGAATTCAACAATCTGATTTTATGCAATTTAAACAAAATTTAGCAGTTAACCATAACAAGCAAAAAAAAATATTTTTGCAAAACACTTGAATTTTGGCACAGAAATGGTATTTTTGCACCCTAAAAAAAATAAAAAACAGACGAACATGTATTGGACACTAGAATTAGCTTCAAAATTGGAAGACGCACCATGGCCAGCAACCAGTGACGAGCTGCTTGAATGGGCAAAACGCTCGGGATGTCCGCAAGAAGTAATCGAAAACCTCGAAGAAATAGAAGACGAAGACGACATCTATGAGCGCATCGAGGACCTTTGGCCCGATTACCCCACGAAAGAAGACTTTTTCTTCAACGAAGACGAATATTAAGGGTATTTTACGCCCTGTTCCCTTATTATTAGGCATTTATAGACTTGGGTGTCAGAGCTAACTGACACCCATTTTATTTGTTTTGGGGATAAATAGGACACATGCCTTTCAAACCATCTGTCTGTGAAGCCACACTAAGCAAAGTTGAAATACTGCCACAAAATTGTGTCTGAGCGCAGCGGCTAAAAAACAATACAAATATGAAAAGTATTGTCTATTTTTGCATCGACTTCCCTTAAGTCAACAGACTTCAGACACTCTGGTTGAAACACTACCGAAGAGACTATCCTTAAATCGGTCGAAATCCCAAATCTTCTAATCGGAATTGCAGAATCTTTCAAGAAAGCTTGCGTTGCAATTCATAATGAAAAAGCCCTGACCATGGTCAAGGCTTTTTCTTTAGGGTTAATGATGTGCAAACTTGCTCCCTAATTGTCTCAGGCATTATCAAATGTCGAATTGGGTGTAAGTTTTAAGTGAACCCGGCTTGAACCACAGGAAATATTTGCCAGGGAAATTAAATGTATAATCACTTTCAGCTGTCCACTTTGTAATGTGAACATAATATGGTGTCCAAACCGTCTCAAACGAAGCAGGTCTAATACCAGTTGACCATGTATTAATAAAATCATGGGAAAAGCACGATTCATAGCCATGGCATTTGTTGCCCTCAACAGTAATGTAGCCGTTCAAAGGAATGCCTACATTGTATAAGCCTGAAAATCTGATGAGTGATTCACCGATTATTGTACCAACAGATACGTAATCTGCATAGATGTCCACCCTAGACTCTTGTGACATAAGGTAAACGTCTTCGTAATACGAGATTGCATAGGGGTCTCCATTTTGAAAGCTGAAAATGGTGTTGTAGTAGGCCGAAACAATCAGACCGCCATCTTGCAGACAGTTCAGGATGGTGTAGTCCCTGCCGAAACTCGACTTGTAATAGGTCGTTATCTGACTGATTTGGTCATTTGTCAGTTGGGAATCGTGTGCAGCACCGACATTATCAGTATTTGAAACCGTGCCGTCAAGGAAAACAGGTTTCTGAAAATCCAGATTGGATATTAATTTTGTACTAGTCCACGGCTTGTGTTCAGCAAGAGCATCCGCTTGAAGGACAAACAGAGCTCCTGAAAGCTGGCATACTACCTTATCATAACGTCGATTGACGACATTGCCATCATGCGAAAAGAACGCATTAAGTGTATTGATTGTTGTCTCGACACCTGCGACTTTGTCATTCATGTTTATCGTTCTATAATAGAGGGTTGACAGCCATGTGGTGCGCAAAGCTTCAGCGGCGACGGCAGTACGAAACATATCGCGGATGTCGTAGCCTGTCATTTCCCAAGGTGTGTTGTGGAACACTATCACATCGTAGATGTCAAAGATATTGCGTTGGCTTTCATGAAATAACAAGCTAGAATACATGCGATTATACAGCTGGTCAATGGCGTTATAGGCATTACCGCAGTAAGGGATCTGTTGGTTTGCCCATTCTTGCATGACTTGAGTTACTTGTTGTTCCAACTCATCGGGAGCCAAGTTCATGGAATTCTCATGAATTGCCTTCAATCTAGATTCATAGATGTCGTTGACATTGGTCAAGGTTGTAAGGATAGCTTGGAATTCAGTGTAGTATTGGTGCAATTGGTTGTAATTGACTGCGTCCAGCATTCGGAGAGACTGCTCTGTGTTACTCATGAGCGTGTTCATCTGGTTCTCAATCACTTTCAGTTCGCTAATTATTTTATCTAGTTTTTCTTGGGTTTCATCACCACCGAGAATTGCATTGGTCAACATTGACCCCAAAGGAGAAAACAGTCCGGCTACCAGGCCGCCTCCACCTTTTTCCAGTAACCACATGCCAGCACCTGCCCAGAAACTTGATGCTTTTGATGAGTTTTTTCCTGCTGAACCTATCAGTTGGTTGATGTCAATATAGGGGAATTCCATCGTGTCGATGATGTGGTTCGTCGGATTACATCCTTCGGTTATGATGGGGTGACACACGGGAATATCGAACTTGGCTTCAGGTGTCGGTGAAGGCTCCGGCTCTTGTATAGGTTCGCTATTATCTTTCTTGCAGCCCGAGAGTACGAGCGACGACATCAGTATAATGAATGCCGTGCTAACAAATGTATTTTTTAATGATGTTGTTTTCATGATTGACAAATTTATTGGTTTACATGATTTTCTATAGCATTGATTATTCGGCAGGGATTACGACGTCTCTGACCAAACGTTGCGAACAACCGGTGTGAGCAGGAATTTCTGCTTTCGGATTAACATACCTGTCGCCCCATTTAGTTTGCTGCGATTGGAAGAAGAGAGCATAGCCGTAGTTGCTTGAGCCTGCACAAGGTGTCGAAGACCAATAGACACCAGCTAAACCTTCATAATCATCGTTGCAGTAGCTGGCGGCAGGAAGGAACACGACACCGGCGGCTGTAGCAGCCTCATACTCTGCTTCGGTATCGAACGATTCCGTGTCGAAATCCGGAACTTTTGTTCCTTCATATCCGTCGGGATAAAGGACAAGACAATTGGTACTCCCCATCACCGTCACACCTTTTCTATACATGTCACGACGAGTGTCGTTGTCATAATCATCACCGTAAGAATTGAAGCCTTCCCATTTGTAACTGAACAAGTACATCCATTCCTCGGCTGTAAGCACTCGCCATACGTCTCGCTGCACGGTTCCATTATCCAGAGTTATGGTAACATAAGGCATTGAGCCTTCGGGAGCACCCTGGCTGAAACGTGTGAAACCAATTGGAAGTTCAAGATCGTAAAGATACTGTTTTTTCTGAAAGCCTAAGATACTATAAAGCTGTTTTGTCGTTAAGTTGCCTTGTGAGAAGTAAACCTTTTTGTTTTTGCCAACGCTGAACACGCCTTTTACTCCGACTATGTTGTCAAGTTCCAGCATCTCGTCATGAGTTATCGTAGTGATTTTTGCGCGCTGAATGTCGTCGCCTGGCACGCCACATTTTTCAATGGTGTGGCGAACATTGTCAAGGTCATACACATCAATCTTGAAATTATAGCCTTTTTCATTGCGCAACGTACCAACAGGAACCACAAAATAGAAACTCGTTGGGGTTTTGCTCAGTTGGGTGTGGTTGCAATTGAGGGTCAGGGTATTGCCGCCCTCGCTTAAGTCTGCGGAATGAATTTCGGGCATATCCGTTTCGGCAGACATCGTTACCGAGGTCTTTCCCCATAGATTGTTTCCTTCATTGAGGTCAGTCAACACTATTTTTTTCACCCAGCCGGTGCCTATAAGGTCAACCTTAAGAATGGCCATCGGTGTATTGAAGTTGAACACATGATATTGCGATGAATAGGCCAACATTGGGAGCATACCTTTTCCCAAAGTCGGGACACCGTTGATTGGGTTCTGATAGACCTGTGTCTGTGGCAGATAGAAGGTTACCGTATAATTGTTGCCATTACGTTGTGCCATAGGATTCATGCCCGTCGGACATATAGCGCAATAAGCGTCAGACTCAAAAGGAGTTGCAAGGGTTACAAACTGAGCATTTGAAGTATTTTCTCCACTTTCAAGCTCAAATTCGTACCGGTTAGTGCCATCGAAGACGCCAATGTGGTCGCTCTTGTCCCATAAAATATGGGTCTGACCATCGGCGGTTGGCCCGAGGTAAGTCCTTTCACCGCTATTGAGGGTTGGACTTTTCATTTCAGACCTGATGATAACCTGCTCCTTGCTTTTCTTGCAGCATGGCAGTAGTAAGAGAGCCCCTACAAGCACCGAAAGAATCGTGATGTTTTTCTTCATTGTATTATGAATTTTTTGGGACTTCTATTTTTACTATTCGCACGCCGTCACCCTTTGAATTTTGCGAAGTCCTTTAAACAAAATTCAAAAGAAAACGACATTGCAAAATTAAATATTTTTTTATTTCTAATAGTCGATGATGCTTTTATAAATTTTAGGGCAAGGTATTCTCTGTCGGTAAACTTCCAGAAACCACCATCAAAACAGTTCGTTATCGTAATATTTTGCTCCGGCATTCGTCATTTTTTTATAAAGACCTAATTCAATTTTTTATCTAATCATCTCGAAATCAACCACTTTCCCACAAACACCCCAAGTGATTGCCAGGTGAACTCAATTTTGAGGTGTTTTCTTCCAAATCAAACAATCCACAGTTTCAAGTCCGTTTGAAGGTTTGGTTTTCATTTTAAAGTTGTTCAAATTTTCTGTAAATATACGAATAACTATTTGATTGTCAAAGATTTATATTAAAGATATTTTCAATAAAAATTTGGTTGGAGAGATGGTGTTAATCTCCGAAAATTGCCCTCAAAATTATGGATTCTGTCAAGTTTATCTATTTTAAACAAAACGGGGAATAATATGGCGAAAATCTGCACGTTTATATCACTTAAAATCAATGAGTTTTAATTGGAATTTCACATATATACTCTCCAGCACCATTCAAAACAGCCACAAAGCAAAAATAGTATTCCTTTTTTTTAAGTTTTTCCACATAATTTACTATGAAACAAATGTTTAACCCTTAAAACAGGTATTCAAAAGTGGCAAAGGGTGTGGCATAGGCATGGTTTTAAAGTCAAGAAAGCGCTATAAAAGGGAAAATATATGGGGGATTTTGATACAGAACAGAACAACACTCTGCTGCGAAAATGTTCAATGATGAAAGCGAGGAAGGGTAATTATTGAAACATCTGAGAGCATTGTCGCCTGAAGCACTTTGTTTGTCGAAAAAGAAGTGCAGGAATTATGTTTTGTTCGATTGTTGTTTCAGCAGGCAAGATGTTTCATTAATGTTTCAGTTGCGCAAAAAGAAAACCGCCGCAATACATTGATTTTATTTGAATTACAGCGGTTAAAAGTTGCCCAACCAGGGTTCGAACCTGGACTTTACTGATCCAGAGTCAGTCGTGTTGCCAATTACACCATTGGGCATCGAATCAGGCTGCAAAGATACTCTTTTTTTTAATGCCACAATAAAAAAAAGATATTTTTTGGAAAAAGGGCGAACTCATTCACATGACAAAAACCTTAAAAAAGCTTCACTAAGGTGATTTGGCATTAATTTTAGGAAACATACTTAATAATATTTACTTCAATAATCATATTTTTATTACTTTTGCACCATTAAAAACTCATTATCATGGATAAAAGCGATTGTCTGTACACCTCGTACCTCAACATTCTGAAAGAAGAACTTGTGCCAGCCATGGGCTGCACCGAACCTATTTGCCTTGCCTATGCCGCCGCCAAAGCTCGCACCATATTGGGTGCGGCACCCGAAAAAGTGGAGATAGAAGCCAGTGGCAACATCATCAAGAATGTGAAAAGCGTGGTGGTGCCCAACACCGACGGACTGAAAGGGCTGAAAGCATCGGTGGCGTCAGGCATAGTGGCAGGCAATCCAGACAAGGCTCTGGAGGTTATAGCCAACGTGACCGAAGAGGAAAAACAACAAATAGCCAACTTTCTTGACACCATACCTATTACCATAGTGCCACTGGACAAGATAGCGCAACTTGACATCACCGTCAAACTCTACGCCAACGGGCATACCGCTGCTGTCAGAATAGCAGGTCACCATACCAACATAGTGGCCATAGAAAAGGACGGCAAGAATCTCTTCAACGGCAAATGCGATGACACCAACGCAAATATGACCGACCGCAGTTGCCTCCGCGTGGACAAGATTTATGAGTTTTGCGACACAGCTGATTTGGAGGACATCAAAGATGCTGTTGGTGAGCAAATCCGCTGCAACAAAGCCATCGCCATGGAAGGTCTGATGCACAACTGGGGGGCCAATGTAGGAAGTACATTGTTGCGTTTCGGCAACGACGTGCGCCAAAAAGCCAAGGCTTGGGCTGCAGCAGGCAGCGACGCTCGCATGAGCGGCTGCGAGATGCCAGTCATAATAAACTCAGGCAGCGGCAACCAAGGCATCACGGCTTGTCTGCCTGTGTTAGCCTACGCCGACGAACACAAAATACCAGAAGAACGAACCTATCGCGCAGTAGCTCTTTCAAACCTTATCGCCATACACCAAAAGACTGGCATAGGACGACTCTCGGCTTATTGCGGTGCTGTAAGTGCTGGATGCGCAGCTGGATGCGGTATAGCCTATCTGCTGAAAGGCAACCTCAGTGTGATACAACACACCCTTGAGAACGCTCTCGGCATGGTTGCAGGCATAGTATGCGACGGTGCCAAACCCTCATGCGCAGGCAAGATAGCCCTCGCCGTGGAAGCTGGAATACTAGGCTACGAAATGAGCCGCCAAGGCGACAACCTCCTCGGTGGCGACGGAATCATTGGCAACGATGTGGAAGAGACAATAGACCATATAGGACGCATCGGTCGCAACGGCATGAAAGAAACCGATGTGGAGATACTGAAAGTGATGGTTGAAGGGAAATAATTGGGCGACGTGAGGCTTCGTGACACTATGAACGGTGCATAAAAACCCATGCTGAATGTCTTCCCACTGACTTGCCCTGAAATAGGCTCACAGAATTAGCAGGTGAAACGTAAACAAAATACAAGGCGAGACGTCCTTTCATACTTAATGTGTCCCCCAGCCATAGAGTCAATATAAGAACAGAAAGGAGACTCTATGTATATTCCAATTTTGTATGCAACATTCATCTTACCTTCGCATGCCCCTCTCACAATATTATAAGTCAGATAGCATCCTGCAAAAAAAGAACCATATTCTGCTTTATTATGGCGGGAGCGGGGTTGGACGAATGTGAGGCAAGCCATGTTTCGAGACGTTTCTTTCGTTTCTTCGCCAGTCATTTTGAACGGCAAAACAGCATCTGGCATGATGGCGTTCGAGAATTTGCCACCGATAACGGGAACACGGACATTTTGACACCATTTCCTCAGTGTAAGCCATAGTCATTGCCCTGCAAGCAGGACAATAAAAGACTTTGCCCTACCAAGGCCATGGCTTATATAGTTATGCTGCAAAGAACACCAGTTGCGAAACCCTGTTATTTGTCCGGCCATCCAGGCGACAGTGCCGCAATGGCACATTCATAATGCTGATCGACGATATCGGGACCTTGATTTCAACTACAGTTAGGGCAACTCACTATCAAGTTTTACTTTGGTTTCAATATTTAACCGCTTTGGATATTCATAACAGGATAAGGATTTTAAGGAAATTGCAATTATATGTATTATGAAAAGCACTGCAATTGAATAATAAAACAGATTATTATTTCATTGTTTGAGAACGTGTCAAATTATAGTTTACATCATTTTTCGGCATAATATCGCTTTTTTGTATAACTTTGCAGCGCAAATCAATTTTAATTCTAAAATGGACGTTCCTAAAGACGAAACTAACAGTCAATTTACATTTACC